>NZ_JAWPOR010000040.1:0-282 GCF_033344395.1 Vibrio sp. 1874
CCAGTCGACTTCCAACGGAAGTAAGTTCTTCGACTGATACCAAGCTCAACCCAAGGTTCGTTAAGGCTAGGTCTACCTCCACCTTTTGAAACTTTTCCACCCTTAGCACCTTTCTTAGCGTGCCATTGGCTTTTCTTTTCTGGCGTGAATTCTCGATACGTCCAGTTAGCGATCGACTTCGCTATCGCTTTCACTTCTGACACGGGCAAAGGAACATTGAACTGGCTATTCGTACTTTCTACTTTGTCGTAGACGGCTGCATTCCACTTTCTTTTGTAGTTA
>NZ_JAWPOR010000040.1:292-3770 GCF_033344395.1 Vibrio sp. 1874
ATTCCCGACTCGCTCTATATGCCCACTGACGAGTGTTATCGAACAACTCACAGTTACGGCCAAGACCAGACGTTTCGCTACCACGTAACGGGTGGCCTTTCAGATCGAGGTATTCCGCCAGTTCATCGAGTGTGTACTCGTACTCTGTCCAAAACTCATTTTGCCAATGTGGGTGCAGTGGATTTTTCGTCAGTAGTCCTGCGAATCCACGATCCGCTTTCAGACGCTCAATCATCGCGGATTCAATCGCAGCTGCGTAGCGAATAGGTTCACTATGCGCGATATCAGACGTACAGAATGGAACTTTCAAGCGATACGCAATGTGTGCGTGTGCGTTCTCTGGGTTCTTTGAAGTCCAATATGGTGTGGGAAGATCGTTGTCGTACCAAGCCAACACACCGCCTTGTCGATCAATATCAAAGACAAGGTAAGTGACCAACTTCGGTTGGTTCACTTGCAGATATTTTTTCTTAATCGCTGTACTTTTTGGGCGTATGTAAGTGACACCGAGTTCATCGGTGCAATACGGCTTATGAGGAAGCGTCTCGATTAGATCGAGTTGAAATGCGTTTGATTGTTTAGCTTTCACACATAACTGCACTTATGGCGGTTACGTGTGGATTGTCTTTGTCTTTCCATGTGTTAAAATTACCTTAAGCTTTAGCCCTGATAACTCTCCATTCCGCCAAGTTTGAATGAGTTTCGGGGCTTTGTTTTATCTAGAGTTAATCTTACTCCTCAATACCTTACTTCGCAATTTCCCTTCGCTTTTCTTGCTTTCAGGCACAAAAAAGGCCGCTATAGCGACCTTTCGAGAATCATTGTTCTACCGAAACACTGCACTTCGCACAAAGTGACATTACGTTAAATCCCACTCTTCACATTAAGCGACATGTTACCACCTAACATGCCGAATTTATCTTTAAGTCTTTGAATTTATGTTGACCATGAAAGATTAAATGAGCTTAGATCTGAGTAGAAATACGGCTTTTCGCCGTATAGAAAGCGTTATGTGTTTTTCTTGCAAGCGCCATGATTAATCAAAACTTTTTTCTAGCCATGCGGCATGGGTGAATTAAAAAACGGTGCCTTAGAGCGTCAATTTGGCGCCTTATTTTTGCGATTTTAAGTGGTTGTAAGTTGCTGTTTTTAAGGTGTTTATTTTTCTTGAGAACTGGTTGGTAAATGTTAGTCTTCGACTCAAATAGAAAGAGGGCTAGAAAATGGATAAAACAGACCAGTTATATGTACAAGCAGACTTTTCACATCAAGACATGAGTGGTCAGTATTTTAAAAATTGCAAATTTTTCTGCTGTTCCTTTAAACGAGCGAACCTCCGCGATACACAATTTGTAGATTGTTCTTTCATTGAACGAGGTGAATTAGAGGGGTGTGATTTTTCTTACTCGGATCTTAGAGATGCATCTTTTAAAAACTGCAGTCTTTCAATGTCGTATTTCAAAGGTGCAAATTGTTTTGGTATCGAGTTCAGAGAATGCGATTTAAAGGGTGCCAATTTTTCTCAAGCTAGCTTCATGAATCAGGTATCGAACAGAATGTATTTTTGTTCAGCTTATATAACAGGTTGTAATCTTTCATACGCCAACTTTGAAAGGCAGTGTATCGAAAAGTGTGATTTGTTTGAGAATAGATGGATTGGCGCAAATCTGAGTGGTGCATCATTTAAAGAGTCTGATTTAAGTCGGGGAGTATTTTCTGAAGGGTGTTGGAGCCAGTGTAGGTTGCAAGGTTGTGATTTGAGCCACTCGGAGTTGTATGGTTTAGACCCTCGGAAAGTTGACCTTACAGGTGTAAAAATCTGTTCGTGGCAGCAAGAACAACTTTTAGAGCAATTAGGTTTAATAGTAGTTCCTGACTAAATTTGATGGTTTGAACACACACATAACAAACGCCTCAAGAGGGACTGTCAACGCGTGGCGTTTCCAGTCCCAATGAGCCGCTGTGGTTGCAGTTGTTGTGTTTGAGTTTAGTTGTTATGCGTTGCCAGCCCCTTAGGCGGGCGTTAGCCCTCAGGAGGAAAAATGAAAATATCCATTATGGCAGCAGTTTCTGAGAATGGAGTAATTGGCTCTGGATTGGATATACCTTGGCATGTACAAGGTGAGCAGCTCCTGTTCAAAGCTATGACTTACAATCATTGGCTTTTAGTCGGTCGTAAAACTTTCGACTCAATGGGTAAACTTCCCAATAGGAAATATGCTGTGGTTACTCGCTCAGAAATGGTCTCGAATGATCCAGATGTTATTTATTTCACCAGCATTGAATCGGCATTATCTTACTTAGACAATACGACAACACATGTCTTTGTTTCTGGTGGTGGTGAAATTTACAAAGCATTAATCGAACAAGCAGATGTTATCCATCTTTCAGTGATTCATAAGCACATCTCTGGCGACGTGTTTTTCCCTTCAGTTCCACAGAGTTTCAAACAAACATTTGAGCAAAGTTTCAGTTCAAATATTGATTACACGTACCAAATTTGGGCAAAGGGCTAACAAACTGTTTAAGAGGGATTCACAACGCGTGGCATTTTTACTATGCGTTGGTTTTAGTGGTTAAGGCGGTATGCGGAAGCTTCGGTATTGCGTTGCTCACCCCTTAACAGGGCGTTAGAGCACTCCTAGTAAAGTAACATAGAGTTAACAAAATAATGTTAGATAAATTAGTTGGTAAGGTTATTAATTTCAAAGCGGTCACTAAAACCAAGGTACAGTTTGAATTAAGTGAAAATAATTGTGTAATCGAACTTCAAGTATCTGATGCTTGGGTTATTAATCGTAATGATGAAGTTACTGTTGTCGGCGAGCGGGACTCAAAAACAGGTAAGTTTATTGCCTATGCTTACAATAACCACACAAAGGGAGTATTTGGTAAGTATGATGCCCAAGTAGTAGGTGGATGGTTGTTTGTTGTTATTGGGCTATTCTTTTTTTGGGCTATTTTTCCACTGTTCTTACATGTTCCTGCAGGAATCAAACAGATTTCGCTTGGGAAAAAAGTTAACGAAGCTTTTGACTTGGTGACACAGAGCAAAGTGCTCTAACAAAGCATTTAAGAGTGATTCGCAACGCGTGACTCTGTAACGAAAATCACCTCCCCCTATTGATTAATGTATACCAATTTCATAGAACCACTTGAAGATGTATACATTAATCAGAATCCAAATTTATGCCTGAGCCACACTCAAAATCGGTGTCTATTATTCCTATTATGTTAAACGGGCGAGTTAGCTATCAAAAACAGCCCTTAGAACGCCATCAGAGGCTCTAGGCACGTTTTTAAGCACTTACTATGCCCTACTGACCCAGAAATCGGTCTGAAAGTTTGTGACGCTTTTCAGGCGATTTACAGGGCAAAAATCAGCAGGTTTATTTAAAACAAAAAACGCCCTCTAAGGGGCGTTTTTGTCATTTTTATTGGCAAGCTGCTTGTCGCACCATGCAATAATTTGATCCGC
>NZ_JAWPOR010000041.1:0-3453 GCF_033344395.1 Vibrio sp. 1874
GGTGGTATGGTTAAGTTTAGTGGTGGCGTTGCTCACTACTTAACGCGGCGTTAGTACGGGTTTGACATCAAAGGTCATAAGTTTTGATGTTTACCTGTTTTGGCGCTCGCCTTTACACCTTTCAGTTTGTACCTTTCACGTTCTATCCGGTGGCACTATATGCGGAGTGCTTGCTTTTATTTCACCGTTTACGGCTTCTAACTCTTAGTCTATTTCTTTGGCGCTTCTTCATTTTCGTGGTGGCTTTTGAGAGAACCTTGATTACTTTTGGTGTGGCTGTTGAAGTACGAGGACCGAATCCTTTTCTAATTTGAATCCAGTAAAAGTAGGGGAGTTCAGTACGTTTTTCTTCTAGCCAACTCACGTCTCTTAACCGAGTTTAAGTTTTGTAGTTGCCCGTCTCACTTCAGTGTTCAAAGTCTTTCATATCATACAAATTTTCAATATCTTGGAGTGCACAAATAGAAGTGGCGCATGTACTAACAAATTGCTTAAGAGTGATTCGTAACGCGTGGCATTTTTACTTTGCGGTGGCTTATGGTGATTAAGGCGCTGTGCGGTAGCTTTTGTATTGCGTTACTCACACCTTAGCAAGGCGTTAGCTATTTATAGGAATTGTCACTTTTTAATCTTTATCCACTATAGGAGTTGTTGTGATAGATAAAACTGAGCTAGTTGATTGTTACAAGAGTGTTTTATTAACGCTAATTGATAGCAGAATTGATGAATTAAAATTTTACGTAAGCCAGAAGGCTTTTTCCCATATGACTATATCTGTAGCCTTTTGGCACTATGACATGCATTGGAATATATGGAATAAGGATGGGCTGGATTTTGTCCAACACAATCAAGTCTCACATGGTGAGTTTATTATTCTCTCTGATTTTGAAAGAGGTAATAAGAATGTATCTAAACTTCGAGATATCATGGAAAGTTGGGAGGAGGAGGAGCTTTCAGGCGATGAAGATGAAGATATTAAACTACTGATTAGGATTGCGCACGAATCACTTGCTTTGGCGATAGAAAGTGATGAAATTAAGCCATTGTTTCTAGACATCTTAAAAGAAAACCCTTCTTTTGAAGAAGCCTCTTTCAATTCTATGGTTCGTATAGAAGATGAAGAAGGTGTGTTTGACGTTAACTTTCTTGATTTCTTGAAAAAATAGCTAACAAACTGTTTAAGAGTGATTCGCAACGCGTGGCATTTTTACTATGCGTTGGTTTAGGTGTTTAAGGTGGTATGCGGCGGCATCGGTATTGCGTTGCTCACACCTTAACAGGGCGTTATACGATTAAGGAGTAAAATGAAGCCTGATTTACACGGAAGTAGGGTTGTATTGAGGTCAATTCAAATGGAAGATTCTGATGACTTGTTTGAAATTTATGGTGATGTTCAAACAATGGAATTTGCCTCAGATCCGGTTTTTCCATCGAAAGATTTGATATTTCAGATGCTAGAAAGCGTCGTCCAATTAGAAAAGTCGGGTGAATCGCTGGAATGGGCAGTTTTAGAGCAATCGACCAACAAAGTTATTGGAACTTGCGGTTTACATAGTTTTAGTGATTGTGGTCGTTCATGTGAGGTTGGATGCTTACTTAATTCAGCATATTGGCGACAAGGCTATATGTTGGAAGCTCTCAGTTTATTATTTTCTCACGCAAAATCTGTGGGCATTGAAAAATTGTATGCAGACATTGATGAAGGTAACTTTCGGTCTAAAGCTCTGTTTGAAAAATTAGGTTTCAAAGTCCAAAAAGGTCTGTTTCAGCGCTCGTTGTGAGAAATCGTATAACAAATTGTTCAAGAGTGATTCGGCACGCGTGGCATTTTTACTATGCGTTGGTTTTAGTGATTAAGGTGGTATGCGGCAGCTTCGGTATTGCGTGCCTCACACCTTAACAAGGCGTTATGAGGCATATGGATATTCAACTAATACAAGTAGAAAGTGATGAGTTCGAAAGTCTGTTTACTGTTGTTAAACAAGGACTTTATTCGCATGTTGATGCCGTCTTTGGGTGGTGTGATGAGTTTCAGGTCAATCGTTTAAAAAACGATTATGAGCCGCTTTGGTTTCACTGGGTTTACCTCAATAACACGCAAGTTGGCATGCTATGCTTCAAGCCTTACGACAATGCACTTCATGTACATTTACTCATTGTGTTTCCTGAATTTCAAAATCAGAAACTGGGTGAAAGGGTCATGAACATGATTCACAAAATGGCGCGTGAGCAAGGGCGTAGTTACGTAACCTTATCAAGTTTTACTAGAAACGAGCCTGCGGTAAGGTTTTACAAATCCCTTGGCTATCAGGTGGCTGAAAGCGATGAAAACTTCCTTTCTTTGTCGCTTCAAGTTGCCTCATAACAAACAATTCAAGAGCGATTCGCAACGCATGGCATTTTTAGTTCAAATCAACTTTAGTGTTTACGGTGCAATCGGTTAAGTTAAGTGGTGGCGTTGCTCACGCCTTAATTGGGCGTTATAACGCTTAAGGAGAAACAGTGGAAATTGTTAAGGCATATAAGGAGAAAGTTTCTTCTCTTACCAACGAAGAAGCTGCTTATCTAATTGGTTTCATTTCATTTTTAGCTATGCCATTGATTAACTATTTTGCTCCATTTCCAAGCTATTGGGTCTTCCTTGGTTTTGTTTTGTCGGGAGCAATAATATGGCTCAATGGGATAGCTAAGCAGGCTAGTTCATTGCTTTTTGTAAAAGCCTTTTGGGGTGTAGTCATTATTGCAGGCACTGCACTCAATTTAGGGCTAGCATCGACAAATGTAAATTCAATCCTCGAAGTTCCTAGCAGTCCTTTTGCTTATACTATTACCGTTGCGTCCGTACTGCTTATCCCAATCACACTCTCAATTATCGGGTTATTTTTGGCATTACCACTAGTGCCAATAGCAATGTTTAGTTCAGTATCACAATTAGATGACTTTGCTCCTAAAAAACTTTTAACTCTGAGCTTTCTTAAAAATTTTGGGCGGAAGTCACCAGTTTTGCTCTTTGGACGTATAGTTGCTTGTATATGCTTATTGTCAACTTGCATTGCGTTCAACAAAGACACTTCATGGTACTTGGATGTTGTTGATGAAAAGATTAAATGGTTTGCATATCACCTCGAAACAGAGGAGTTTAGTTACTGTAAGCTTGGTGAAAATGAAAGAGTTGCTTATTTACCGAATGGAAAAGTAGTTATCGCAAGTAAGTCATTAGATTCATACAATTTTCGTGTTAGTTTGTGCGAATCAGCGTTATAACAAAGCATTCAAGAGGGATTCACAACGCTTGGCAGTTTTGGTTTGAATTGGCTTTAGTGTTTACGGTGCAATGGTTTAGGTCGGGTGGCTTGCGTTGTTCACCCCTTAATGCGGCGTTAACTGGCACTTTGTAGCCATCTGTCTCATCCCATTCTTTTTATTCAAGTATTCTTGATGTGAATCATGGTG
>NZ_JAWPOR010000042.1:0-3297 GCF_033344395.1 Vibrio sp. 1874
CTATGCGTTAAGTTCAGTGGTTAAGGCGGTATGCGGAAACCTCGGTATTGCGTGCCTCACACCTTAACAAGGCGTTATACGAATAGAGGGAAATTATGTACAAAAATACTGATTTTAACTTGGATTCAAAAGAGTTCAGGTTTAAGAAAGACTCATATCCTTTGTCTAAGATAAACAATGTTAGGGTTAAAAAGTTAAGTTTTCTTGATAATTTAGGTCAAGTTTTATTCTGGGTGTGTGTGTTTTCAGGGGCAGTTTGGTTAGTTATTCCAAGGTTGGAAGAGGTGCCACAATGGCTACTAGTTTTAGTTCTTAGTCTGACGGTTGTAGGTTTGGTTTTTGCTCTTTTTCGTTGTTCTAAATATGCACTTCAAGTCGAGTTTCGCCACATAGATGAAACGGGCGTTCAATGGGTTAATGTAGCTAAGTCATACTCAAAGTCAGATTGTGAGTTATTTGAACAGCAAGTGTCGGCACTGAAAAAATTCGTATAACAAATTGTTCAAGAGTGATTCGGCACGCGTGGCATTTTTACCATGCGTTGGTTTTAGTGGTTAAGGTGTTATGCGGAACCTTCGGTATTGCGTGCCTCACACCTTAACAAGGCGTTATGTGCTTATGAGGAAAATTTACATGGAAGTGATAGAGGCCAACCCTGATTTGGCCCCAATATTAGCGAGTTATGCGAAAGAATGCCTAGAATCGGGTATTCCAAAATATTTGGGTGTGGAGCAAGATCCGACAGCTTATTTGTCAGGTTTGGTCGAACGTTCAAAGGCAATCTCCGAGTTACCAAAGGGATGTTTACCTAGCACAACTTACTACTGTGTATCGAACTCCGAAATTTTAGGTGCAATCCGAGTTCGCAAAGGTACTAATGCCAACGTAGAAAATGTCATTGGTCATGTTGGCTATGAAACTAGACCGTCTGCTCGTGGTAAGGGTGTAGCCTCATTTCTGCTTGCTTGGGTGCGAGACCATGTTGTCACTGATTCAGTTATTGTTACTTGTTCAATTGATAATCCCGCGTCTCAAAAGGTCATCGAAAACTGTGGTGGTGAATACCTCGGTAACTACACAGATGACAATGAGGGTACGGTAAGGCGCTACCGTTTAGCACGCACATAACAAAGCATTCAAGAGTGATTCGCAACGCTTGGCAGTTTCGCTTCGCTCAAGTATAGCCAAGCATCGCTCACACCTTAATGCGGCGTTATGCGTAATTGATGGAGTACCGAGAATTAGATGGAAGTAGTAGAAGCGGAGAAATCGGATTTAGATTCATTCTTTGTGTATCTAGAAAATCAGCTGTCTGAAAATGGCAATGGAGAAGTTCCTCTTTTCCAGCCAATGTCCAGAGAGCAAAGTGAAATTCCTGAAACAACAAAAGATAAGTTTATCCAAGGCTTTTCTCATCAGTTTGGCGACTTAGGTTGGAGAAAACTTTGGGTTGTAAAAGACACCTCTGGAAATATCAAAGGTCATGTTGATCTTCGCCACCACAGTGATGGAAGCCGTTCTCACAGGGTTCTATTAGGTATGGGCGTAGATGTTTCTTGCCGGAAGCAAGGTCTTGGTCAAAGACTCATTGATGCTGTTATAAATTTCTGCCAAGAAAAAGCTGAAATTGACTGGCTTGATCTTTGTGTATTATCAGAGAATTTCCCAGCAAAGAACCTCTACCTAAAGGCAGGGTTCAATGTTGTTGGAGAGTTCAAAGATCAATATAGAATCGACGGTTTGTCAGTCTCGGAAACAGCAATGACAAAGTACGTCAAAAATTACGCATAACAAACTGTTCAAGAGTGATTCGCAACGCGTGGCATTTTCACTATGCGTTGCGTTTGGTGTTTAAGGTGGTATGCGGGAGCTTCGGTATTGCGTTGCTCACACCTTAACAGGGCGTTATGTGTTTTCGAATAATTGGAGTTTTAATGGGATTTATTTATGCAAAAGAATTAAAAACGAAATTCTCTGTTTATGGTCACTTTTACGATCTAAAAATCAAAAATGAAACTTTCAAGTGTAGAAGTGTTTTAGAAATTGTATCCAAATCAGTTGGAGATATAGCCAGTTCAAAGCCTTGTACCTTAGTTGTTATGATGAACCCTGGTTCATCTAAACCATTAAGTGCTGATTACGTTCCGAAAACGTATTCTATTGATCAAATAATGTCTAATTCTTGGGAAAAGGAAATAGTCTCTACGCGACCAGACAATGCTCAATATCAAATTATGCGCCTTATGTTGCTAAATGAATGGAAGCATGTACGAGTTATAAACTTATCTGATTTGCGAAATGGAAACAGTGGCAAATTTTCTACTGAATTTCAAAAAGCTAAAACATTAGATAACTCTAATCCTCATAGCTTGACACATAAAGATAGACGTTGTGAGCTGAAGCAATATTGTTCAGAGAGCAAAACTGTAATTGTGGCTTGGGGCTCAACTGCTGTACTTAGAGAATCGGCTAAAACTTTTCTTAAACAAGTACCAAATGTGAAAGGGTTACCACTTGAAAGCCCTTGGTTTAGATACCCTAGTCCATATAATAAACAGCAAAAGCTTGATTGGCTTGAATCTATGAACGCGGAATTAAACACATAACAAACAATTTAAGAGTGATTCAGCACGCTTGGCATTTTGGGTTTGGGTTGAGTTTAGTGTTTACGGTGGTCAAATTAAGTGTCGTAGTCGCGTGCTTCACACCTTAATTGGGCGTTATGCGCTCGCAGAAATGGAGATAATCAATCATGGAAGATTTAGCTAATTCGTTAAGAAGTTCTGGCCTAAAAGTCAAAATTAAAAAAGGAAAAATTGCAGTTCGGCTTGACGGGCTTTCAAATCCGGTTTCGATAATAAAAGATATACCTGATGATGAGTATAAAGTGAAAACTAATGATTCGATTCTATCGATAATTGCCTGTCTTTTGCTATTTATTGGTCTGTCAGGTATTTATGAGTTTAGTGGTAATGCTTTGATAAATATTGCACTTATCTCCGTTTCTATATTGTCTTTTGTTACAGTGTTACTTACAGAGTTTAAGCTGACTAAATTACGCGCTACTGTAGTTGCGTTCAATCGTGGAGAACGCGCATAACAAATTGTTCAAGAGTGATTCGGCACGCGTGGCATTTTTACTATGCGTTGGTTTTAGTGGTTAATGTGGTATGCGGAGACTTAGGTATTGCGTGCCTCACACCTTAACAGGGCGTTAGGCGACATGAGACAAACGATAGACTAGTGGGTAGTATCTTGGCGTGAATCTAGCTTCAGTTAACAGAAAAGGAGTGGATT
>NZ_JAWPOR010000043.1:0-3270 GCF_033344395.1 Vibrio sp. 1874
TCCATCGTTGGGTTTTGTGTTTACGGTTGTATGGTTAGGTTTCGTGGTAGCGTTGCTCACACCTTAATGCGGCGTTAGCATGCAAATAGCGTCAATCAGGTTTTGAAGGATTATAATGAAACTTGTAACGAAAAGAGTAGAGAATTTAGGAACTCCTTCATCTGAAAATGGAGTTTTCTCAATGCTTAGTGAGCTCAGAAGAGAGCTTCTACTAGAGATTTCGGAAGGCGAAAAAAGGATAGGAAGTTCAGAAGAAATAAAAAGTTGGATTTTAGAGCACTATCAAGCCAACCCCTTAGTTGGTGATATGTATAATGCAATTTTAATGATAAAAAAAGATTTAGTTTATTCTGAAGGCGATTTACCACAGCTTGCGGAATGTAAGTCTAAGATATCTCAATTGGAAACATTACCTCTTCCTGAGTTTTGCTTTATAACTTCTCGTATTCAAGATGTAGAAAAAGGAGTGTTAATTCAAAGAGAAGAGCTTAAAGGCGCTGGTTTAGTCTATTCTATAACAATTTTCGATAGAGAGTACTTAACGAAGAAAGCAGTACGCCTAGAAATTCGAGTGTGTAAAAAAGAACCAGAGCCATTTGTTTCTCTTTTTACCATTAATGGCTGGACTCATATATCTAAGGAAAGTGTGCAATCAAATGAGTATGCCGTATTTGCTCTCCGATGTTTAATAGCCTATCACCGTTACGAGTATCCAGTATTAACAAAAGATTTAATAATTGTTGATGAACAAGATAAGCTTACTGATAATGACTATTTATTAGATTTAATAGTTAAGGCTCATAAAAATGAAATAAAATGCTATAAAGCAGAAGTTCCATTAAATATTATTAAGCCACGTGATATTGAATACGCATTATCTATTCCGAAAGAAAGAATTCAGTCTTACATTAACAAAATGTGTGATTTTGGCTTTTCTTTTTCTGAGTTGCTTATCTATGAAGATGGTAATGTTTTCATAACTGATGACGATTATCCTGTATACCTTGCTTATGCAGCAATGGATATTAGTATGGTTCCAGCGGTAATATTAGGTGAATTTAAGAACACTGATGTGAAAGTTTTGTCTGAGGGAGGAGGAGAGTTGATGCCTCCGATAGGTGTCGAAGAAATTGAAGACTCAGGTATTCCTATTAAAACTAAAGAACAAGCTCTTAGAGAGAAAATATCTAGTTTATGCCCCAAAATTTCTGATTCTACGAAACTGGAAAATAGATTTGTTCATTTCTGTAGACTAATTGGTAGTAGATCGACAAAAGAAAAAGAGCTACATGAATTTTTAAATAAAAATCCACAAATTTTAGATAGTCATATGGCCTCTATGTTCAGCGAAGTTAGAATAGGTCGCTATAGAGCAGACTTAGTTATACGTTATGAGCAAGTCGACAAAAAAGTAGTATTGGTTGAGCTGGAGCGTCATAGTGATAAAATATTTACGAAGTCCAACCGTATAAGAAAAAAAGTTACTCATGCATCTCAACAAGTGGAAGACTGGATTAACGAAATTAGATTAGGGACAAATAATGCACCGAAATGGTTAACGAATCAATATAATCCTGAAGGTTTTGTCGTTATTGGTCGCTCAAAAGACCTCTCAGAAGACCAAAAACAAATTTTGTTTTCATTAAATGTGAATCGTAAGGTAAAGATAATAACCTATGATGATTTGTTGGAGCGAATGAAACGGCTTATGGGAATGATTGGTGGCTTAAACTAGTAAATGCATCTATGCCGTTATTAATATGTGTTCTGGCGTTCTAATAAGCGAATGCTAACAAATTGCTTAAGAGTGACAGCTAACCTTTGGCATTTTTGGTTTGGGTGAGTTTAGTGATTACGGTGGCTTTGCTTGAACTTAATGGTTGGTTAGCTGCACCTTAGCAAAGCGTTATGCGTACGAGCATGATTAGCTACTCTCTCTTATGGTAAAATTCGCATTTTGTTATAGGATCCCAAGATGAGCGATGAGCATTTTCAAGGTAAGTATGAGGTAGAGCTAAAGTACCGCCTTGAGTCGAAGACTAATTTCATGAATGTTTTGAAAAATATACCTCATGAAATAATGGTTGAGGACAATCTAGAATCCGATTGTTATTTTGATACTCCTGATAAATCATTGTATCAGCAGAATAAGAGTGTCTGTATTCGCACTATGAAGCCTTCGGGTATTAAGCTTTGGATTGTAAAAGGCCCTGAGGCAGACCGATGTGAAGCGACTAATATCACTGATGCAGAAAATGCTAAAAGTATGCTTGAAACTATGGGGTACGAAATTACGTTAAAGGCTACCAAAACTCGAAGTATCTATTTCGTTGGCAAGTTTCATATCACGGTTGATTCATTAGATGGTATTGGCGACTTTGCTGAGTTCGCTATCATGACAGACGATGAATCAATGCTAATTGCTTATAGGTCGGAACTTGAAGCCCTAGCTAGCAAGTTTGGGTTGACAGGTTCAGCATTGCAGAATAAATCCTATAAACAGATGTTCGAGGAAAAGTACGCATAACAAAGCATTTAAGAGTGATTCGCAACGCTTGGCATTTTCGCTTCGCTCAAGTATAGCCAAACGTCGCTCACACCTTAATGCGGCGTTAGCACTCTTTATGTCATAACAGTTTAAAGTAGGTGCTTTTATGCTCTAACATTGTTTAATTGATTTTTTGGTGTTATCTGAGATTCGGATAACTATATTCTAGCTAGTATTAAGGAGACTTTATGTCAACGGTATTTTCTGTTTCGTCTGTTGGTGAGTTACATGATCTAAATGTTAAATCAAAAAACGGGCGTCATTTTGTTATTGATATTATCAAGAAACAAGGTGGTCAGTTTTTTTCAAACGTCACTGTATATGATCCTTCACTCGCATCCTATGGTGTTATCTACGAAACAAGTCCTTCAACAACGTCTGCTAATGATAATTATCAGGCATCGATTCAACTTATAATGGCATATCTCGACAGTATCGATACTGCAGACTCTATTGTTGATATTCATAACCATTGTAATTGTCCTTTTGTATCTGAAAATGATCAAAATGTAATCTTGGCTAAATTAGCGATTCATCTATCTGTACGTGTGAACTGAGTGCTAACAAAGCATTTAAGAGTGATTCGCAACGCTTGGCGTTTTCGCTTCGCTCAAGTATAGCCAAGCGCCGCTCACACCTTAATGCGGCGTTAGGTATTCAGGATGAAATCAAATATTACAGTGAAATTTGCATGTTTAGATTGCAGGAAAGTGTTTAAAAAG
>NZ_JAWPOR010000044.1:0-3134 GCF_033344395.1 Vibrio sp. 1874
CATCAACTCGAAACTCCTTCGGGTTGTATGGTTAAGTGACTAAGCGTACACGGTGGATGCCTTGGCAGTCAGAGGCGATGAAGGACGTATTAACTTGCGATAAGCCCAGATTAGGTAGTAAAAACCATTTGAGTCTGGGATTTCCGAATGGGGAAACCCAATACCATAAGGTATTACTGTTGAGTGAATACATAGCTCAACAGGGCGAACCGGGGGAACTGAAACATCTAAGTACCCCGAGGAAAAGAAATCAACCGAGATTCCGAAAGTAGCGGCGAGCGAAATTGGACTAGCCCTTAAGCTTTACACGCGTTAGACGAACAGCCTGGAAAGGCCGACGATACAGGGTGATAGTCCCGTAGTTGACGACGTGTGTTCAGTGAAATCGAGTAGGGCGGGACACGTGATATCCTGTCTGAATATGGGGGGACCATCCTCCAAGGCTAAATACTACTGACTGACCGATAGTGAACCAGTACCGTGAGGGAAAGGCGAAAAGAACCCCTGTGAGGGGAGTGAAATAGAACCTGAAACCGTGTACGTACAAGCAGTAGGAGCAGGCTTTGTCCTGTGACTGCGTACCTTTTGTATAATGGGTCAGCGACTTATATTCAGTGGCAAGGTTAACCATCTAGGGGAGCCGTAGGGAAACCGAGTCTTAACTGGGCGTTCAGTCTCTGGATATAGACCCGAAACCAGGTGATCTAGCCATGGGCAGGTTGAAGGTTGAGTAACATCAACTGGAGGACCGAACCGACTAATGTTGAAAAATTAGCGGATGACTTGTGGCTAGGGGTGAAAGGCCAATCAAACCTGGAGATAGCTGGTTCTCCCCGAAAGCTATTTAGGTAGCGCCTCGGACGAATACTACTGGGGGTAGAGCACTGTTAAGGCTAGGGGGTCATCCCGACTTACCAACCCTTTGCAAACTCCGAATACCAGTAAGTACTATCCGGGAGACACACGGCGGGTGCTAACGTCCGTCGTGGAGAGGGAAACAACCCAGACCGCCAGCTAAGGTCCCAAATTACTACTAAGTGGGAAACGATGTGGGAAGGCTCAGACAGCCAGGATGTTGGCTTAGAAGCAGCCATCATTTAAAGAAAGCGTAATAGCTCACTGGTCGAGTCGGCCTGCGCGGAAGATGTAACGGGGCTAAGTAGTAAACCGAAGCTGCGGCAATATACTTTTGTATATTGGGTAGGGGAGCGTTCTGTAAGCGGTTGAAGGTGTGTGGTAACGCATGCTGGACGTATCAGAAGTGCGAATGCTGACATGAGTAACGATAAAGGGGGTGAAAAACCTCCTCGCCGGAAGACCAAGGGTTCCTGTCCAACGTTAATCGGGGCAGGGTAAGTCGACCCCTAAGGCGAGGCCGAAAGGCGTAGTCGATGGGAAACGGGTTAATATTCCCGTACTTCTTACAATTGCGATGGGGGGACGGAGAAGGCTAGGTGGGCCTGGCGACGGTTGTCCAGGTTCAAGTGCGTAGGCTGAAGAGTTAGGTAAATCCGGCTCTTCTTAAGGCTGAGACACGACGTCGAGCATCTACGGATGTGAAGTCATTGATGCCATGCTTCCAGGAAAAGCCTCTAAGCTTCAGATTGTAAGGAATCGTACCCCAAACCGACACAGGTGGTCGGGTAGAGAATACCAAGGCGCTTGAGAGAACTCGGGTGAAGGAACTAGGCAAAATGGTACCGTAACTTCGGGAGAAGGTACGCTCTCGACGGTGAAGTCCCTCGCGGATGGAGCTATTGAGAGTCGCAGATACCAGGTGGCTGCAACTGTTTATTAAAAACACAGCACTGTGCAAAATCGCAAGATGACGTATACGGTGTGACGCCTGCCCGGTGCCGGAAGGTTAATTGATGGGGTTAGACTTCGGTCGAAGCTCTTGATCGAAGCCCCGGTAAACGGCGGCCGTAACTATAACGGTCCTAAGGTAGCGAAATTCCTTGTCGGGTAAGTTCCGACCTGCACGAATGGCGTAATGATGGCCACGCTGTCTCCACCCGAGACTCAGTGAAATTGAAATCGCTGTGAAGATGCAGTGTACCCGCGGCTAGACGGAAAGACCCCGTGAACCTTTACTACAGCTTGGCACTGAACATTGACCCTACATGTGTAGGATAGGTGGGAGGCTTTGAAGCGCAGTCGCTAGATTGCGTGGAGCCGTCCTTGAAATACCACCCTTGTAGTGTTGATGTTCTAACGTCGACCCCTTATCGGGGTTGCGGACAGTGCCTGGTGGGTAGTTTGACTGGGGCGGTCTCCTCCCAAAGCGTAACGGAGGAGCACGAAGGTGGGCTAATCACGGTTGGACATCGTGAGGTTAGTGCAATGGCATAAGCCCGCTTGACTGCGAGAATGACAATTCGAGCAGGTGCGAAAGCAGGTCATAGTGATCCGGTGGTTCTGAATGGAAGGGCCATCGCTCAACGGATAAAAGGTACTCCGGGGATAACAGGCTGATACCGCCCAAGAGTTCATATCGACGGCGGTGTTTGGCACCTCGATGTCGGCTCATCACATCCTGGGGCTGAAGTCGGTCCCAAGGGTATGGCTGTTCGCCATTTAAAGTGGTACGCGAGCTGGGTTTAGAACGTCGTGAGACAGTTCGGTCCCTATCTGCCGTGGGCGTTGGAGAATTGAAAGGGGCTGCTCCTAGTACGAGAGGACCGGAGTGGACGAACCTCTGGTGTTCGGGTTGTGTCGCCAGACGCATTGCCCGGTAGCTAAGTTCGGGATCGATAACCGCTGAAAGCATCTAAGCGGGAAGCGAGCCTTGAGATGAGTTCTCCCTGATACTTTAAGTATCCTAAAGGGTTGTCGTAGACTACGACGTTGATAGGCAGGGTGTGTAAGCGTTGTGAGGCGTTGAGCTAACCTGTACTAATTGCCCGTGAGGCTTAACCATACAACACCCAAGGGGTTTTGATGGACTCAATGAAAGAACATTGAATGTGTAAGAACGAGAATTAAAAAACAGCTTTCCAGATTAAAGAATTTGCTTGGCGACCATAGCGTTTTGGACCCACCTGATTTCCATGCCGAACTCAGAAGTGAAACGAAATAGCGCCGATGGTAGTGTGGGGCTTCCCCATGTGAGAGTAGGACATCGCCAGGCTTTA
>NZ_JAWPOR010000045.1:0-3104 GCF_033344395.1 Vibrio sp. 1874
GGTTGATGAAGTACTGCCTGAACAACCCATGCGTCAGTGGGTGTTGAGCTTCCCGTTTCAGCTGCGTTTCCTGTTTGGGGTCGTTTGCGGGAAGGGGCGGAATCCTACGCTAAGGCTTTGGCCAGCGATATTCTCCGGTGAGATTGATGTGTTCCCAGGGGATAGGAGAAGTCGCTTGATATCTAGTATGACGTCTGTCGCACCTGCTTGATCGCGGCCGCGATAGCTAGATCGCGTTGCTCCTCTTCTCCATCCGCGTTCCAAGCTGCGGAAAGGCACCCATAAGCGTACGCCTGGTCGAGCAGGCGACGCGGATCGACGTCCAGCGCACGAGAGAATGCGTCCGCCATCTGTGCAATGCGTCTAGGATCGAGACAAAGGTCGTCTCTGTCAGCCGGATCGTAGAACATATTGGCGGCGCCAAAGCCCACTTCACCGACCAGACCGACGGGATCTATCACCAGCCAGCCGCGACTGGAGAACATGATGTTTTCATGATGCAGATCGCCATGTAGCCCACGCAGTTCCGAGGCATTGCTCATCATTTGATCGGCTATAATCGCCGCGTGGACGTAGTCAGTTTGACAACCTGCGTTTTGATCATCGCGCGCCCGCTGAAACAAAGCTGCAAAGCGATCCCGGATCGGGAGAAGGGCAGAAGGCAGGGGTTCCTCAGATGCGGCATACAGCTTCGCCATTAGTTCCGCTGCAATTTCGGTCGCCTGGTAGTCGCCGTGCTCGGCAACGATGTGAGAGAGCATTCGCTCCCCGGCATATTCGAGCAACATCAGATTGTTCTCACGACCGAGCAACCGGACTGCTCCCCTCCCATTGCGCCATACCAGATAGTCGGCCCCGCGCAGTTCATCAGCAATGTCTTCTATAGGTTTCAATCCCTTGACGATTGCAGGAGTCCCGTCTGGCAATGAAACTTTCCAAACGAGGCTGGAAAAGGTGTCCGCAATGAGAACAGGTTGCGAAACGTGCCAATGAGCAGGAAAAACAGGCGGCATGAACATCAACCCCAAGTCAGAGGGTCCAATCGCAGATAGAAGGCAAGGCGTTCGCGGTCGGGGGCTTCGATCCCCAATACATTGAATAGGACAGCGAAGGCGCGCTCTGCTTCATCTGGCGCTGCCCAGTTCTCTTCGGCGTTAGCAATCATGAGTGCCAAATCGGCATAGCGATCTGCTGTTCCGAGCCGCCCAAGGTCGATCAGACCCGTGCATTGAAGAGTTTTAGGGTCCACCATGAAGTTCGGCATGCAGGGATCACCATGGCAAACAACCATATCGGTGCGCTCTTGGTCGAGCCGCACCGGTAGCTCTCGTTCGACACGAGCCAAAAGATCGAGCTGCGGCGTACTCTTGTCCTCGTCCGGTAAGAAGTCGGGATTGACGGCATTGCGGGACACCACATCAACGGCGCGTCCGAACATTCGCGACAGCCTGCGCTCAAACGGACATTGATCAACCGATAGGCTGTGAACAGCGCCAAGTTGCTGCCCCATTGACGGCCACGCTTTGAGCAAATCCGCTCCAGACAGATCAGCCGCCGGTACTCCCGGAATTGCCGTTATCACCAAGCATGCACCCTCCTGTTCCTCCTGCCAGTTGATGACCTCGGGGCAAGCCACACCTCGACCTTTGAGCCAAATGAGGCGGTCACGCTCTCCAGCGAGCTCACCGCGGCGGGAAGCAGGTGCGATTTTCGCGAAGGCATGCCCGTCACCACGTCGAAAAACAAAATCACCAGATTCTCCGCCTCTGACAGGCAACCAGTCAGAATGCGATTCACCAAAAAAAATATTAGTTCGATTCAATGGAGGTTCCTTCAGTTTTCTGATGAAGCGCGAATATAGAGAAATATCCCGAATGTGCAGTTAACGAATTCTTGCGGTTTCTTTCAGCGCCGCCAATACCGCCAGCCCGTCGCGCAAGGGGCGCGGCTCGTGTGTGCGGATGAAGTCAGCTCCACCTGCGGCGGCGGCAAGCTCTGCAGCGAGTGTCGCGGCCCCGACATCCCCCGGACCACGGCCTGTGAGCGCGCGCAGAAAGGATTTGCGCGAAACAGACAGAAGCACCGGCAAATCGAAGCGCAGCCGCAATTCATCGAACCGCGCCAGCACCGAGAGCGAGGTTTCGGGAGCAGCCCCCAGAAAAAACCCCATGCCGGGATCAAGGACAAGGCGGTTGCGTTTGATACCGGCACCCGTCAGCGCCGCGATGCGCGCGTCAAAGAACGCCGCAATGTGATCCATGATGTCGCCAGCGGGTGCCTCGCGCCGATCTGCCTGCCCGTCTTGCACCGAATGCATAACGACGAGTTTGGCAGATGATTTCGCCAATTGCGGATAGAACGCAGCGTCTGGAAAACCGCGAATATCATTGAGATAGGCCACACCACGCGACAAGGCATAGGCTTGCGTCGCGGGTTGATAACTGTCGAGCGAGACGGGAATGCCATCTGCCTTGAGCGCGTCCAGCACCGGCGCGATACGCGCGATTTCTGTGTCGGACGAAACAGGCGCGGCGTCGGGATTGCTGGATGCCGGACCGAGGTCGATCACATCTGCCCCCTCGGCCATCAGCTTACGCGCCTGCGCAATGGCTGCGTCTGGCGCCAGATACCGGCCTCCATCGGAGAAACTGTCCGAGGTTATGTTGACGATGCCGAAAATGATGAGCGATTTATTCATGGGGGCTTCTATAATAATAATAATCGAGCATGAGTCTCATACGGATGCTCGGGTCGAAAGGGAATCCCCAGGCGAGTAACCTGTTTGCGGTGATCCATTAGCTGCAGGAGCAGAATAGCATACATCTGGAAGCAAAGCCAGGAAAGCGGCCTATGGAGCTGTGCGGCAGCGCTCAGTAGGCAATTTTTCAAAATATTGTTAAGCCTTTTCTGAGCATGGTATTTTTCATGGTATTACCAATTAGCAGGAAAATAAGCCATTGAATATAAAAGATAAAAATGTCTTGTTTACAATAGAGTGGGATACAGACACGCTTGATATGTTTGGAGATGGGGTTCTAGGGATTTTCCCCTCTAAAAAGACTTAATCCTCTGTAGACCACACCAATAAATGGCTGCGGAGGTGG
>NZ_JAWPOR010000046.1:0-2863 GCF_033344395.1 Vibrio sp. 1874
TGAGAAAGAAGTTAAACGTAGAAATGTCGCCTAACAAACTGTTCAAGAGGGATTCGCAACGCGTGGCATTTTCACTACACGTTGGTTTTAGTGTTTAAGGTGGTATGCGGCGGCTTTTGTATTGCGTTGCTCACCCCTTAACAGGGCGTTAGTACGGGTTTGACATCAAAGGTCATAAGTTTTGGTGTTTATCTGTTTTGGCGCTCGTATTTGCACCTTTCAGTTAGTGCCTTTAACAATCTTTCCGGTGGCACTATATGCGGAGTGTTCGCTTTGATTTCACCGTTTACGGGTTCTAACTCTTAGCCTATTTCTTTGGTGCTTTTTCTCTTTCGTGGTTTTACTAAGCCAGAATTGTCTTTCTTTGGTGTTGCCGTCGAAGTGCGAGGAATGAATCCTTTTCTAATTTGACGCCAGTAAAAGTAGGGGAGTTGAGCGCGTTTTTCTTCTAGCCAACTTACGTTTTGAAGTTGGTTTCCAGTTTTGTAGTTGTCCGTTTGGTTCCAGCGTTTTAATTCATGAATTTCGTGCTATATTTCAACATCTTGGCTTGTTTAAAGGGCTTCAAGGGCAGCGTACTAACAAACAATTCAAGAGGGATTCGTAACGCGTGGCATTTTTGGTATGCGTTAATTTTAGTGATTAAGGTGGTTTGCGGTGGCATTGGTGTTGCGTTACTCACCCCTTAATTGGGCGTTATGGCGCAAGGCAAAATTCAGCTAAGGGAACTAGATGAGTGATAAAGTTAAAGTAGCCTTGCAGTGGCTCAAAGAGATCTTGGATGCAGAGGTTGTGGAGTATCAAATAGTAGGTGGATTAGCGGCAACTATTCATGGTGGAAGTCGGGAAATCGCAGATATAGATCTTTATATTCGAAACTCAGACGCAGACAAAGTTCTATCGCATGTAGCAAAATACATATCCAAACCGTTAACTCATTATGCCGAATATGGTTGGGATCTAGAGTATTTCCAATTGGTTTACCAAAATCAAAAAATTGAAATCGGTTTGTCTGAACATACTAAGATACAATCACATCAAGATGGCTCTTGGCACCAGCTTGAAATTTACTTCTCAGAATCAGTTATTAAAGATTATCAAGGTATCGAGTTGCCAGTTATCCCAGTTTATCGTTTAGTCGAGTACAAGCGGATATTGGGCAGGGAAGTAGACCAAATTGACATACAGGAGCTAACGTTGAGTGGAGCGCCATAACAAACAATTTAAGAGTGATTCAGCACGCGTGACATTTTTACTATGCGTTAGTTTTAGTGATTAAGGCGGTATGCGGTAGCATCGGTATTGCGTGCTTCACACCTTAATTGGGCGTTAGGCGACGGGCAGGAAAGTTCTTTGTTCTCATCTTCTTAGTTCTCTTTGAGCATTCGTTTTTCTGAGTCGGCAATTTGGTATTGTCGGTTCAAATTCTTGAACCTCTCCAACCGTAAAACATGCCAAGGTTCGTGGGTTGCCTCATTGTTTTATGGGGCTGGTTGGCGATGAGTGTCACTGGCTCAAAGTGTGGCAAGGGCAAGTCAATTGAGGCTTTCGAATTTGCTGTTAGTTTGCAGCTTTGGGCTTTTCGGGTTCAAAACCTACTTTGTTGCTGAAGGTCTGCATTTCGTGGTTGTTGAAACCTTGGCTGAAACATAGTGGCTTTTATGGTTCTTGAATCACAAAAAGTCAGTGGGTGTTTGGTTGCTTATTTTGTTTCGGGTAATCTGCTTTCAAACAACCTTAAACATCGGTGGGAAGCTTCGCCTAACAAGGCGTTTAAGGCGGATTCACAACGCTTGGCGATTTCAGTTCCAATCAGGTTAGGTGTTCAAGGTACAATGGTTTAAGTTTGGTGGTTAGCGTTGTTCACCACTTAACGCGGCGTTAGTATTCAGGAGGAAAATTAGTGCTTCATCAGATAGACAAATATCAGTGTTCTTCTTGTAACATTAAATCTAAACATATTACCGTATTGATTAGGAACCCAAGTCCTTTTGCTGGTGTAAAACATCAAAAGCGTAAAGAGTTTATTGCTGGATTAATCAAAGGTTGGGCAGTTGGTCCATTTTTAGCTTCTATGGATGAGTTTTCTCGGCATACGATCTGTCAAAACTGTGGGATCAAAACGATAGAGAACTGATAAGTAAGACTTCTTTCTAAGTTAGGTGTAACAGGTTGGGTCTGAATACTAACAAACTGTTCAAGAGTGATTCGCAACGCATGGCATTTTCATCATGCGTTAGTTTAAGTGATTAAAGTGGTATGCTGCGGCATCGGTATTATGTTGCTCACACCTTAACAGGGCGTTAGGGCTTATCGGAACTATTAGCAGTAGAGTGAGAAATAAATATGACTGATATTCTGTCATCAATTAGTACAGCGTTGTCTTTGACATCAAGGCTTCGCGAAATAAGTAAAAGCATAGAAGATGCAGAGTTTAAAAACTTATTGGCTGATTTGAGCTTAGAGTTAGCTGATGCGAAATTGAAAATCGCTGACCTTACATCCGAAAATGCAGAGTTAAGGGAGCAAATTTCCGAGTTAACGAGTGCTACAGGTGAACTTTGCCCAAAATGTAATAAGCGCACCTACGAATTAATCTCATCTGCTCCGGATGAAGTTTTTGGGGACTTAGGTGCGGTAAAAAGAGTTTATAAGTGCTCTGGTTGTCAGTTCTCTGAATCAAAAGTAGTTTCGCCCTAACAAACTGTTTAAGAGTGATTCGCAACGCGTGGCATTTTCACTATGCGTTGCATTTAGTGTTTAAGGTGGTATGCGGGAGCTTAGGCATTGCGTTGCTCACACCTTAACAGGGCGTTAGGTTTCTCCACGGGAAACATCGAATACAAGGATTTTGGGTCATGGA
>NZ_JAWPOR010000047.1:0-2333 GCF_033344395.1 Vibrio sp. 1874
GACCAGTATCCCGATCCCGGCTGGCCGTCCTGGCCGCCACATGAGGCATGTTCCGCGTCCTTGCAATACTGTGTTTAGCAAAAATGCAAGCCGATGAACAACTCGCGATGGCAACAGCTAAAAAATTGGTAGAACAAAAACGCCAAATTGAAAAACAATGTTCTAAATAAATCCACCACTCGCACAAATCCCCCCTATTGTGCGAGCCTAAAAACACAGACACCTTATCACTGCTTTTCGAAACCATTAATCAATGCTTCTAAACCAAATAAAAAAGCCTCTGTGCCATCATCTTGATCCATAATTTGCAAAGCATCTTTTAATAGTCGAGGCATCGTATCATCTGCTATTTGTTGCCTATCATTAAGTGCTGCGATATGTTCTTGCTGCTCTAACACAGAACCTAACGTAAAATGACCAACCGCGCTTATTGCATATAACCCACATTTTAATGAAAAACCATTGTCCACCATAAACTGCAACTGCATTTCTACGGTGTCATATTGGTCTGAACTCGGGCGAGTCCCTAAATGCACTTTTGCGCCATCACGGTAACTTAATAATGCATCACGAAAGCTCAATGCATTATTACGTAAAAATTGTTGCCACGTTTCCCCAACTGCGGGTAATGAATGACGATGATTACGCTTTAGCATTTCAACAGATAATGCATCCAACAATGTGCGCTTGTTCTTCACATGCCAATATAGTGTAGGCTGCTCTACGCCCAGTTTTTGAGCTAGTTTTCGCGTTGTCAGCCCTTCCATTCCCACTTCATTTAGCAACTCTAATGCCACTGTGATGATGGTTTCTTTATCTAATCGCGCCATACTGCCCTCTCTTTTTTTCTATTGACACTCTATCACTGATAGGGATATATTCCAACTCTATCAATGATAGAGAAAAAACGATGAATAAATTTGCGATCACCGCTTTAACGATCACCGCCCTAGATGCTATGGGGATCGGCTTGATCATGCCTGTATTGCCTACATTGTTACGTGAATACGTGTCGGCTGAAAATTTAGCAAATCATTACGGTATCCTGCTGGCACTGTATGCCATCATGCAGGTTTTTTTTGCTCCTCTACTTGGCAAATGGTCTGATAAATTCGGGCGCCGACCAATATTACTACTATCTCTTGCAGGCGCTGCTGTGGATTACACTTTGCTTGCATTATCTAGCTCACTTTGGATGCTATACGTTGGGCGATTAATTTCTGGAGTTACTGGCGCAACAGGTGCGGTCGCCGCTTCTGTTATTGCTGACAATACTGCTTCACAAGAGCGTACTAAGTGGTTTGGACGCTTAGGGGCGGCTTTTGGTGTCGGGTTAATCTCTGGCCCTGCAATTGGCGGCTTTACAGGGCAATTCTCAGCTCATCTTCCTTTTATTATTGCTGCCATTTTAAATGCGCTCTCTTTTTTAGTTATTATGTTGATATTTAAAGATAATAAAATCAAAAATACTGAAAAAAACACCACAGAAACAGCAGAAAATTCGCGACCTTTCCTGCAAGTGATCAAGCCAGTCATACTATTGTTATTTATCTTTTTTATGACTCAAATGATAGGGCAAATTCCAGCAACGACATGGGTGTTATTTACGGAACATCGTTTTCAATGGGGCAGTATGGAGATCGGCCTATCTTTAGCGGGGTTAGGCATCATGCATGCCTTGTTCCAAGCATTTGTAGCGGGCGCAATCGCCAAGAAATTCAATGAAAAAGTGACGATTATTGTGGGCTTTGTTGTTGATGGAGCAGCATTCATTATTTTGTCATTATTGACAAAGGGTTGGATGATTTACCCTACATTAATCTTACTCGCCGGCGGCAGTATTGCGCTACCAGCCTTACAGGGGTTAATGTCAGCTCAAGTCAATCAAACTAACCAAGGTAAGCTACAAGGCGTTCTAGTCAGCTTAACCAATACGACGGGGGTGATCGGCCCATTATTATTTAGCTTTATTTTTGGTCAAACACTGGCAAGTTGGGATGGCTGGATATGGATGATTGGTGCGATAATGTATGTTTTATTGATTGTATTTATTTTATCTTTTTATAGAAGCACCAAAAAGATAGTTAAAATAGCGAAGCTACCAGCGAGCTAAGTTTTAGCATATCAATATTAAGTGCTATGATACCCCTATCAGATTTGCTTTTAGCACAAGATATTAAGAGACAAACCCTATGACATTACCCCCTAAAAAACCAAGAACAAAACCTGCGGAAGAAAGGCTAGATGACCTAATGAACGTATAGGAAGAATAAACGCCCTTTTCACCCAAGTCCAACAGCTTTGGACCGCAGTTGACTCTTTCGACACCCCTG
>NZ_JAWPOR010000048.1:0-2181 GCF_033344395.1 Vibrio sp. 1874
AGCGTTAAGTCGGAATCATCTTTGCAACCTGGAATGCGGGATGAAACGTATCTTACATTTTTGAATCTATCGGGAATGTCCATGTCCATTTTCTCCCAAACCACATAACGCCCAATTAAGGGGTGAACAACGCTACCACTCACCTAAAACATTGTGCCATAAACACTAAATTTGAAGTAGAAGCAAAAGTGCCAAGCGTTGTGAATCCCTCTTAAATTGCTTGTTATGTTACCAAATGCATTACCACCCATACAGCATATGATAACATTCATGATGTTCAACTTCGGAGTATGTATATGAAAGGTTCACTGTTTGCATTTTTAACTAGCCTAATTTTCATTTTGATACAAAACAGCCCAGAGTCTGTAAAATCAAACATTAGCAAGTGGCTAATCACCTTTAACATTGATCCAGAAAAACTGTCCTACACTGTTGAGCAATATACTTACATAATTACCCCAATTGCCTATGTAACAATCGGTATAAGCCTTGCCATTATTTTTACTAGCTTAAAAAAACGTAACAACGGAAATGTACAACAAGTTCAATACAATCAATCCGTAACATCCCATAACCAAAGTGGCGGCATTACAGCACATAAAGTTGTACTAGGCTCACAAGAGCGCACATTAACATCAGAACTTAAGCGTGAGTTGCTGAAGACTTTAGATATTCAGAAGAAAGTAGACTTCTCAATTGCGATGAATGATCAAGAAGCTGAGAAGTATGCATATGAAATTCGTAACTTCTTGATAGCTGAAGGCTATGAGATGGAGTTTAGAACGATGCAATATGAGGCCATGGCTGGCGGTCAAGGGATACCCTATTTAAATACCAACGGAGACATCAGCATTATCCTAATTGGACCAAATGTGAAAACTAGCGAGCAAATTCAGTTTCTGGGGTCTGCTTGTAGACCTGCATAGGACAGGTGGTGAGTTGGTCACATAACGCCTTGTTAAGGTGTGAGGCACGCAATACCGATGCCGCCGCATACCACCTTAACCACTAAAATCAACGCATAGTAAAAATGCCACGCGTGCCGAATCACTCTTGAACAATTTGTTATATGCCTAGCTTTCACCTATACTCAATGCGCACCATCAATACGCATAGGATTACTTTATGAGAAACACATATAGCACACATGCACCTAAAAAGGCTACAAACCTTAGCCTAAACAGTGAGTTACTTGCCGAAGCTAAGCGCCTAAACATCAACCTATCAGCAACAATGGAAAAGGCTTTGGAAAAGGAAGTAAAACAACAATTGAAAGCCGAATGGCTAGAACAAAATGCCGAAGCTATTGAAGCTTGTAACGACTTAACTGCAAAACACGGACTATTTTCCGATTCATACCGAGTATTCTAATGGCACAATTTACGCTTTATAAAAACAACGATAAGAGCACCGCAAGCGCTTACCCATATTTTGTCGATGTCCAAAGCGAGTTGCTAGATTCACTGAATACTCGCTTGGTGATTCCCTTAACTCCTATCGAGCTGTTAGAGAAAAAAGCCCCTAGCCACCTGTGCCCTACGATCCATATTGATGAAGGTGACTTTGTGATTCTTACTCAACAAATGGCTAGTGTACCAACTAAAATCCTTACGACCCCAGTCAATGAGCTAAGCACGTTTAGAAACGAAATTATTGCTGCTATCGACTTTTTGATTACTGGTATATAACGCCCTGTTAAGGGGTGAGCAACGCAATACAAAAGCCGCCGCAAACCACCTTAATCACTAAAATCAACGCATAGTGAAAATGCCACGCGTTGCGAATCCCTCTTGAACAGTTTGTTATGTGCGAACTTCTAGCTTGTAGATGACTGCTCAGCAACACTAACTTTAGGCTCTTTCTCTGGCGTCGACCATTTGATGATTGCTCTAAGGTTCATTGAGAAAAAGATGATATTTGCAATTATCATTGCCACACTGCCAGTAAGATAACCAACTGCTACCCAACTAGTGTTACCGCACATCATTAAAATGAAACCGATTTTGTTCTTATTTCCAATTTGCCAAATTGCAAGAAACGTAAGTACCATTGCAACCCAGTCGATTCCATAGTACTGAAAATATTTCATTTTTCCTCCAAGCACATAACGCCTTGCTAAGGTGTGAGTAACGCAATACAAAAGCTACCGCACAGCGCCTTAATCACATAAGCCACCGCAAA
>NZ_JAWPOR010000049.1:0-2150 GCF_033344395.1 Vibrio sp. 1874
CGAGCCTACTCGCGCTATGTAGAAATTAAAATTTCCACATAGCGCGAGGATTTATCTAGCCAAAACGAATTTCACGCAACAAAGAAGCTGCAACATTAACTCTGTTGACAATGCTTAACCAGTTTCATAACCTCAAGACTTACCTTACTGCAAAAGCAGGACCCTGACCGCATAGCCGATTCGGCTGGTCTACGTTGCATTCAGAGCACCGTCCGGTCAGAGAACCGAGTTAATTTTGCTCTAAGTCTGTGGAGTGTACGGCTTAGTTAACTCCGTACTCGCTGGTAATAATTGTTGAGCCAGTGACGCATCTCAAAGTAGCGAAATCATAAATCAACAACGCACTCCATCTGCGGAAATGGACGTTTTAGGTGTGAACAGTCAGCCTACTTTTTCGTTAAAAAGTCAAAATGGCGAACGGCATCTTAGCCGTCTCACTATCATCACGATGATAGCCGAGCTAGTTCTTACGCACACATCGAGATTTTTATGAGCTTTGATCCAGTAGCAGCGACCGAAGCTGCAAAAAAGACCCGTGCTTTACGCAAAGGCAAAAACTATAAGAAACGCACCTCTAAACTTGAACCGTTCCGTTCTGAAATCGCCAAAATGTACAAGCATGGCGCATCTTTAGAACTGATTGCTCTGCACCTCCAAACTGAACACAAGCAATATGCAGCTCGCAGTACCATCCTCCGATATATCCATTCCATCGGAGTAACACGCAATGGCTAAAGGGCACTTCGCAAAATCAGAAAAACAAGCCGCTTCTGTCATGAAAGAAATGCAGGGGAAAGGTAATGCCATAGAATCGGTGGGAACGGCGAGGAACTACGAACAAGCATTGAAAACCTGTTGCGATTATCTGAAAGAGTTCAAGCTTGGCTCTCTAAGAGAACTAACCCCAGAACAAGCAAAAAACTACATAGAGTTACGCGCTCACGAATGTAAACAAAGCACAATCGACATGGATCGTCAGGCAATACAAACAATGATGCAGCATGTCACACATAAGTTAGAACCCAATCAAACACTATACCCACCCAAAGAGCTTCCTACATCTAAAAAAGAAACTATTGAAAACTCTCGTTCTTACACGCCAGAACAGGTCAATGCGATCATTCAGCACCAAACCGAGCAACATGCACTCTCAACACAACTTTGTCATGAAGCGGGTCTACGCGCTCACGAACTGTACACACTACGACCTTCTGGCGAAGTAAATCCGAGTCCACGGGACGTACACCAAGATAAATTTTCCCAACTCCCCAATGACTCAAAAACCTACACGGTTCAAGGGAAAGGCGGTCTCATTCGTGAAGTTCAAATCCCCAACCATTTGGCAGAAAAGTTAGAAGAACGCAGACTCGATACACCACAGCAACTCTCTGACAGGGGCGTGAATTACGAATCGCATTACAACATAGCAGGAGGACACAAGTTTTCTGATGCGTTCAGCAAAGCGAGTTCTCGCGCTCTTGGGTACTCCAACGGAGCACACGGCTTACGCCATAGCTACGCACAAAACCGCTACGAACAACTGGCTAACCACTTTGAGCGTATCGATGTCATGACGATTATTTCTCAAGAGCTAGGGCATTTCCGCCCCGATATTACAGAGGTATACCTACGATGATTTGGGGATTTTTGACGGTAATTGTTGTGGGATTGGTATTGCTTTTTGCAGCACCATTTCTTGATTTTCTAACTCCCGATAGCACGATTTGGTTAGTAGACTTATCCAACTCAAATGGTCCTATTTTACTAGCACAAGGCGCAAAAACGCTCTGGTACCAATGGCAATCATGGGTTTACATATTCTTGTTTAGCCTCATGACAGCGTTCATTTTAGGTTTAATTTACAACGGCATTCGCACATTCGCAGATGAGTCGTTACTCAAAGCTAAGAAAGAATTAGCTAAAAAAACGAAAGAGATCGAAAACATAAAACGAGAATACCAAGGTCAAGTTGAGAAGGATATCGTAAACAAACACGCCAAAGAAGCGAAACGACTCAACAAGAAAGAAAACGAGATCTACGCTATCAAGCAGCAAACAGAGAACAAGGAAGTGGCGTTACAAAAGCAAATAAGAATAGTCAATCACGCACACCGTCGACAAAACCAACAGACACAGAGTAAGTTAGGTCA
>NZ_JAWPOR010000004.1:0-72399 GCF_033344395.1 Vibrio sp. 1874
GAAACGACGGCAATGACCAAATCACAAATTCTATCGCAAGCGTCAAGCTCAATCCTTGCGCAAGCGAAACAAGCGCCAAACTCAGCGCTAAGTCTGCTAGGTTAATTTCAAACCTAAGACGAGAACCTCATTGGCTCGTGGTGAGAGATGAGCGAGTAAACCCAGCTTCGGCTGGGTTTTTTTCTGTCTTTTGGGGCCCCAGGATTTCTGCGAATCACGACATTAGAGCTTCATCACATTTCAGTAAGCCAAAGAAAATAATCGCAAAAAATTGAAAATTTCTTCTAAAGGATATTCATCGGTCGCCGTTAAAGGGACTGAGAGAAATGAGATGTACCTAAGTGAGGTGAGAGACACGACGGTACATTCACTAAAGCCTTAAGGAGAACAATTATGGCGATTAACGTTAATACTAACGTTTCTGCGATGACTGCACAGCGTTACCTAAACCAGGCAGCTGACGGTCAACAAAAATCAATGGAGCGTTTGTCTTCGGGTTATAAAATCAATAGCGCGAAAGACGATGCTGCAGGTCTACAGATTTCAAACCGTTTGAATGCACAAAGCCGTGGCCTAGATATGGCAGTGAAAAACGCAAACGACGGTATTTCTATTGCACAGGTTGCTGAAGGTGCAATGAATGAATCTACCAACATCCTACAACGTATGCGTGATCTTTCGCTTCAATCGGCGAACGGCTCTAACTCAAAAGCAGAACGTGTAGCGATCCAAGAAGAAGTAACAGCGCTAAACGACGAGCTAAACCGTATTGCTGAAACTACCTCTTTCGGTGGTAACAAGCTTCTAAACGGTACTTACGGTACTCAATCTTTCCAAATCGGTGCGGACTCAGGTGAAGCAGTGATGCTTTCTATGGGTAACCTACGCTCAGACACTTCAGCAATGGGTGGTAAGAGCTACGCAGCAGAAGAGGGTAAAGACGCATCTTGGACTGTTGGTGAGAAAACAGAGTTCAAAATGAGCTACACCAACAAGCAGGGTGAAGAGAAAGAGCTATCAATCAGCGCTAAGCAAGGCGATGATATTGAGCAGCTAGCGACATACATCAACGGTCAAAACGATGATGTAAAAGCCTCTGTTGGCGAAGATGGCAAACTACAAGTATTTGCTTCTTCTCAAAAAGTTGAAGGTGATGTTGAGTTTTCTGGCAACCTAGCAGACGAGATCGGCTTTGGTGGCCCGAAAGACGTAACAGTGAAAGACATCGATGTAACCACAGTAGCTGGCTCTCAAGAAGCAGTAGCGGTTATCGACGGTGCTCTTAAGTCCGTAGACAGCCAACGAGCTTCACTCGGTGCTTTCCAAAACCGCTTCAACCACGCAATCAGCAACCTAGACAACATTAACGAGAACGTTAACGCGTCTAAAAGCCGTATTAAAGATACTGATTACGCGAAGGAAACCACTGCGATGACTAAGTCGCAAATTCTTCAGCAAGCAAGTACTTCAATCCTGGCTCAAGCGAAGCAGTCTCCATCTGCAGCGCTAAGCTTGTTGGGCTAAGTGGTAAACCCAGCCTGAGGTCAACACCTTAGAGCTGGGGCACCAAAGCGATAGATTCTATCGTTAGCCCATAAGGTGGAAGGGAGATTGTAATGGATATATCCTCCTACGCATCGAACATCCAGCCTTACGGCACGCCAAATGGCACAAAGTTTGCAAATAAAAATGGCAATGATATAGGCACGTCTAGCCCAGCAAATTCAAATGGTGAGATTTCGCCGCAAAAAGCGAAAAACACCGAATACGACTTCTCTGTTCAAGCTGCGATCGAGATGGCTGAAAGCCGTCAAGAACTGAACAAAGAAGAACGTGAAAAATTGGTCGCACAAATGAATGAATTTGTAACGTCCATAAACAAAGGAGTCGCATTTCGAGTGGATGAAGAATCCGGACGAGATGTGGTGACGATTTATGAAGCCAATACCGGTGACGTGATTCGTCAAATTCCTGATGAAGAAATGCTAGTGGTATTGCGTCGCCTAGCTGAGCACACAGCCAACAGCGGGTTGTTGACTGAAAAAGTGTAAGTCGTTTTTAGAGGTGATTTGATGAGTTTAGGCCCTTTGGGGATGTCTGGCGGCATGGATATTAATTCCATGGTCAGCAAAATTGTGGATGCCGAACGCGTACCAAAGCAGCAACGCATCGACAACGAACGCACGACAATTAATGCCAGTATCAGTGCTTACGGGCGACTCAGAGAATCATTGGATACGATGAAAAATCTCATGGCGAACTTTCGTCAGGAGAAAGCATTTGCCGTTCGCACTGTCGAAACGACCAATGACAATATCGTATCTGCCACGGCAACCACAGATGCTATCGCTGGCAAATATGCTATCGATGTGTTGCAGCTTGCTCAGAGCCATAAAGTCGCTTCTGACGTATTGCCAGAAGACGCAAAATTTGGCCCTGGTAAGCTGCAGATTTCGCTTGGTGATGAGCGTTTTAATATCGATGTTCGTTCCCGATCTAAGCTCATCGATGTCGTACGTGGCATCAATGGCGCTAAAGATAACCCTGGCGTTCGTGCATCTCTTATTAACGACGTCGAAGGTCCACGCCTTATCCTTGCTTCTAACCTCTCTGGTAAGGATCATCAAATCAGAGTCAGTGTGGAGGCAGAAAAAGGCAACCCTCTTAAATATTTCGAATACCAAACACTTGAAGACCGCGTCAACGCGCTTGAAGAAGCTCGTTCAGCGGCGGAAGATGTCTTAGGTCCTCTTAAATTTCCGGAACAACCAGCAGAAGAGCTGGATGCAAACGGCAATCCTCTACCTCCAGAAGAGCAAAAAGCGGCAGACGATGTACAAGATGATGCATCGCAAGCGCCAATCTCTGCGGCGGGTGCAGAAGCAGCCAAAGCTGGTCAAGAAGCCATTGATGAAGCCAACCGACGCGCGAGTTTACGCCCTGAAGACAGAATTCCAGGGTGGACAGAAACTGCGTCAGGTACTTTGTTGGACTCTTATGAAGAACCAGAGCTCGAACTCGACGAAAAGGCAATCGAGAAGGCACCAGATGTACCAGGCTGGAATAATGCCGCATCGGGCACCCTAACCGATTCTTACGTTACGACGAAAGAGGCTAAGCAGCTTCTTGAGCAAGAAAAAGCGGAAATCGAGCAAAAAATTGCGAGTGAAAAGCAAGCGTTAGACGAAAAAGTGGCACGTGGTGAACTTTCCGAAGCGCAAGCTAAGCAAATTCATCGCGCTAAACTTGATCCTCAAGAACGTGAGCGTCTGGAAAAAATTGATGAAGCAGAAGCGAAAATCGCAAAGGCACAATCTGCTTTTGAAGAATACCTTGGAATGACAGAAGTACAAGCAGGGCAAGATTCAGAAGTTCTGCTTGATGGCGTGGCAAAGCTATCTAGCCACAACAATGTGATTGAAGATGCGATCGAAGGTGTTGATTTAACACTAAAAGGCAAATCAGAACCGAATAAACCGCCTGCTGAAATTGGTGTCGAGTACGACCGTCAAAGTGTACGCAACGATATCGAAAACTTTGTGGCAGCGTATAACTCGTTTTATCAAACCTCCCAAGCGTTGGCGAGTGTGGATCCGGTAACTGGTCAAAAAGGGCCGTTGTCAGGTGACAGCACCGTACGCAGTGCAGATTCACGATTAAAATCGGTTTTTTCTACTCGAATCGATAAAGCACCTGAAAACCTAAAGTCCTTAACAGAATTTGGCATTACGACCACACGTCAAGGCACACTAGAAATCAACTATGACATGCTAGACCGCCAGTTGAACAATAACTTCAACGAGTTAGAAAAGTTCTTCGGTGGCAACACAGGTTTTGCTAAACGAGTAGAAGATGCGATTCACGGTATCACAGGTATTACAGGCAGTATTCGTACTCGAGAAAAAAGTCTCACAGAACAAAATTACCGTTTGAGTGACGATCAAGCGGCATTAGATCGCCGCATGGAAAGCCTAGAGAAGCGTACTCATGCGAAGTTTACCGCGATGCAAGATGCGACCGGTAAAATGCAAGGCCAGTTAGGCGCTTTGATGAGTGCGTTGGGTTAATAAATGCAAAAAGAACTCATGGAAATTAGTGATATAGATCAACTAATTACGCAAGAATTAGAAAAAATTGATTTTAATGCTGAAGAAATTCTTCGCTTGGTCGATATCAGGGAACGGTTATTGCAAAACCTGTTACCAATTATTCATCAAAATCCTTTGGTTAGGCAGGATGCAGAGTGGCAAGCATTGCTAACTCGTACCAAAAGAATTGTCGAGCTGATGCAATCGGAAACGTCAAAGGTCGGAAAAGAGCTCCATAAGTTTCGTTATGGCCAGCGTTCACTTCAGCAGTACAAAAAATTTATTTAAAAGAGGATTACTATGCGCGGTTCTTTGCAAGCATACAAAAAGGTATCAGTCGACAGCCAGCTTAGCGCGGCTTCTCCGCACAAAGTCATTCAAATGCTTATGGCTGGTGCGATTGAGCGCCTTATTCAAGGTAAAGCAGCCATGCAAGCAGGCAATATTCCAGCAAAAGGTGAGCGCTTGGGTAAAGCGTTAGACATCATTATCGCGCTACGCAGCTGTCTATCTATGGATGACGGTGGTGATATTGCTTCAAACTTAGATTCACTGTATGAGTTTATGATCACGCAAATTTCTGCTGCTAACCATCAAAATGAGCCTCAGCTGATCGACGACGTTATCGATATTATCCGTGAGATCAAGTCCGCTTGGGACCAAATCCCAACAGAGTTTCATAATCTTACCGCTGCTGAAGTTGGTATTTAATAGTCAAAACAATGCGTTAAGATACTAGACGAATATATTTGTCAATTGCGCAACGAGTTGTGTAGCAAAGTTTCTATCAAGCTCACACCTCTCCATTGCTTGGTTGCCTTATTTTTATATTCAAATAAAATAGAAGCCATTAGTAGCCCTAATGGCTTTTTTGTTGCTGATTTTCCTATTTTGTCTATCGTAAATTGAGTGTGGTGGTTCTGCCTTCTTTAGCACCCAATTGCGCAAATCAAGGTTTGGCCGCAACGCACCTAAAATAAAGGCAATCATTCTTACTTATGCATGGTTTGGCAAAGCTGCTTGTAATTGATGATGACGCATCAAGTCGTTTAAATTTAAGCAATATATTGGAATTTGTTGGAGAAAATTGCGAAGCGGTCAGTTCTGATCAGCTCAGCGATGTTGATTGGTCTAGCGTATGGTCGTGCTGTATTGTTGGTAATATTCCAGCAGGTCAAGCGGCGAGTACGGTTATCTCTCATTTAAACAGCGCTTACCACATCCCTCTTCTAGTCATGGGCCGTTTTCCTTTGCCTGTTGATGATCTTCCAAATTTTGTTGGTGAACTAGAGCTGCCGCTTAATTACCCACAGCTTAGTGAAGCGTTACGCCACTGCAAAGATTTTCTGGGGCGAAAAGGAGTGAATGTTGTTGCTAGTGCACGCAAAAACACGCTTTTTCGCAGCTTAGTTGGTCAAAGTAGAGGTATTCAAGAAGTTCGACACCTGATTGAGCAAGTATCAAACACAGAAGCAAACGTGTTGATCTTAGGTGAGTCCGGTACGGGTAAAGAAGTTGTTGCGCGTAACATCCACTATCATTCTTCATACCGCGATGGCGCATTTGTACCTATTAACTGTGGTGCAATACCGCCTGAGCTCCTAGAAAGCGAATTATTTGGTCACGAAAAAGGCGCGTTTACTGGTGCGTTAACTGCCCGTAAAGGTCGATTTGAGCTCGCAGACGGTGGCACGATCTTTCTTGATGAGATTGGCGATATGCCAATGTCGATGCAAGTAAAGTTGCTTCGTGTATTGCAAGAACGCTGCTTTGAACGTGTAGGTGGCAATAGTACCATCAAGGTAAATGTTCGAGTGGTGGCGGCGACACACCGTAATCTAGAAAATATGATTGAAGAAGGCACGTTCCGAGAAGACTTGTTCTATCGCCTGAACGTGTTTCCAATTGAGATGCCAGCGCTGAAAGAGCGCAAACAAGATATACCATTGCTGCTGCAAGAACTGATGACACGTTTAGAGGCGGAAGGCGGACAACCTATCTGCTTTACACCTCGTGCAATCAACTCACTTATGGAGCATCACTGGCCGGGCAACGTACGCGAGTTGGCTAATCTTGTTGAGCGAATGATTATTCTGTATCCAAATAGCTTGGTGGATGTAAACCATCTACCAACCAAATATCGCTACAGTGACATCCCAGAGTTCCAACCAGAGAGCAATCCATTTGTTTCGGTGGAAGAGCAAGAGCGTGACGTATTCCAAGATATCTTCTCTGAAGATTTTAGCTTTGAAGATCAAGACGACCTTGATCACAGCATGAACGCCCCGCAAGCGCTGCCACCGGAAGGGGTTAATTTGAAAGAGCTGCTGGCTGATTTAGAAGTTAATATGATCAGCCAAGCATTAGAAGCGCAGGGTGGCGTTGTAGCAAGAGCGGCCGACATGCTGGGTATGCGACGTACTACGCTGGTGGAAAAAATGCGTAAGTACAACTTACAGCGCTAGGTAAAGTGAAGTTTTAAGACGATATCTGAATAATCACTTGGGCTGGTTAACATCGCTTTTCTGGCATCCAAAACCGTTATCTCTGAGTGTCAACTTATTGTCGATGGCTTAACGTCCTGATAAATATAAAAAAAATAGCTTGGTACGCTAATTGCTTACCAAGCTATTTTAGTTTTAGCGGCGATATTTCGACAGGCAGTAATGGATAACAACACCAATCAATCCCATTTAGATTCCGTAGAGAATCAGGTTGAGCGCTACAAACAGGTGCTCGATGTGATGCCTGCTGGAGTGATTTTGCTCGATACGTACGGAGTAGTGCGTGAAGCAAATCCAGAAGCGCACCGAATTCTTGAGATTCCACTGGTTAACGAAAAATGGTTCAACGTTATCCAGGCGGTGTTTGACCCACGTGAAGATGATGGCCATGAAGTTTCCCTGCGGAATGGCCGTAAAGTTCGACTCGCCATCTCGGCGTCCACAACAGGTCAATTGATCCTGATTACCGATTTAACCGAAACCCGTTTACTTCAAGCTCGTGTCAGTGATTTACAGCGCTTATCGTCGTTAGGACGTATGGTTGCGTCGCTTGCTCACCAAGTAAGAACGCCGCTGTCGAGCGCTATGTTATATGCATCCAATTTGGGAGCGCCAAATCTTCCTCCAGCGACAAAAGATCGCTTCCAAACCAAATTAATGGATCGACTGCACGATTTGGAAAAGCAGGTTAATGATATGCTGCTTTTTGCTAAAGGTGGTGATAATAAAGTCATTAAGCCATTCACGATTGCCCAGTTGGTAGCGGAATATCAGCCGATGGTCGAAACCGCGCTAAAAAACAACAGTATTGATTACTGCCTAGAAGTGGAAGAAGAACAAACTGAGCTACTAGGCAATGCGAACGCCATTGCATCCGCATTAAGTAATCTGGTCATGAATGCGATTCAAATGTCTGGTAAAGAATCGCAAGTCGATATTTTTTTCCGCCCGGTAAATGGTGAGTTACGCATTTCTGTGCAAGACAGCGGACCGGGAGTGCCCGAAGAACTGCAAGCCAAAATCATGGAGCCATTTTTTACCACACGTTCTCAAGGAACTGGATTAGGGTTGGCAGTTGTTCAAATGGTTTGCCGTGCCCATGACGGTCGATTGGAACTTATTTCAGAGCAGGGTGATGGAGCCTGCTTCACCATGTGCATTCCGCTAGAGCGAGTGCAAACAGAAGCGCAATAAGCGGCTTTTGGTAATAACAATTTCTGGAGAATCATAATGGCGCAAAGCAAAGTGCTGATCGTAGAAGACGATGAAGGTCTTCGTGAAGCCCTAGTCGATACTCTGGCTCTGGCAGGGTATGAATGGTTGGAAGCGGACTGTGCTGAAGATGCACTGTTGAAGCTGAAATCGAATACGGTTGATATCGTCGTTTCTGATGTGCAAATGGCGGGTATGGGTGGCTTAGCTCTGCTCAAAAGCATCAAGCAGAATTGGCCTAACTTACCAGTATTGCTAATGACGGCGTACGCCAACATTGAAGATGCCGTGTCTGCAATGAAAGATGGCGCGATTGACTACATGGCGAAACCATTTGCACCAGAAGTGTTGCTAAATATGGTCAGTCGTTATGCACCGATAAAAAGTGATGACAACGGTGATGCTATCGTTGCTGATGAAAAAAGTCTGCGTCTACTTGCGTTGGCCGATAAAGTGGCACGTACAGATGCGAATGTTATGGTGCTAGGTCCTAGTGGCTCAGGTAAAGAAGTGATGTCGCGCTATATTCACAACGCGTCAAATCGTAAAAATGGTCCTTTTGTCGCAATTAACTGTGCTGCGATTCCTGACAATATGCTCGAAGCAACACTGTTTGGCTATGAAAAGGGCGCATTTACTGGTGCTGTTCAGGCATGCCCAGGAAAGTTTGAACAAGCGCAAGGTGGCACAATCTTACTTGATGAAATCAGCGAAATGGACCTGAACCTGCAAGCGAAGTTGTTGCGTGTTTTGCAAGAGCGAGAAGTAGAGCGCCTAGGCAGTCGCAAAAGCATCAAGTTAGATGTTCGTGTGTTAGCGACGAGTAACCGTGATCTTAAGCAATACGTGTCAGAAGGAAACTTCAGAGAGGACTTATATTACCGCCTGAATGTATTCCCAATTGCGTGGCCTGCACTTAAAGAACGTAAAGGCGATATTGCACCGCTTGCCAAGCATCTTGCTGAGCGTCATTGCAGCAAAATGGGCATGCCAGTGCCTCAATTCTCGACCGTTGCGTTAGAAAAACTATTGCAATACCCTTGGCCGGGTAATGTTCGTGAATTGGATAACGTGGTTCAACGAGCGCTGATATTAAGTGAAAATGGCGACATCGATGCAGAGCACATTTTGCTTGAGGGCGTAGATTGGCAAGATGCCAATAGCTTGCAACACGTGGTGCAAAACGCAGATATGGTCGTGCCCAATGTTAAGCCAGTTGCTCAAGCTGAGAGTGTCAGCCGCCCAGTAACTGGTGGAGAAGGCTTAGGCAGCGAGCTGCGCGATCAAGAATACGCCATTATTTTGGAGACTTTGGTTGAGTGTAATGGTCGACGCAAAGAAATGGCGGAGAAACTGGGTATAAGCCCTCGAACCTTGCGCTATAAGCTTGCCAAAATGCGTGATGCTGGTATAGATATCCCGAATTAACACAGACAACGGCCATAAGACAAAAAGTGTAAGTAAATTGATTGCCAATGTCTTATGGCACGTTAATTGCTGTGTCAATAATCAGTTTTGTTAATAGTCAATCTTTTGGCTTAGAGGTGCTAATGAAAATTGATGGTATTCAGGCAGAAATGCGCGCCATGATGGTAGAAGCAACCAATACGGCTCCTACTGCAAGTGGGGCGAAAGTTGGAGCGGATTTTAACGATCTCCTAACTAAAGCCATCAATAACGTGAACACACTTCAAAAAGCATCTGGTGATTTACAAACCCGTTTTGATCGTGGTGATGCCGATGTATCCCTTTCTGACGTTATGATCGCTCGTAACAAGTCTAGTGTCGCTTTTGATGCGACGGTTCAAATTCGCAATAAACTCGTTGAGGCATATAAAGACCTCATGAACATGCCAGTGTAATTTAGGTAATAAGTGTGGCAGACAAGTCTACAGATTTAACCGTCACTGAAGGCGGCTCAGATGGTGCACTGGTAGCAAGTTCCGATGTGGATGTGGAGAGTCAAAATCCAGATCTAGAGGAGCGCAGTGCGTCAAAATTCGATATGGCAGTGGGCGACCTCGATTTACTTCGTCAGGTTGTGCTTGTGCTGTCGATCTCCATCTGTGTTGCATTGATCGTGATGCTGTTCTTTTGGGTCAAAGAACCGGAGATGCGCCCACTTGGTGCGTATGAGACCGAAGAATTGATCCCCGTTCTGGATTATCTGGACCAGCAGAAAATCAATTATAAGCTTGATGGCAATACTGTTTCTGTTGAATCGAGTGAGTACAACTCGATCAAACTTGGCATGGTTCGTTCCGGCGTTAACCAAGCTACAGAAGCAGGCGATGATATTTTGCTGCAAGACATGGGTTTTGGTGTTTCACAACGTCTCGAGCAAGAGCGTCTCAAACTCAGTCGAGAGCGCCAATTGGCTCAAGCGATTGAAGAAATGAAGCAAGTTCGCAAAGCACGAGTGTTATTGGCACTGCCAAAGCACAGCGTGTTTGTGCGTCATAACCAAGAAGCGTCTGCGTCGGTATTTTTGACATTGTCGACAGGCACGAACCTTAAGCAACAAGAAGTCGATTCTATTGTCGACATGGTGGCTAGTGCCGTGCCGGGAATGAAAACTTCTCGAATTACCGTCACAGATCAGCATGGCCGCTTACTCAGCTCAGGCTCCCAAGATCCTGCTTCTGCAGCGCGACGTAAAGAACAAGAATTAGAACGCAGCCAAGAGCAAGCGCTGCGCGAAAAAATTGATTCCGTACTATTACCGATTTTAGGTTATGGCAACTATACGGCGCAGGTTGATATCCAAATGGATTTCAGTGCGGTTGAACAAACTCGCAAACGCTTTGATCCGAACACCCCTGCGACCCGCAGTGAGTACGCACTCGAAGATTACAATAACGGTAACATGGTAGCGGGTATTCCGGGTGCGTTGAGTAATCAGCCTCCAGCGGATGCCTCTATTCCGCAAGATGTGGCTCAAATGAAAGATGGTTCTGTCATGGGGCAGGGGTCAGTTCGTAAAGAGTCCACGCGTAACTTTGAGCTAGATACCACCATCAGCCACGAGCGAAAGCAGACCGGGACGGTGGCTCGTCAGACCGTTTCTGTTGCGATTAAAGACCGTCGTCAAGTTAACCCTGATACGGGTGAAGTGACTTATACCCCAATGTCCGAATCTGAAATCAATGCCATTCGCCAAGTATTAATTGGTACCGTTGGCTTTGATCAAGGTCGTGGCGATTTACTGAATGTATTGAGTGTAAAGTTTGCTGAGCCAGAGGCTGAGCAGCTAGAAGAACCACCAATTTGGGAGCACCCTAACTTCAGTGATTGGGTTCGTTGGTTCGCAAGTGCATTAGTGATTATTGTGGTTGTGTTGGTTCTGGTTCGCCCAGCAATGAAGAAATTGCTTAACCCTACCAGCGATGATGAAGACGAAATGTACGGACCAGACGGCTTGCCGATTGGTGCGGATGGTGAAACTAGCTTGATTGGCAGTGACATCGAAAGCAGCGAACTGTTCGAGTTTGGCTCAAGTATTGATTTGCCAAACCTTCATAAAGATGAAGATGTATTGAAAGCGGTTCGCGCTCTGGTTGCGAATGAACCTGAACTGGCTGCTCAAGTAGTGAAAAACTGGATGAATGACAATGGCTAACGATATCGTACCTCAAGATGACAACGCCGCGGGAATGCCAGTAGAGCTGGATGTTTCAACCATTACTGGCGAAGAAAAAGCGGCAATTTTGCTACTGAGCCTTAATGAACAAGATGCAGCTGGCATTATCCGTCACCTAGAACCAAAACAGGTTCAGCGTGTTGGTAGTGCGATGGCTCGCGCGAAGGATCTCAGCCAAGACAAGGTATCTGCTGTTCATCGTGCGTTTTTGGAGGATATCCAGAAATACACCAACATTGGTATGGGCAGCGAAGACTTTATGCGTAATGCACTGGTTGCCGCTCTTGGTGAAGACAAAGCCAACAACTTAGTTGACCAGATCCTACTTGGTACGGGCTCAAAAGGTTTGGATTCTTTGAAATGGATGGACCCACGCCAAGTGGCGAGCATTATTGTCAATGAACACCCACAGATTCAAACTATCGTATTGTCTTATTTAGAAGCAGACCAATCTGCAGAGATTTTGTCTCAGTTCCCTGAGCGCGTGCGTTTGGATCTGATGATGCGTATTGCCAACCTTGAAGAAGTTCAGCCATCAGCATTGGCAGAGCTGAACGAAATCATGGAGAAACAGTTCGCGGGTCAAGCGGGTGCACAAGCAGCCAAAATTGGCGGCCTGAAAGCAGCAGCGGAGATCATGAACTACCTAGACAACAACGTCGAAGGTTTGTTGATGGAACAAATTCGCGATCAGGACGAAGACATGGCGACGCAAATCCAAGACCTAATGTTTGTCTTCGAAAACTTAGTCGAAGTGGACGACCAAGGTATTCAGAAGTTGCTGCGTGACGTACCACAAGACGTGTTGCAAAAAGCACTCAAAGGTGCAGATGACTCGTTACGTGAGAAAGTCTTCAAGAATATGTCTAAACGTGCTGCTGATATGATGCGTGATGATATAGAAGCGATGCCGCCAGTACGAGTGGCAGATGTAGAAGCCGCTCAGAAAGAAATCTTAGCAATTGCCCGTCGAATGGCGGATGCTGGTGAGCTCATGTTGTCTGGCGGTGCTGACGAATTCTTATAATTTCTATTGCTTCGCAATTATCCTATTGCGGAGCACCCTCACTTCTTAATCGAACACACAATAGGTAACCCATGGCTGGCGATAGAAAACGTGGATTTATCCGTCCTGATGAAGATGATTCGATGATCGAACCTCAACGTTGGGGGCTGCCTGATTATGGCGAGCCTAAAGCCAAACAAGCAAAACAAACCGCGTTCAACTATGACCCGGGATGGGTGCCGAATTTTGATGAGCCTGAAGAAGAGCAGCCACTTGCGCTAACCGAAGAGCAAATTGAACTGATTAAGCAAGGTGCTTATCAAGAAGGCTTACATCAAGGTCAGGAAGCTGGCTTTAAGCAAGGTTACGACAAAGGTAAAGAAGAAGGGTTGCAAGCCGGCCATGCTGAAGGTCTCGAGCTCGGAAAAGCTGAAGGGGTAACTGCAGGGCAAGAATACATTCAGCAGCAAGTTGAAACTTTTATGAACTTGGCCAATCAGTTTGCTCAACCTTTGGAGTTGATGAATGCTCAGGTTGAAAAGCAGCTGGTGGATATGGTGCTCTGCTTAGTCAAAGAAGTGGTGCACGTTGAAGTACAAACCAACCCTCAAATTATTTTAGATACAGTGAAGCAGTCGGTCGAGGCGCTACCAATATCAGGCCACCCTATTACCTTGCACCTGAATCCAGAAGATGTCGCGATTATTCGTTCAGCTTATGGTGAAGAAGACCTTGATTGTCGCAACTGGACGTTAGTTGCTGAACCATCGCTCAATCGAGGTGACGTCCAGATTGAAGCCGGTGAATCAAGCATTAATTATCGCATGGAAGAACGCGTCAAAAGCGTATTGCACAGCTTTTGTGGCGCAAACCGTCATCAAGAGGGTGAGTAATCCATGCAAGCACTCGCTGACCGCTTAAAAAGCTACAAAGTTGAAGGCCTTACGACGCGCCCTGTCGCCTCTGGCAAACTGGTGCGTGTGGTTGGGTTAACGTTGGAAGCAACCGGCTGTCGCGCACCAATTGGCAGTTTATGCTTAGTGGAAACCATGTCAGGTCAGATGGAAGCCGAGGTTGTCGGCTTTTCAGGTGACAACCTATTTTTAATGCCAAGCGAACAAATTACGGGCATTTTACCTGGCGCGAGAGTCACCCCTTTAACCAGTGACGCTGGTTTGCCTGTCGGCATGGAGTTACTTGGGCGCGTGATAGACGGGGTTGGGAATCCACTTGATGGACTTGGCCCTTTGTATACCGATCACCGTGCCTCTTTTAATGCCGAGCCGATCAACCCGTTGGCTCGAAAACCAATTTCTGAACCGCTCGATGTTGGCCTAAAAGCCATCAATGGTTTGTTGACGGTTGGTAAAGGTCAGCGTATCGGTCTGTTTGCAGGTTCTGGTGTGGGTAAATCGGTCACGCTTGGCATGATGACGCGAGGCACCACCGCACAGGTTGTGGTCGTCGGCCTGATAGGTGAGCGTGGACGTGAAGTTAAAGAGTTCATCGAAGAGATCTTGGGTGAGGACGGTCGTCGCCGCTCAGTGGTGGTCGCGGCGCCTGCCGATGCTTCACCTCTAATGCGCTTAAAGGGGTGCCAAACGGCATTAACGATTGCTGAATACTTCCGGGACCAAGGGTTAGATGTTCTGCTATTGATGGACTCGTTGACTCGTTTTGCACAAGCACAGCGTGAAATCGCACTTTCTGTTGGTGAGCCGCCAGCGACGAAAGGCTACCCGCCTTCTGTATTTGCCAAGCTGCCAGCGCTGGTTGAGCGAGCGGGTAATGGAAGTGCCGAACAAGGCTCGATTACGGCGTTCTTTACCGTGTTGACCGAAGGGGATGATTTGCAAGATCCGATAGCGGACGCATCGCGAGCCATTCTTGATGGCCATATTGTACTTTCTCGTGAAATGGCGGATGCAGGCCATTATCCGGCGATTGATGTCGAGAAGTCGGTGAGCCGTGTTATGCCGCAAATCACGACCGAAGAGCACGTTCTGATGTCAAAAGCGGTGCGACAGGTCTTGTCTATTTGTCGCAAGAATCAAGATTTGGTCTCGATTGGAGCGTACAAACCGGGTACCGATCCTGCTATTGATGGCGCATTTACTTTGAAACCGAAGTTAGACGAATACTTGCGGCAGAGCATGAAAGAATCGGTGCCATACGATATGTGCGTCAATATGCTTAGAAACATTTTGGGTGGGTGATAGCGCATGAATAATGCGATGGAGTTTCTACTTGAGCAAACTAAGGATCGTGAAGACCAAGCTGTGCTTGCACTGAACAAAGCGCGTTCTGAACTCGAAGATTATTACCGTCAGGTTGAACAAATTGAAAAGTATCGGCTTGATTATTGCCAGCAACTCGTCGACCGTGGTCAGGCGGGCCTAACGGCAAGTCAATATGGGCACTTAAATCGATTCCTTACCCAGCTAGATGAAACTTTATCTAAGCAAAAGCAAGCAGAAAGTCATTTCAAAGAGCAGGTTGAAAACTGTAAAGAATATTGGTTAACCGTGCGTAAAGAACGCAAATCCTATGAGTGGATGATAGACAAACGCGAAAAAGAGAAACAACTTGCTGAAGCTAAGCGCGAACAAAAGCAAATGGACGAGTTTTCCACCTTACTTTACAGTCGAAAACCACATAGTTTCTAAAGGTTATCGGTTCGATATTGCATTACGGTGTTGCAGCTGACTACATTTCTACCGATTCAAGTAAGGTAACTTTGATTGAGTCTTGTTCAATTAACTCAAACACCTTCGGTCGAATCTCGCGAACCCACCACTCGTTGTATGTTTTTTCGTAGAGAGCCTGGCGTGCTTGTTCATTGTCGAACTCTCTAAGCCAAACAAAATAGTCATGTCCATCATCACCAGTGTGGACGTAAGTATTCAGTACACGCATGCCTTGTGAACGTTGATAGGGCAACAGTTCTTCCTTCATCCAACTTAGCCACTGTTCTGTTTTGCCTGCTTTGATTCTATATTGGCGTAATTCTGTGATCTTCAAAGTGATTCCTTAATTGTTAAGCCAAGTGTCTGTTTACGCTTATCGTTTTTCAAAGTCAATCAAGTAGCTGTACATCATGTTAGGAACCAGGTTCTCGGATAGTACTGTTGATGTTTGTTCCATAAACATGCCATCTATTAGCTTACCGAGAATTGACTCAATATTGTGGTGTGATTTTTGCATTTTAGCTGTCAGTGTCGGGTCTTTTTGACCTTTGTTTGCCGCTAGTATTGCTGTCTGTCAGCGATACGCTCAGAGCCACGAGAACGAGAGTTTCTAAATGAGTGTGAATTTGTCCCATGTATCTGCGACTACCAAGACGCCAGTTTCTGATGTGTCCGCTAAAGCGTCCGCAGAGAGCACTGAGAGCAAGGGATTTTTAGAAACGTTAACCGATGCGTTTGCTAGTAAACAAAAGCCCGAAAAAGTAGCAACAGAATCGACAGTAGTTGAAGAAAAAGAAAGAGCGGATGTAGGCAGTACTTCTTCTGCTAACGTCTCGGACGAATTGTTGGCGCAAGAAAGCCAAGAATCCGTCAGTGACGAGCCCCATGGTTTTGATGAAATATCAGCAAACAAACCGAATGCAACCTTAAGTGAAGAAGCAAGTTTACAAAAGGCGAGTAACAGCACACCTTTGGAGAATGATGTTGAAGCTATTGAAAAAGTGAAATCAACATCAATCGATACGAGCAACCCATCAAATACAGTGGACGTAAAAAGCACGATGGGCGAAGGACAACAGCTTCTTGGTCGAATTGAACAAGCGAATCAAACCCTGAATGCGAGTAATGCATCCATCGATAGTGGCAAAGTTTTGCCTCAGAGCGCGAATTTAGTGCATTCGTTCCACGAGCAAGCAACCGTTTCGACACACCTTGATGAGCTGGCTTTGAATGAAACGCCATCAGTTCATTCGCTTGAACAAGCACAGATGATCCCAGGACAAGACTTAGAGCCAATTTTAGATAAGAATGGTCAACCTATCGATGTCGACAAACTTTCGCCTGAGTTTGCTGCTTGGCAAGAGCTAGCGAAACAAGCCAGCCATCCGACGGCTAAGAGCGCAGTCAGTGGTGAAGTAGCTAATGATCTGTCGCCGTTGTTAACAGACGTTGATGGTTCCAACATCGACGCGCTTCCACGAGTCTCCTTGGATGAACTTGAAGTTATAGATACTAAGTTGGCGCAAGGAAAACCACTGACTCGGCAAGAAGCTCAGATCATTGAAGGGTTGAAACAAGGAAGGATCACGGCGGATATTCCTGAGCAAGACCTTGCCCAATTTGTTGCGCTCCCTAATGACATTAAACAGATTCTCGCAGAGCAACAAGTACAACATAATTTAACTCGCCAGGCTGGAGCTATGGCAGTGTCTCAGCAAATCCAGCATGCAGCGGCTCAAGCCCTCCAGCCACAAGCTACTCATAGTGGAGATAAAGTAGCATTATCTTCAACGCCCGATACGTTGATAGCCGCGCAAGTGCCGACGTCGCTTCAAGGTGTGAAAGACGGAGAGATTAGCCAGAAAGTGATGAACGCAGCATTGGCGACTGGTGCGCTAAAGGCGCCTGCGGATAGACAAGATAAGCCGGATCTCCAACACGGTTTCGCTGGACAGCTTCAGGCTATGGCAGGTCAGCAAGGAATTAATGTACAGCAACAAGCGCGTATTGATGCTGCACAACAAGCTCAGCTTCCGTTGCAACTAACTAAAGAGCTAGCCAACGAGCAAGTTGCGGAAAAAGTGCAAATGATGATGTCGAAGAATCTGAAAAATCTCGATATTCGTCTTGATCCACCAGAGTTAGGTCGTATGCAAATTCGTATGACCATGAATAATGACGTTGCCAATGTACATTTTACAGTGAACAACCCGCAAGCTCGTGACATTATTGAACAGACGCTCCCTCGTTTGAGAGAAATGCTAGCGCAACAAGGTATGCAGCTGGCTGATTCTTCCGTCCAGCAACAAAACAGCGGGCAACAGCAAGGTAGGTATACTGCTGAACAACATGCTCAAAGCGCGCAAAGTGGCGGTTTCTCTGGACAGTCCGAAGAGGGTTTTGAATCTGATGTCAATCTGGATTTGAATGTCGCTTCAAAGCGTGATGGAATTAGTTTTTACGCATAAAAGGCCGTTTAACGGCAATGGAATATGGTTACCAAGCAACTCACTAAAACGTCTTGGTAACTCAAAAGAACAATAAGAGACAAGAATGGCAGAAGAACAGTTACAAGGGGCCGATGCGCCGAAAGGAAAAAGCAAGTTACTTATCATCATCATCGCTGTTGTAGTATTACTACTTGGTGGCGGGGCAGCGGCATTTTTTCTAATGGGCTCTGATGAACCTGCTCAGGCTGAATCGTCTCAACAGGCTCAAGTGAAGGCATCGGATGCTGCGCCCATCGCGTATGTGAATCTTCCTCAGGCATTTGTATTTAACGTTACTGGGGATAGCCGCGATAGGTTGGTTCAAATTAAAGCGCAGTTAATGGTTCGCGGTGCAGAAAATGAAGGGTTGGCGCGGTATCATTCGCCACTGATTGAAAGCTCTATGCTATCAACGTTTGCTTCCGCGACGGTTGATCAATTGCGCTCTCCTACAGGACGAGTGGAATTGCGCGATCGTGCTTCCGAAGATATCAAAGCAGCGCTGAATGCTGCGGTCGGTAAGCCAGTGATTGAAAAAGTACTGTTTACAGATTTTGTTATTCAATAGGTAAAACGTGACCGATCTATTAAGCCAAGACGAAATTGATGCGCTATTGCATGGGGTTGACGATGTTGATGACGTCGATGAACCGATAGAAAACGACACTGAGGGTGCCGTCAATTTTGATTTCTCGTCGCAAGACAGAATCGTACGTGGTCGAATGCCGACGCTCGAACTTATCAACGAGCGCTTTGCACGGCACATGCGTATTAGTCTGTTTAATATGCTGCGTAAAACGGCAGAGGTGTCGATCAATGGCGTGCAGATGATGAAGTTTGGTGAATACCAGAACACATTGTACGTGCCAACCAGTTTGAACATGGTGCGTTTTCGTCCGTTAAAAGGCACTGCGTTGATCACCATGGAGGCTCGTTTAGTCTTTATTCTGGTAGAAAACTTCTTTGGCGGTGATGGTCGATTCCACGCCAAAATCGAAGGCCGTGAATTTACCCCAACGGAACGCCGCATCATTCAGTTGTTACTGAAAATTGTATTTGAAGATTATAAAGAAGCGTGGTCGCCAGTGATGGGGGTAGAGTTCGAATATCTCGACTCTGAAGTAAACCCAAGCATGGCAAACATTGTCAGCCCGACAGAAGTGATTGTCGTGAGTTCATTCCATATAGAAGTTGACGGCGGTGGCGGCGATTTTCATGTCGTTATGCCTTACTCCATGGTTGAGCCTATTCGTGAACTATTGGATGCAGGTGTTCAGTCCGACAAGATGGAAACGGACGTTCGCTGGAGCTCAGCACTACGTGAAGAGATCATGGATTGTCCGGTTAACTTCCGCGTGAACTTGCTCGAAAAAGACATTTCTTTGCGTGATCTCATGGAGCTGCAACCGGGCGATATCATCCCGATTGAAATGCCAGAACATGCGACGATGTTTGTAGAAGACCTACCGACCTATCGCGTAAAAATGGGTCGTTCGGAAGACAAATTAGCGGTGCAAATTTCTGAGGAAATTGAGCGCCCACATGTCGTCAAAACAGATTTAGCTTTCTTAGGTAAAGACATCATGTCTGAGCTTGAGAGTGAAGACGATATAGACCATTAAGATACCTTATTAAACAGACATGCTATGGCATGAGTAAGGCGTAACACAGGATAGAAAAATGGAACCAAGTGACGATCAAAAGCTAGCAGACGAATGGGCAGCCGCTCTTGGCGAAGACCCGTCTGCCCCTTCTGTAGACGTAGATGAAGTATTGGCTGCGCCACTGGAAGAGCTAAAAGACACTTCAAGCCCAATTAGCGAAGATGAGCGTCGTAAACTCGACACTATTATGGATATCCCGGTGACGATTTCGATGGAAGTCGGTCGTTCTCAAATTAGCATTCGGAACCTGTTGCAGCTTAACCAAGGTTCGGTTGTTGAGTTGGATCGTCTAGCCGGTGAGTCGCTCGACGTATTGGTTAACGGTACTTTGATTGCTCACGGCGAAGTCGTGGTCGTCAACGATAAGTTTGGTATCCGTTTGACGGATGTGATCAGCCAAACTGAACGAATTAAGAAGCTGCGTTAAGATGAGTCGTTCAATCAAAATGCGATTGAAGCAAATCACTGGAGCACTGAGCTTAATGCTAAGTGCTCCTTATGCATTGGCTGCCGCACCAAATAATCTGGATCTTGCGACGACACTTGGCTCGCTTGTGCTTGTAATCGGCGTGATTCTTTTGCTGGCTTGGTTGCTGAAACGTATGCAAGTGCCAGCGATGGGACAACAAAAGGGCTTGCGTATAGTGAGTCAGTTGCCAGTGGGTACAAAAGAAAGAATCGCAGTAGTTCAAGTGGGTGAAGAACAGTTTTTGGTTGGGATTACTAGCCAATCGATCCAAACTTTAGCCAAGTTAGATAAGCCACTGAAAGAGGAAGAGTTGGCGACCAATGCTTTTGCGACTCAATTTAGCCAGCTGATCAAAAAACATGACAAAGGGTAATCCAATTCGTTTGCTCCTGAGTACGTTGTTACTTTTTGTCGGCGTGCTGTTTTCTTCATTTACCTTTGCTGAAGCAGAGGAGTCAGCGCTGCCAGATAACTTAGCCGATGGAAGTAGTGTTACAGTTCAGGCTATGCAAAGTGATACTGGTGCTAGCCGTGCTATGTCCGTTTCTAGTGGCGGTGGTATTCCAGCATTCACCATGACCACGAACCCTGATGGCAGTGAAGACTACTCGGTTACACTACAAATTTTAGCGTTAATGACCATGCTTGGCTTCTTGCCTGCCATGGTGATTCTGATGACCTCATTCACTCGAATTGTAGTGGTGATGTCGATATTGCGTCAGGCAATGGGTTTGCAACAAACGCCTTCTAATCAGGTCATTATTGGTATTGCGCTGTTTTTGACCTTTTTTGTTATGTCTCCTGTCCTGAACGAAATCAACGACAAAGCTGTTCAGCCTTATTTGAACGAGCAAGTTACGGCGCGAGAAGCGTTTGATGCAGCACAAGCGCCAATGAAAGCATTTATGCTTAAGCAGACCCGAATCAAAGATTTGGAGACGTTCGTAACCATGTCTGGAGAGCAAGTCGAGGATCCAGAAGATGTGTCGATGGCGGTGTTGATTCCGGCTTTTATCACCTCAGAGCTAAAAACTGCATTCCAAATTGGCTTTATGCTCTTCTTGCCGTTTTTGATTATTGACCTTGTAGTCGCTTCGGTACTGATGGCAATGGGTATGATGATGTTGTCACCAATGATTGTTTCGTTGCCGTTCAAGTTGATGTTGTTCGTATTGGTCGATGGTTGGAACTTGATACTCTCGACACTTGCGGGCAGCTTTGCCCTTTAGATAAGCGCAGATAGAGGATAAGACATGACACCAGAAATGTTTGTCGAGCTTTTCCGTGAAGCACTTTGGATGGTGCTTATCATGGTCTGCGCCATTATCATCCCAAGCTTGCTTATCGGCCTTGTAGTTGCGATTTTTCAAGCTGCGACATCCATCAACGAACAAACATTGAGCTTCTTACCGCGTTTGATTGTCACGCTTTTGGCCCTGATGCTGTTTGGGCATTGGATGACGCAAATGTTGATGGAATATTTCTATGGCTTGATTGAACGCTTACCTCAGGTGCTTTATTAGAGGCGCCTATGGAGTACCCCACTAGCGTTGTCTTAGATTGGATCGCAAACTACTTCTGGCCCTATGTTCGTATCTCATCCATGTTGATGGTGATGACAGTAACCGGGGCCCGATTTGTTTCGCCAAGAATCCGCCTTTACCTCGGTTTAGCCATCACTTTCGCTGTCATGCCAGCCATCCCCGCCGTACCTCAGGACATTGAGCTACTCTCGTTTCGTGGCTTCATGACCATTGCCGAGCAAATGATCATCGGCATAGCGATGGGTATGGTTACTCAATTTATGATTCAAACCTTTGTCCTACTTGGTCAAATATTGGGTATGCAATCAAGTTTGGGCTTTGCTTCTATGGTTGATCCTGCAAATGGTCAGAACACGCCATTGCTTGGTCAGTTATTCATGTTCTTAACGACAATGTTTTTTCTTGCCACCGATGGACACTTAAAAATGCTGCAATTGGTGGTGTTCAGTTTCAAAACTTTGCCGATTGGCTCCGGCTCGCTCAACGCGGTTGATTTCCGTGAAATGGCAGGCTGGCTTGGTATTATGTTCCAAACGGCACTGAGTATGTCTCTATCTGGCATTATTGCGCTACTGACCATTAACTTGTCGTTTGGTGTAATGACCCGTGCCGCACCACAGCTGAACATCTTCTCGCTTGGTTTTGCTTTTGCTTTGATGGTGGGTCTATTACTTTGTTGGTACATACTGGCTGGTCTATACAGTCATTATGAAATGTTCTGGACAGTGGGTGAGGCGCAGATTTGTCGGCTTATTCGCTTGGAGTGCTAAGATTTGGCAGAATCAGACGGTCAGGAACGCACCGAAGAAGCCACGCCCCGACGGTTACAACAAGCCAGAGAAAAGGGGCAGGTCGCTCGATCTAAAGAGCTCGCATCAGCATCTGTGCTGATCGTTGGCGCCATTTCATTGATGTGGTTTGGCGAGGCGTTAGCACGTTCATTGTTTTCCATCATGAGCCGTTTATTTGATCTTCAACGAGAAGAGATTTTCGATACTGCAAAACTGTTTGATATCGCTTTGGGCGCGATGAGTGATTTGTTGTTCCCACTATTTTTGGTGTTAGCGACATTGTTTACCGCCGCCATGATTGGAGCAGCAGGTGTGGGAGGAATCAGTTTTTCTGCCCAAGCGGCCATGCCCAAGCTGTCGAAAATGAATCCGCTTAGCGGCTTAAAGCGAATGGTTGGAATGCAAAGCTGGGTAGAGTTGATCAAATCAATCCTTAAAGTGGTTCTGGTCACTGGTGTCGCCATCTATTTGATCCAAGCATCGCAGGCCGATCTGATTCAATTGAGCATGGATGTGTATCCGCAAAACATCTTCCATGCTTTAGATATTTTGCTGAACTTTATTTTGCTGATCAGTTGCTCGCTATTGATTGTGGTTGCCATCGATATTCCATTTCAAATCTGGCAGCACGCCGATCAGTTAAAAATGACCAAGCAAGAAGTCAAAGACGAATACAAAGAGACTGAAGGTAAGCCGGAAGTGAAAGGCCGTATTCGTATGTTGCAAAGGGAAGCGGCTCAACGTCGAATGATGGCGGATGTTCCTCAAGCTGATGTTATTGTTACTAACCCTGAGCACTTCTCGGTAGCGCTTCGTTATAAGCAGAAGACAGACCGTGCGCCAGTCGTGATCGCTAAAGGTACTGACCACATGGCGATGAAGATTCGAGAAGTCGCCCGCGAACATGACATTACGATTGTGCCCGCACCACCTTTGGCTCGTGCGTTGTACCACACGACAGAGCTCGAGCAAGAGATCCCCGATGGGTTATTTACTGCCGTCGCTCAGGTTTTGGCATTTGTATTCCAATTGAAGCAATACCGAAAACGAGGTGGACAGCGCCCGAAAATTCAAGATTATGATTTGCCAATCCCGCCCGAGCACCGTCATTGATACGAAAAGCGGTAAAGCCTTAAAAAAGCTCGTTTGATCAAAAGCTAAGCTCTATTTGAGTGTTTAGTCATTATTTTGGCGCTAATTCTGGTACATAGATTGCTTAAAACGCTTTAATTATCAACCCTACCTAAACTTTTAGGCTAAAGCGGTCGCGTATTAATAGTAAGAGCTTACGTGACGCTTCAATCGATTGAGATCTCTCGCAGTATGAAGTTAAGCCTGCCGTTTGCAGATAAATTGCCACGAATCCCTCAACGTGAAATGCCAGCTATTGGTGCTCCGGTGATGGTTTTGGCCACCCTAGCGATGGTGGTACTGCCGATTCCAGCATTTTTGTTGGATATGTTCTTCACCTTTAACATCGCGCTGTCGATGGTGGTGTTGTTAGTGACCGTTTACACACGTCGTCCTTTGGACTTCGCTGCTTTTCCAACGGTATTGCTGATCGCCACGTTGCTCCGCTTGGCTTTGAACGTTGCCTCGACTCGTGTCGTCTTACTGCATGGTCATGAAGGCGGTAATGCGGCAGGTAACGTAATTGAGGCGTTCGGTAACGTCGTTATTGGTGGTAACTACGCGGTCGGCCTAGTGGTTTTCCTCATCTTAATGATCATCAACTTTATGGTGGTGACCAAAGGTGCGGGTCGTATCTCTGAGGTAAGTGCTCGCTTTACGCTTGATGCGTTGCCGGGTAAGCAAATGGCGATTGATGCGGACTTGAATGCCGGATTGATAGACCAAGAGCAGGCAAGAGTTCGTCGTTTTGAAGTGACCAAAGAAGCGGATTTCTATGGCTCGATGGATGGTGCCTCGAAGTTCGTAAAAGGGGACGCGATTGCCGGTATTTTGATTCTGTTTATCAACATCGTCGGCGGTCTGTCGATCGGTATGGCGCAGTATGGATTGGGTTTCGGTGAAGCGATTGAAATCTATACCTTACTGACAATCGGTGATGGTTTGGTCGCACAAATCCCATCGCTATTGCTGTCGATTGCAGCGGCAATGATGGTGACGCGCCAAAACACCGATGAAGACATGGGTGAACAGCTGGTCTTCCAGATGTTCGACAACCCAAAAGCGCTGATGATTACTGCGGCTATTCTTGGTGTGATGGGCATCGTACCGGGCATGCCACACTTTGCGTTTTTGAGCCTGGCAGTCGCGGCCGGTGCAGCGGCATATTTCATCGACAAACGGCAGAAGCAGAAAGCGAAAGAGCCCGCTTTACCAGCAACAGCAGACGAAGGTGCAGAACCTTCCTCACAGCGCGAACTGTCTTGGGATGACGTCCAGCCAGTCGATATTATTGGCTTGGAAGTCGGTTATCGCTTAATCCCTTTGGTGGACAGAGACCAAGGTGGGGAACTGTTAGAGCGCGTAAAAGGTGTGCGTAAAAAGTTATCGCAAGATTTTGGGTTCCTAATTCCAGCGGTTCATATTCGTGACAATCTTGAGCTGACCCCAAACAGTTACCGAATTACATTGATGGGGGTTGCGGTGGGCGAAGCAGAGATTCGTCCGGATCAAGAGCTAGCGATTAACCCAGGTCAGGTGTATGGCATGATTGATGGTGAGCCAACCATTGACCCTGCTTTTGGACTGGAAGCCGTATGGATCCGAGAAGATCAGCGTGAGCACGCGCAGGCTCTGGGTTATACGGTTGTTGATTCATCAACGGTATTAGCGACGCACCTAAGCCAGCTATTGACCAACAACGCATCACAGCTAATTGGCCATGAAGAAGTAGAGAATTTATTAGAAATGTTGGGACGCAGCGCGCCTAAGTTGGTCGAGAACTTTGTTCCTGACCAATTACCATTAGGTGTGGTGGTGAAAGTCCTACAAAACTTGTTAAACGAGGCCATTCCAATCCGCGATATTCGCACGATTGTTCAAACTTTGGCTGAGTACTCAAGTAAGAGTCAAGAAGCTGACATATTGACGGCAGCAGTTCGAATTAGTCTTAAACGTCTAATTGTTCAAGAAATCAATGGTATAGAGCCTGAGTTACCAGTGATTACTTTGATACCTGAACTGGAACAAATATTGCATCAAACTATGCAAGCATCAGGAGGCGAATCCGCGGGGATTGAACCGGGACTCGCTGAGCGATTGCAGTCTTCACTAAGCCAAGCGACACAGGAACAAGAACTGAAAGGCGAACCTGCCGTTCTGCTTACTTCTGGTGTATTACGCTCGACGTTGGCTAAATTTGTGAAGAACACAATACCTAATCTCCGGGTACTGTCTTACCAAGAAATCCCGGATGAAAAACAGATCAGAATTGTGCAAGCCGTGGGTAACTGATCTCACGCATCATTAATGGATTCATAGTTTGAAAATAAAGCGATTTTTTGCCAAAGACATGAGAACGGCGCTGCTCCAAGTGAAAGAGGAGTTAGGCGCGGAAGCGGTGATCATGTCAAACAAGAAAGTGGCTGGTGGAGTAGCGATTGTTGCGGCGATAGATAGTGAATCTAATCCGCCTCAAGCAAGCGCAGCGTCACAGCAAAATCGCGGTGCTTCTCAATCGAATCGCTATAACGAACATCGTCAAATGTCATCGTCTTCTGCTGATCGTTACCAAGATCGTCATTTAGATGAAGATAAAATTAGCCTGAACAGTAATAACAGTAACAATGAAAAAACAGGCTCAATGACGCAGCGATTCGCTAATATGCTTAAGCAATATAGCGGTGGTGCAGCAGAGGCTGACGACCACGTAGCGGAAAATGAAGATTCGCTCTCTGCTTTGCTGCAACGCCAAAATAAGCATCGCGACGGCTACAACCAAGAAAAGCCAGCGCCATATCAACCAGATTCACCTTTGGCGAAGCTAATCGCACAGGACAATCGATTTGAACGTCCGACGCCCAAGCTGGACCCGACGCGCTATGACCGACGTCGCCCAAGTGATGAGCGTGACGAATCGGCCGATGAGCTAGAAAGCATGCGCGAAGAGATGACGTCAATTCGTCGTCTGTTGGAGCACCAAGTTTCTGGCCTGATGTGGCAAGAAGTAGAACGCCGTGAGCCGCTAAGAGCAATGCTGATTAAGCGCTTAGAGCGAATGGGCGTTTCTCCGGAGTTAGCAGACCAGATGGCCTGTTATATTCCGGAAGATACAAAGCCAGCGCGAGCGTGGAAAGCGTTATTGTCGCTGGTGGCGGATCAAATCAATATTCCTAAACAGGACATTTTAAAACGTGGTGGCGTAGTCGCATTGTTGGGTCCGACTGGGGTTGGGAAAACAACAACCGTAGCGAAACTCGCAGCACGCGCAGCCATGGAATACGGTGCCGACAATGTGGCCCTTGTGACAACAGACACATATCGCATAGGTGCACATGAGCAACTCTCAATTTACGGAAGAATCATGGGTTGTCCCGTAAGAGTTGCTAAAGATTCTAACGAGTTAGCCGATGTTATATATCAGCTAAGAAACAGAAGACTGATTTTGGTCGATACGGCAGGGATGGGGCAACGAGATGTGAGGCTTTCCGAGCAGCTCGACACTCTAATGCAAGAGAGCGGAGAAGTGATTCACAGCTACCTTGTTTTGCCGGCTACCGCACAACGTCGTGTTCTACAAGAAACGCTGGATCACTTCCGACGTATACCACTTTCGGGTTGTATTATGACGAAGCTTGATGAGTCATTAAGCCTAGGCGAATTCATCAGTGTAGTGATTCAAAACGCAATGCCAGTAGCTTACATCGCTAATGGTCAGCGCGTACCAGAAGACATTGTGATAGCGCAACCAAAATATATGCTTGCGAAAGCAAATGAACTGTTAGAGAAGTCGACAGAGAACGAACCTCACTTTTGGAACAGTGACAGTGAAGGACTCTAAGGCGGCGGACTACTATGACTGAGAATATGATACACGATCAAGCAAGCGGCCTCCGTCGCTTAACACAACCATCGTTGACCAAAGTGATTGCTGTTACTGGCGGCAAAGGTGGTGTGGGGAAATCAAACGTAACACTGGGTCTGGCGATTTGTATGGCTCGCCAAGGCAAGAAGGTGATGGTTCTCGACGCTGATTTAGGTCTGGCCAATGTGGACGTGATGCTCGGAATTCGTGCAAAACGTAATCTAGGACATGTCTTAGCGGGTGAATGTGAGCTAAAAGATGCGATTGTCGAAGGGCCTTATGGTATAAAGATAATTCCTGCAACTTCTGGCACACAGAGCATGACAGAGCTTTCTCACGCTCAGCATGCTGGACTCATTCGAGCATTTGGTAGTCTTGAAGACGAAATGGATGTCCTGCTGATTGATACCGCTGCTGGTATCTCTGACATGGTAATCAGTTTTTCGCGAGCAGCTCAAGATGTGGTTGTAGTTGTGTGTGATGAACCGACGTCAATCACAGATGCCTATGCATTAATCAAGCTGTTGAGTAAAGAACACCAAGTTCAACGCTTTAAAGTTGTAGCAAATATGGTCAGAAGCTACCGTGAAGGGCGAGAATTGTTTGCAAAGTTGACACTAGTCACAGAGCGATTCTTGAATGTTAGCCTTGAACTCGTAGCATGTATTCCATTAGATGATAAAGTTCGACAGGCTGTAAAAAGACAAAAAATTGTCGTTGATGCGTTCCCACGCTCGCCTGCCGCTTTAGCTATCAGCTCACTAGCAAACAAAGCGTTGACGTGGCCACTACCGAAAACACCAAGTGGACACTTGGAATTTTTTGTGGAAAGGTTGCTAAATCGTACCGAATTCGCAGAGGACCCTTTTGGTGAATAAAGCGATAACCTATGACCAACATGGCAAATTTAATAGCCAGCAGGCGTTCATTGAACGTTATTCAGTGTTGGTTAAGCGCATTGCTCACCACCTACTAGGCCGTTTACCGCCGAGTGTTCAGGTAGAGGATTTAATTCAGGCCGGCATGATCGGTCTTATCGAAGCTCAGCAGAATTATGATGGTTCTAAAGGTGCGAGCTTTGAAACTTATGCAGGTATCCGTATTCGTGGCGCAATGTTAGATGACATGCGTAAAGGCGATTGGGTACCGCGTTCTGTTCATAAAAATAATCGAGAGATTAACCAAGCGATTGCGGAGCTGGAAGGCGAATTAAATCGAGATCCTACTGATTCTGAAGTAGCCACGCATCTCGGTATGACACTGGATCAATATCATAGTGCTCTTACCGATATCAACTGCTCAAAATTAGTCGGTATTGAAGATTTAGGCGTTTCTGATGATGTGATTTCACCGGCGGATGAAACCGATGACAGCAACCCATTCAAAGGGGTAGTTGATGAATCATTTCGAAAAGCACTGGTTGAATCAATAAAACAGCTTCCAGAGCGTGAAGCTTTGGTTCTTTCGCTTTATTATGATGAAGAACTCAATTTGAAAGAAATTGGCGATGTGTTAGGCGTAAGCGAATCTCGCGTAAGTCAAATACTGAGTCAAGCGATGCAACGTTTACGTACCAAGCTCAGTGCGTGGACACAAAATGACTAAAAACACTGATTTTACGATTCAGTGGAGGCAATTTTGAATAAAAACATGAAGATCCTTATTGTTGATGATTTCTCAACAATGCGCCGTATTGTTAAAAACCTGCTTCGTGACTTGGGTTTCAATAACACTCAAGAAGCGGACGATGGTTTAACCGCATTACCAATGCTGAAAAAAGGTGACTTCGATTTTGTTGTAACTGACTGGAACATGCCAGGTATGCAAGGCATCGATTTGCTTAAACACATCCGCGCGGATGCAGAACTTAAGCATCTGCCAGTTCTAATGATCACGGCTGAAGCGAAGCGTGAGCAGATCATTGAAGCTGCTCAAGCAGGTGTAAACGGCTACATTGTTAAGCCATTTACTGCTGCAACATTAAAAGAAAAATTAGATAAAATTTTCGAGCGTTTATAACTCTCTCTTTCTCTTTGTTATTCGAGTCATTCATACCAATTATTAAATACCTATTAAATGACTCGTTTAGCGTTTTCAAAGTGATAAGAAGAACTAAACGTAAAAGGGTCTATTCAGAATGATCTCACTAGAGCAGGCGAAGTCACTCGTTCAAATGCTAGAAAACGGGGAACAAGACCAAGCCAATATGCTTGTTGCCTCGATCTACGAAGGTGCCGATAACCCAATGCTGCAAGAAATTGGAGCGTTAACTCGAGACCTTCACGAATCACTCAAGCAGTTCAGTCTCGATCAGCGCATGACCGAAATTGCGAAAGACGAAATCCCTAACGCTAGGGATCGTCTCAATTATGTGATCGAGAAGACAGAGCTTGCAGCCAACAAAACAATGGATGCGGTCGACTGCTGCCTTCCTATCGCTGATAACCTGCATGATTGCCTTCTAAAAGTTCGTCCTCAATGGAATGAACTCATGCACGGGCGCATAGAATTAAGCGAATTTAAAGCACTGTGCCACCGAATCGACGGGCTATTAGTGCAAGTCGAAGGTGACAGCACTGAATTGCGCGGCCAGTTGACCGAAATTCTCATGGCGCAAGACTTCCAAGACCTAACTGGCCAAATCATTCGCCGCGTAATTACGTTGGTTAATGAAGTAGAAGGCCGCTTAGTGGAAATCCTAACCGTATTCTCTGGAAATAAACTTGAAGAACACATTCAAGTTTTGTCAGAACCGGCAGATAAAAAGAATACACAAACAAGCGAAGCCGAAGGCCCGATTCTTCATCCAGAACTGAGAGAAGATGCGGTTTCATCGCAGGACGAAGTCGATGACTTGTTGTCCAGTCTTGGATTTTAAAGGTAACGTATGAGCTACGATTTAGACGAAGATATTCTTCAGGACTTTCTCATTGAGGCTGGGGAAATTCTCGAGCTGCTTTCTGAGCAGTTGGTTGAATTGGAAAATAACCCAGAAGACAAAGACTTACTTAATGCTATTTTCCGCGGGTTTCATACCGTAAAAGGCGGTGCCGGCTTCCTTTCATTGGCAGAGCTAGTCGATACTTGTCATGGTGCGGAGAACGTGTTCGACGTTTTACGAAACGGTCAACGCACGGTAACGCAAAACTTAATGGATACGATGCTAAAAGCCTTGGATACGGTTAATACCCAGTTCCAGGCTGTTCAAGATCGTGAGCCGTTAGAAGCTGCGGACCCTGAGCTTCTTGAAGAACTTCATCGTCTATGCAAACCTGAGTCAGAAGATGAAGTAGCGGCAACCGTAGTTGAAGAACCAGTGGCTACTCCAGAGCCTATTATTCCCGAGCCTATCATCGAAGAACCTGCTGCGCCGTCAGCACCATCAAGTGTCGGCTCTGTTGATGAAATTACCCAAGACGAATTCGAAAAGCTACTTGATGAGCTTCATGGTAAAGGTTCAGCGCCAGGCACCTCAATGTCTGCGACACCTACAACGCCATCTGAACCGCCTCAATCGAGTGCGCCATCAGTTGAAAGTGGTGATATCACTGATGATGAGTTTGAACGTTTACTCGATGAACTGCACGGTGTAGGAAAAAGCCCTTCTACGGCAGAGGCTGCTGCATCTGTACCAGTAGAGCCACCTAAAGCGGCAGAGCCTTCCGCTCCAGTGTCATCTTCATCAAATCAAGACAGTGACTTAATGACGGACGAAGAGTTCGAAAAGTTACTCGATGAGCTACATGGTTCAGGTAAAGGTCCAACGCTAGAAGAATTGGATATGGCAACGAAGCCAGCTTCAGCAAACGTAGAGCAAATCCCTGCGAAACCTGAGCTTGTTGCTAAGCCAGCACCGGTTCAAGCAGCGCCAGCACCAAAGCCAGAATCTAAACCAGTCGCGGTAAAAGAAGAAGCCAAAGCACCAGCGGTTAAAAAACCTCAGGCTGAAGCAACCGTTCGTGTTGATACCTCGACGCTTGATACCATCATGAACATGGTGGGTGAGCTCGTATTGGTTCGAAACCGCCTATTAAGCCTTGGTTTGAATAGCGACAACGAAGAGATGTCCAAAGCGGTCGCTAACCTTGATGTGGTAACTGCGGATCTACAAGGCGCGGTAATGAAAACGCGTATGCAGCCAATTAAGAAAGTGTTTGGCCGTTTCCCACGCGTTGTCCGTGACTTGGCTCGTAACCTAAATAAAGACATCGTGCTAGAAATGCGCGGTGAAGAAACCGATCTCGATAAAAACCTTGTAGAAGCATTGGCCGATCCGTTGATTCACTTGGTGCGTAACTCGGTTGATCACGGTATTGAAATGCCAGAGGCACGCGCGAAGGCCGGCAAATCACGCACAGGTAAAGTGATTTTGTCAGCATCGCAAGAAGGGGACCATATTGAACTATCCATCGTAGATGATGGTGGCGGTATGGACCCGAACAAACTGCGTGGCATCGCGGTGAAGCGTGGCATGATGGATGAAGATGCGGCGGCACGTTTAACAGATAAAGAGTGCTTCAACCTTATCTTCGCACCTGGCTTCTCAAGTAAAGATAAAATTTCTGACATCTCTGGTCGTGGTGTGGGTATGGACGTGGTTAAGACGGCGATCAATACCTTAAACGGTTCAATCGATATCGATTCTGAGCTAGGCAAGGGCACTAAGATTACGATCAAAGTACCACTAACGTTAGCGATTTTACCGACTCTGATGGTTGGTGTTGGCGGTCATCCTTTTGCTCTACCACTGGCTTCGGTGAGTGAAATTTTCCACTTGGATCTTAGTCGTACAAACGTGGTAGATGGTCAGCTGACGATTATTGTGCGTGAGAAATCTATCCCACTATTTTACTTACAAAACTGGTTGGCATCCAAATCGCAAAACGTCCAAGAGCGTACTGGTCACGGTCACGTGGTGATTGTACAGATTGGTAACCAGCGCGTTGGTTTTGTTGTGGATACGCTTATTGGTCAAGAAGAAGTGGTTATTAAGCCACTCGATAATCTATTACAGGGCACTCCAGGTATGGCTGGTGCGACAATTACTAGCGATGGCCATATTGCATTAATTCTAGATGTGCCTGATTTACTTAAGCGATATGCTGCGGCTTCACGCCTTTAAGCAAAGCTGACGTTATTAAAAGGAATAAGATGGCGATTAAAGTACTAGTCGTTGATGATTCGAGTTTTTTCCGACGTCGCGTGAGCGAAATCATCAACTCAGAATCGCGCCTAGAAGTGATTGACGTTGCGGTAAATGGTAGAGAGGCGGTTGAGAAAGCCAAATCTCTCAAACCTGACGTCATCACGATGGATATTGAAATGCCAGTGATGGATGGCATTACAGCTGTACGTGAAATTATGGCCGCTGCTCCAACGCCAATTCTAATGTTTTCGTCCCTGACCCACGACGGGGCGAAAGCTACGCTTGATGCGCTAGATGCGGGCGCATTGGACTTCTTACCGAAAAAGTTTGAGGACATTGCGCGTAACCGTGAAGAAGCGGTGTCATTACTTCAACAGCGTGTGATTCAGATTGCCTCGAAGCGCGCTTTCATGCGTCGACCTATCGCTCGCCCAACAGCGAGTACCAGCACGACTACTCGACCATTAGGTTCAAGAACGGCTTCACCTGTGACTCCAACACCAACTCGACCTGCTGCGACAAAGTACCGTGCTTCTGGTAAGAAGTATCAACTGACGGCAATTGGCACATCAACAGGTGGCCCCGTTGCTCTACAAAAAATTCTGACGCGTTTGCCGATGAACTATCCGCATCCGATTGTATTGATTCAACACATGCCAGCAACATTTACTGCTGCGTTTGCCAGTCGTTTGAACACCTTGTGTAAGATTCAAGTGAAAGAAGCACAAGATGGCGATGTGTTACAGCCCGGTGTGGCATACCTTGCACCAGGTGGGAAACAAATGATGGTGGATGGACGAGCGGGCGCTGCTCGTCTTCGCATTATTGATGGCGGCGACCGCATGAACTACAAACCATGTGTGGATGTGACTTTTGGTTCTGCCGCAAAAGTATATGGCGACAAAGTGCTCTCTTTAGTGTTGACAGGCATGGGTGCAGACGGTCGTGAGGGCGCTCGCATGTTGAAGTCTTCAGGCTCAACTATTTGGGCACAAGATGAAGAAAGTTGTGTTGTTTATGGCATGCCCCAAGCGGTTGCTAAAGCAGGCATTTCTTCAGAAGATTTACCGCTTGACCGCATTGCTGAACGCATGTTGGTGGAAGTTGGCCTAGCTTAGGATTCATCATGATTGTTTGGAGTGTAGCTAACCAGAAAGGAGGCGTGGGTAAAACCACCTCAACAGTGACATTGGCGGGCTTATTGAGCCAGAAAGGCCATCGAGTATTGATGGTTGATACTGATCCTCACGCCTCACTGACTACTTATCTCGGTTATGATCCTGATGCAGTAACTTCGAGCCTATTTGATTTATTCCAGTTGAAGACGTTTTCTCGTGAGACGGTTAAGCCGTTGATTTTAGAAACAGAGCTGGAAGGAATGGATATCATTCCCGCGCATATGTCCCTTGCCACGCTTGATCGCGTAATGGGTAATCGCAGTGGTATGGGATTAATCTTAAAACGGGCGCTGCAAACTGTCTCACAAGACTATGACTATGTGTTGATTGACTGTCCGCCAATCCTTGGCGTGATGATGGTGAACGCGTTGGCAGCCAGTGACCGAATTTTGATTCCTGTTCAAACAGAGTTTTTGGCGATGAAAGGTCTGGAGCGCATGATGCGTACGCTAACCATTATGCAAAAATCTCGCCCGGGCGGTTTCAAAGTGACTATCGTCCCAACCATGTACGATAAGCGCACGAAAGCGTCATTGCAGACATTGATGCAACTGAAAAAAGATTACCCAAATCAAGTGTGGACCTCAGCGGTGCCTATTGATACCAAGTTCCGCGATGCCAGTTTAAAGCACTTGCCAGCTTCGCATTTTGCATCTGGTAGCCGTGGTGTGTTTGCCTATAAACAGCTACTGATTTACCTGGAGAGGTTGGCGTTCGATGAGCAGTAATGATGTGCTGTCCAGTGAACAAGCACTTGATGACTACTTTAATGCATTACTGGATGATGAAACTGAAATAACGACTCTTGAGGAAGACCTTGACCTGTTGGCTCAAGAGGTATCATCTGCAGAGCCAGAGCCAGAGCCAGAGCCAGAGCCAGAGCCAGAGCCAGAGCCAGAGCCAGAATTACAGCTACAATACTCGGAGCCAGAAACGTACCAGTTTCAAGAAACATATCCGCCAGAGTTGGAAGCTCCAAACCTGGAAGATGTTCAAAGGCTATTAAGTCAGCTTGAAGCAAGCAACCCAGTGGCTGAGTTGGATATTGATAGTATTCTTGAACAAAATACGATTGATATTGCAGCAGAGATAAAAGCGGCTGAGCCTGAGGTACAAACCTTTAGTGAGGTGCCTGAGCTTCAGGGTGTTGAGGAAATACAGGACTGGGTGATTGATGAGCCAGTTTTTGAGGAAGCGCAACCAGAGGTGGATGAACCTCACGCAGTGATCGAACAAAGTATCAATATAGAATCGAACGTCGATACTGAACTCGAAACACAAGCAGATTCCGATATACCAACGGTCTGGGAAAGCACGAAGCGAAGTGAGGACTTCCAAGTTCTTTACTTTGATGTGAATGGTGTCACGTTTGCTGTACCTCTTGATGAGTTAGGTGGTATTCATCGCATTAGCGAGCTTAACCATTTGATAGGAAAACCCGCCTGGTATTTGGGGCTACAAACAAATCGCGAGCAGCAGTTTGATGTCGTCGATACCGCGAAATGGGTGATGGCAGATAAGCTTCGTGATGATAGCTATAAAGATAACTACCAATATGTCGTCATGCTTGGTGAGAGCATGTGGGGGTTGGCCAGTAACCAATTAATGGGGACTGAAACGCTTAATATCGACAAGGTTCGCTGGCGTGAGCAGGCGGGTAAACGCCCTTGGCTAGCGGGCATGGTAAAAGAAAAAATGTGTGCCTTAATTCATGTCCAGGCGCTCATTGACATGCTAAACGCCGGTTTAGATGTCAAATCACTGAATTAGATTTAAGTCGGGAACGACATTAACGAGGATTAACTATGTCTCAAGCTTTTGAAGTAGAAGTGAAGAAAGATGCATCGAATGACGAAGTTCTTCAGTGGGTGACGTTCCAGCTAGAAGAAGAAACGTACGGCATCAACGTAATGCAAGTTCGTGAAGTACTTCGTTATACTGAAATTGCCCCTGTTCCAGGTGCACCAGATTATGTACTTGGTATCATCAACCTACGCGGTAATGTAGTTACTGTTATCGATACACGTTCACGTTTTGGCCTGATGGAAGGCGAAGTCACTGACAACACTCGTATTATTGTGATCGAGTCTGAGCGTCAAGTGATTGGTATCTTAGTAGATAGCGTGGCAGAAGTTGTTTATCTGCGTTCTTCTGAAATTGATACGACGCCTTCAGTTGGTACCGACGAGAGTGCGAAGTTCATCCAGGGTGTGAGCAACCGTGACGGCAAGCTTCTTATCCTTGTGGATTTGAACAAGCTGCTAACAGATGACGAGTGGGACGAGATGGCTCACCTTTAATGGCTGAATGATGATGGCTGAAGAGACTCTTTTATCTGCTCCATTCCTTGCGGGTGGCGTCGCTTTTATCGTGTTAGTATTGGTTGTTTTGCAACTGCGGATTCGCTCGGGGTTACAAAAGCAGTTAGACCAACAACGATCTCAATCTCGACACGCAGATAAAGAAGTGCAAAAGTTGAGTAAGCAGTTACTCGAAGTGCGCTCGGTTGTCGTTGGTCTTGGACAAAAAGTGACGGAGCAACAAGACATTATTCAGCACTTAAACGAGAGAATTCGCGAACTCGAACACGCTGATACTGATGGTCGCTTGTACAGTCGCGCTTCTAAAATGGTACAGCTTGGCGCTGATATCAACGAGCTGATTGAAGAGTGCGAACTACCAAAAGCCGAAGCTGAGTTGATGCTTTCACTGCAGAAGAAACTGGCGGGGAAAGAGAAGATTCCACCATTAAGTGGTCAGCCATCAGATGACGCAGAATATCCAGCGCGTGGACGTCGTCGACGCTAAAGGTTATCAAGCGATAAAAAAGAGGCGTTATTACGCCTCTTTTTTTGTTTTTAGCCGCTAATGCTCTTCTTAAATACAACCCTAGATAACCTTCAGTCGATCTTGCTCTTAGCTCTGGCCTCTCAAATTCAAAATGAGCGCTTATAACTACTTATAGTTAATTTTATTAAAGTGTGATGATTAATTAACAAAAATACATGAACTTACATGTAACCTAGCCCTCTTATCCTGTTTTGTCATAACTAAGCTGTGCTAATATAGCGGCTCGTTCATTTTTTAGTTGAAGCTCTATGTTAGAAGTGTCTAACCTGACAGCAATCCGTGATGAAAGGGTTCTGTTTGAAAACCTGCAGTTTGAAATTAAGCCTGGTGAATTGGTCCAGATCGAAGGGCGTAATGGTACTGGTAAAACTACATTGCTACGGATTGTGACAGGGTTAGGTGATAGAGAAGAAGGTGTCATTAAATGGAAAGGCGAAGAGGTTGAAAAATCTCGTGATGTTTTCCATCAAGATCTGCTTTTCTTAGGACATCAAACAGGAGTGAAACGAGAGCTTACCGCATTAGAAAACTTACGTTTTTATCAATCTATTCAAAATAATCGCTCTTCAGACGAAGAAATCTTTATCGCTTTGACTCAAGTAGGATTAGCTGGTCGAGAAGATGTGCCTGTAGCACAACTTTCCGCAGGTCAGCAACGACGAGTCGCATTGGCAAGGTTATGGCTCAGTAAGCAAATTTTATGGATCTTAGATGAGCCGTTGACTGCCATTGATAAGCAAGGTGTCAAGGTGCTTGAATCTTTGTTCGCAAGTCATGCTGATAATGGCGGTATTGTTGTGTTGACGACGCATCAAGATATGTTTGCGGACAGCCCGAAACTTAGAAAAATAAAGCTGGGTGACTGATATGATTTCCTCGATGACCACCATCATTCGTCGTGAGCTCCTAATCGCATTTCGCCGTCAGGCAGACATTCTGAACCCGCTGTGGTTCTTTATTATTGTCATTACTCTCTTTCCTCTGAGTATTGGACCAGAACCTAATTTGTTAGCACGTATTGCAGCGGGCATCGTTTGGGTTGCCGCATTGCTGTCTGCCTTATTATCATTAGAGCGTCTATTTCGTGATGATTTTCAAGACGGTGCACTAGAACAAATGATGCTAATGCCGATTCCATTGCAACTTGTAGTGGTTTCAAAGGTCATAGCACATTGGTTGTTAACAGGGTTACCTCTGATTTTAATTAGCCCATTATTGGCGGTTTTACTTTCGCTCGACTTCAATACTTGGCTATCGGTTGTATTAACCTTGATGATCGGTACACCAACACTAAGTTTTATTGGCGCCATTGGTGTGGCGTTGACTGTTGGGTTGCAAAAGGGTGGCGTTCTTTTGAGTTTGCTTATTCTTCCGCTCTACATCCCAATTTTGATTTTCGCAACATCGGCAATTGATGCTGCCGCACTCGGTATGGCGTATAACGGTCAACTAGCGATTTTAGGTGCGATGCTAATGGGGGCGATGACATTAACGCCTTTTGCCATCAGTGCCGCATTACGAGTTAGTGTCAACTAACTCAATAAAGTGCCAATGAAGCGGCGCTTGATCAAAGAATTATTATTAAAGCACTGCTACGGTCTCAACCCTTTAGACAGTGTCCCTGAAGTAAGAGTGAGAACAAAACATGTGGAAATGGCTACATCCTTATGCCAAGCCAGAAGCAGCTTATCGTTTGAGTGGTAAGTTTCTGCCTTGGTTTTCTGTATTGGCCCTCGTATGCTTATCGGTTGGTACGGTTTGGGGGCTTGCATTTGCGCCTTCAGATTACCAACAAGGTGACAGTTTCCGAATCATCTACATTCATGTCCCATCAGCTATTTGGTCTATGGGCGTTTATATGTCGATGGCGATCGCTGCATTTATTGGCCTAGTATGGCAAGTTCGCCTATCTGATATGGCGGCACTTGCGATGGCTCCGATTGGTGCAGTATTTACTTTTATTGCTCTACTTACAGGTGCTGTTTGGGGCAAGCCTATGTGGGGCACTTGGTGGGTATGGGATGCCCGTCTTACATCTGAATTGATTCTTCTATTTCTCTACCTTGGTGTGATTGCGCTTTACCATGCGTTTGACGATCAAAAAACCGCCGCAAAAGCTGCTGGTATTTTAGCGATCGTAGGCGTAGTAAACCTACCTATCATTCACTTTTCCGTGGAATGGTGGAACACGCTTCATCAAGGTGCGACGATCACGAAATTTGAACAACCTTCTATTTCATCCGACATGCTTTGGCCGTTATTGCTGAACATCTTTGGCTTTGCGTTCTTCTTTGGTGCCGTGACGATGGTCCGTTTTCGTAACGAAATCATCAGTAAAGAAAGTCACCGCCCTTGGGTGCGCAAACTCGCAACAGAACAAACTCAGTGAGGTAACTGATTATGCATTTTGAATCTCTGAGCGACTTTTTTGCCATGGGTGGCTACGCATCATACGTATGGAGTGCGTTTGGTATTACTTTCTTATCCATGCTGATTCTTCTGATCACTAGCCTTCGCCGCGGTGATGCATTATTGAAAGAAGTGAAAGCAAAAATTGACCGTCAAGCTCGTATCGACGCAGCGAAGAACATGGAGAACACCTTATGAACCCGAGACGTAAAAAGAGGCTAGGTATTGTACTAGCGATCTTTATCGGTATTAGTGCCACCATTGGTTTGATACTTTATGCGCTTAATCAAAATATGGACCTTTTCTACACTCCAACGGAATTGGTTAATGGTAAGCCAGATGGCACCAAGCCAGAAGTAGGCCAGCGTCTGCGTATCGGTGGAATGGTGGTTGTGGGCTCAGTTCGTCGAGATCCTAATTCTTTGAAAGTGAGTTTTGACCTGCACGATGTCGGTCCGAAAGTGACGATTACCTATGACGGTATTCTTCCTGACTTGTTCCGTGAAGGGCAGGGTATTGTTGCTCAAGGTGTACTGAAAGATGCCACGACAGTTGAGGCATTTGAGGTCCTAGCGAAGCACGATGAAGAATACATGCCACCAGAAATTGCAGAAGCGATGAAGAAAACGCATGAACCGCTTCAATACAGCACCGAACAGAAACAAGGAAGCGGCCAATGATTGCTGAAATCGGTCACTTTGCTCTCATTCTTTCGCTTGCAATGGCAGTGCTGTTGAGCGTATTGCCATTGTGGGGAGCATCGAATAATAACACCATGCTAATGAACACAGCGCGACCGCTATCTTGGTCTATGTTCCTGATGCTGTTGTTCTCTTTCGCCATTTTATGTTGGGGATTTTATACCAACGACTTCACGTTACAGTATGTAGCGAGCAACTCGAATAGTCAGCTTCCTTGGTACTACCGTTTAACCGCAGTATGGGGTGCACACGAAGGTTCACTGTTGCTATGGGTTTTAATCCAAGCTGCTTGGACTGTCGCTGTAGCGACGTTTAGTCGTGGTATGCCGCAAGAGTCGGTTGCACGTGTACTTGCTGTTATGGGCATGATCTCAGTGGGTTTCCTACTGTTTATCATCTTAACGTCAAATCCATTCCTACGTACGTTACCGTTCTTCCCGGTTGACGGACGTGACTTGAACCCTCTGCTTCAAGACCCTGGTTTGATTGTTCACCCGCCAATGCTTTACATGGGCTATGTTGGTTTCTCGGTTGCGTTCTCTTTTGCGATCGCATCCCTAATGACCGGACGCCTTGATACGGCTTGGGCTCGTTGGTCTCGTCCTTGGACAACCGCTGCATGGGTATTTTTAACACTTGGTATCGCACTAGGTTCTTGGTGGGCTTACTACGAACTTGGCTGGGGTGGCTGGTGGTTCTGGGACCCAGTAGAAAACGCATCATTCATGCCTTGGTTAGCGGGTACCGCATTAATGCACTCTCTTGCCGTGACAGAAAAACGCGGCACATTTAAAGCGTGGACGGTACTATTGGCAATCTCTGCATTTTCGTTGAGTTTGTTGGGCACCTTCTTAGTCCGTTCCGGTATTTTAGTATCGGTGCACGCGTTCGCGTCTGACCCGTCGCGCGGTATGTTTATTCTAGGCTTCCTCGTTTTCGTTATCGGTGGCTCTTTATTGCTGTTTGCCGTAAAAGGGGCAGCAGTGCGTGTACGAGGTAACTTCGACTTAGTCTCACGTGAAAATGCGCTCTTAGCCAACAACGTATTACTTATCGCAGCACTTGTTGTGGTGTTAGTGGGGACACTGTTGCCGCTCGTACACAAGCAGCTTGGTTTGGGGTCGGTCTCTATCGGTGCGCCATTCTTTGACATGCTATTTGCGTGGTTAATGATGCCATTTGCTTTCCTGCTTGGTATTGGTCCTCTTATTCGTTGGAAGCGAGACAATTTGTCTAAACTTGTGAAGCCAATGCTCGTTTCAGGTGTGCTTGCTTTCGCCTTGGCCGCGCTATGCGTGTACCTGTTTGCCGATTTCTTCTCAACCATGGCTTACATTGGTTGGGTGATGGCGATTTGGATTATTGCGATGCATGGCTTTGAACTGTACGAGCGCGCAACGCACCGTCATAGCTTTAGTGAAGGTGTTCGCAAGCTGCAACGTAGCCACTGGGCAATGATGTTGGGTCATGTTGGTCTGGCGGTATCTGTTATCGGTATTGCGATGGTACAGAACTACAGCATCGAGCGTGATGTACGTTTAGCACCTGGCGAACACTTCCAAATTCAAGGCTATGATTTCTACTTCTCAGGCTTGCGTGATAAAGATGGTCCAAACTACGATGGCTACATCGCAGACTTTGAGATCACACATGATGGCAAATACGTGAATACGCTTCACGCAGAGAAGCGCTTCTACCGTACGGCTAAGTCTATGATGACTGAAGCAGCCATTGACCGTGGTATTAGCCGCGACCTATACATTGCAATGGGTGAACGTTTAGACGACAACCGATCTTGGGCTGTTCGTATTTACTATAAACCGTTCGTTCGTTGGATTTGGGCTGGCTCTTTGATTATGGCATTAGGCGGCGCACTAGCGATTTCTGATAAACGCTACCGCTTCCGTAAATCGCCGAAGAAAAATGCGAAGTCAAAAGAGCAGGAGGCATAACATGAATAAGAAAATCTTATTTATTCCGCTTGTCGCTTTCATGATTCTAGCGGGCATTTTCGCAACCCAATTAATGCGTAACCAAGAGGGCGATGATCCAACTAAATTGGAGTCGGTTTTGGTTGGCAAGCCAGTTCCTGAGTTTCATTTAGAAGACCTGGCTGAGCCTGGAAAACAGTACGACCAATCAATTTTTAAAGGTGAACCGTTGCTCTTGAACGTTTGGGCAACGTGGTGCCCAACGTGTTATGCAGAGCATAAATACCTAAACGAATTGGCGGGTAAGGGCGTTAAGATCATCGGTATGAATTACAAAGATGATCGTAATAAAGCAATAGGTTGGCTGAATGATCTCGGCAACCCGTACTTGATCAGCCTATTTGATGGCAGTGGTATGCTTGGCCTTGACCTTGGCGTTTATGGTGCTCCAGAAACATTCATTATTGATGCAAATGGTGTGATTCGCTATCGCCATGTAGGGGATGTAAACCCACGTAATTGGTCAGAAACACTGGAGCCGCTTTACAACAAATTGGTTGAGGAGGCGAAGCAATGAGAAAGCTAATTCTTGCCGTTTTTGCTGCGATGACATTATCTCTTGCTGCTCATGCGGCCATTGAAGTGTACGAGTTTGATAATTTGGAACAAGAACAGCAGTTCAAAGAGTTAAGCCATACGCTCCGTTGCCCTAAATGTCAGAACAACACGATCTCGGATTCTAACGCTGAACTTGCTCAGGACTTACGCCATAAGGTGTACGAAATGACCAAAGAAGGTAAGTCCAAAGATGAGATCGTTGATTACATGATCGCCCGTTACGGTAACTTCGTGACTTACAACCCACCATTTACGGTCGCGACTGCGATTTTGTGGCTAGGGCCACTCGCTGTAGTACTGGGTGGTTTTGGTTTGATTGTACTGTGTAGCCGTAAATCTAAAGTTAAGGCAAAAGCGAGCAGTGACGAGCAATGGGATGAGCAAAAAGAAGCTCGTTTAAAAGCATTGCTTGAAGAAGAGAACAACGGAGATAAGAAGTAATGACACTATTTTGGATTTCCACCGTTGCTCTCACGCTTATTGCTTGTGCGCTGGTGGCTTTGCCGCTGCTTAAACAAAAAGCGAACAATGATGATGTGTTACGCGATGAGCTCAACAAGGCATTTTATAAAGACCGACTATCTGAGCTTGCAGAAGAAACTGACGAAGGTCTGGTTGAAAGTGAAGACGAACTGATTTCTGATCTAAAGCAATCACTGCTTGACGATATCCCTGGTGATAAAGCGCAAAAAGAAACCAAGGTTTCTCCAATCGCGGTTTTAGTTCCATCGGTAATTCTGACGGTGGTGCTGAGCTATGGTTTGTATTATAAATTTGGCGCGTCAGACGATATTGTTCAATGGCAAGAAGTGTCTGCAAATCTACCTGAGTTATCGAAAAAGCTGATGTCGGCTTCTTCTGAGCCGCTGAGTGACGATGAAATGGCGGATTTGACCCTAGCCCTTCGAACTCGCTTACATTATCAGCCGGAAGACTCGACAGGTTGGTTACTGCTAGGTCGTATTGCGTTAGCAAATCGTGATGTCACCACAGCTATCGATGCGATGGAAAAATCGTACCGCCTAGAGCCAAAAGACCCAGATGTGATGTTGGGTTATGCACAAGCTCTGATGCTGTCTCAAGAGGAAATGGATCAAGCGACGGCTCGCTCATTACTCGGCAAGCTGATGCAGCAAGACTATGTCGATCTGCGTGTGTTTTCTTTGTTAGCGTTCGATGCGTTTGAGCGTCAAGACTTCCCGGCAGCCATCAAGTACTGGGGAATCATGCAGCAAATGATTGGTCCAGAAGATAGCCGCTACGAGATGTTGTCACGCAGTATTGAGAGTGCTCGTAAGCAAATGGGCGAAGCGGTTTCACCGGATAAGAGTGTAGCTGTGACAATTAATGTGGCACCAAATGCTCAGTTGGATCCAAACGCAGTTCTGATTGTGTCAGTACATCGTTCAGATGGCTCCCCGATGCCTGTGGCTGCTGCTCGTTATCCGCTAGGTACTTTCCCTCGCACAGTCGTATTAGATGATGGCAATGCCATGATGCAAGGGCAAAAGTTATCTTCACTCGATAAGCTAATCGTCCGTGTGCGTGTAGATTCTGACGGTAACGTAGCAACGCGTGATCAAGATTGGCACGGAGAAAGTGACGTCGTTGAATTTGGCGCACCAGTAGAAGTGACCATTGATCAGCAGTATTAATTGTTAACATCTGTCTCTGAAACATGACAACGAGGTAGAGTCAGTTGCCTTTAGTGGTATGACTCTAAACGATCGAGTAGAATACCGAAGGCCAGCGATTGCTGGCCTTTATTTATTCCCATATCTGAGTCATCTTTACTATGTATCCTGCTCAACATACGTACAATGGTTAATCGGGGTGACTTAGGTACATTAATAGTCGTTATGGAAAATAAAATGTATAACAAGGGTAAATCTACCTTCTTGTTGCTGTTAGCCGTTGGACTGGTTGGCTGTTCAAGTGCGCCTGATGAAGCAGTAACAGGACAAGAAACAAATCAAACGACTTCTGATGTGTATGACCCGTTGGAAGGCTTTAACCGAACCATGTGGGAACTCAACTACGAATATTTAGATCCGTATTTGGTTCGTCCTGTATCACTTGCGTATGTAGAATACACGCCAGTTCCTATTCGTTCTGGTATCGCTAACTTCTTATCGAACTTAGATGAGCCAGCAAGCATGGTTAATAACTTAATCATGGGTAATGGTACGAAAGCCGTGGACCACTTTAACCGTTTTTGGATTAACTCGACGTTCGGTATTTTCGGTTTATTCGATATTGCAAGTGCCGCGGGTATTACGAAGTACGACGAGAAAGCGTTCAGTGATGCGGTAGGCTACTATGGTGTTGGAAATGGTCCTTACTTCATGGTTCCAGGTTATGGTCCGTATACCTTACGTGAAGTGACAGATACCGTAGATAGTACGTATTTACCCCTCTCTTATCTCAACTTCTGGGCGAGTTTGGGTAAGTGGGCGTTTGAAGGAATGGAGAAGCGTGCTTTATTAGTACCGCAAGAAGCGCAGCTAGACTCGTCGCCGGATCCATATATTCTAACTCGCGATGTTTATATCCAGCGTCAAAACTTTAAAGCAGAAGTTGAAACGGTAGAAGAAGTTAACATCGAAGAAGAAGAGTATTTAGACGAATACCTAGAAGACTTTTAAGCGTTGTTCTTCACAATAGAGAAATGAAAAAAGGCTTAGCTGATGCTAAGCCTTTTTTGTATTTTGCAGCTTGGTTAGAAACGGTAGTTTACTTGAACACCGATTAGCCAAACATTACCCGTAGTTTCGCCTACGAATTGGCCACCGACTTGTTCTGCAGTGTCGTCTGACTTGTAACCACGAGACTCAACGATTGGTGCGTCTTTCGCAAAAATATAGGTGAAGCCAGCGTCTAGGCTGAAGTCTTTCGTCCAATCGTACGTTGCGCCAATACTTAGCCAAGTGCGGTCAGTTTCTGGAATAGTGATCGTACGGTTTTTGTCGCTTACCGCTGAAGTATCGTATGCAATACCAGTGCGTAGCGCTAGCTTAGGATCAAGCTGGTAAGTAGCACCAACAGCAAAGCGATAGTTGTCTTCCCAGTTTTCTACTTTAACCATATGCGTGCCAGCAGTATTTAGACGTGCTTCCAATTTCTCGAAAGAGCTCCAATCCGTCCAGTTAACGCTTGCGTGTAACGCAAGTTGGTCTGTTACTTGGTGGAAGCTTGCCAATTCAGCCGTTGCAGGCAGGTTTAGATACATGTAGCCGTTGTCGCGTTCAGAAGTACCGAAGCCAAAACCAAGACCTTCAGCATGGCCTTCAAGCTTCAGTTCAACTTCAGATTTGTACGCGAAGCCGATACGGTTATTTTCATTGATCTGCCATGCTGTACCAACTTGCCAGCCCCAAGCGGTATCGTCACCTTCCATGTATTTTAGAGCGGTACCTTGAGGAACACTGATTGGTTGATTAGTTTCAGGATTTAACCCTACAACGTTATTCTTAGGAGCTGCTGCGCCAAAGCTGCCTTCGCCGATGATGTAACGGATACCACCACCAACGCTGATCGATTCATTGACTTTGTAAGCTGCGTTTAAGTTCGCTTCCATTGTCGTTACGCTTGCTTCGTTACCGAAGTGCGATGCACCAAAGCCTTTACCTAAATCGGTTTCCATGCCGTAGTTGGTGCCAAATGCCAAACCAATCGCGAATTTCTCATTATATTGGTGTGATAGGTAGAAGTTTGGAATGATTGCATCATGTGCGAAGTCATCTGAAGATGCAGAAGAAGTGCTACCGTGGAAGTTTACATCACCTTCAATATCAATATTTGGGTTCACATAGATTGCACCAACGGACACTTGAGTGCCTTCCAAATAAGTTAGCATTGCTGGGTTACGCCATTGTGCACTTGCGTTGTCAGCCATTGCTGCTTCACCAGCATATGCTCGACCTAGGCCTGTTGCAGAATATTCAGCAAGTTGGAAACCTGCTGCGTTAGCCATGCCCGTTGTGCCAAGTAGGCTTAATGCCACTGCTGTTGATAGAAGAGTCTTGTTGGTTTTCATTCGAATGTTCGCTGATTTGTTTATAACGTGGGACGAAAGTTTAAAGGTAGAGTTTTTACTTTAGAAATGAAAATCCAGCGTAAGTGGTCATTTGGAATATTATCCTTTCAAATGTTATTTGTGTGGTTTAATAATCTAACTGTGAAAGGCTTGTAAACGGAATTCAGCGAACAGCTGTGCGTCCTAATTGTGAGATTTAGATACACGTGTTCACTCAAATTGAGTGGGCAATAAATCGCAGATATGAAAAAAGGCTGGAAATCCAGCCTTTTATATAAAGTATTTTTCTACTAACTAACAGCGAAGCGTTTAGAAGCTACGGCTGTATTGTAAGCCGAATAGAATTGCATCAGCATGAGTTGTTGCTGTTACACCGGTAGAAAGACCAGGAGCTAATTGAGTATTCTCATTAACTTTTACATCTTCACCTAACAAGTACGTGAAGCCAAAATCGATGTTTGAGCTAATATCAATATGGTAAGAGAAACCTGTGGAGAACCACTGGCGATCCGAGTCTGGTACCGAGATAGACGTTACTTTATCTTGAGCGCTTGTGTCGTACATGTAACCAGCACGAAGTGTCCAGTTGTTGTTTAGGTAGTAAGTACCACCAATTGCGTAGTGCCAGCCATCTTGCCATTGATAGTCTTTCGAGTAACCACCTTTAAGTAAACCCTGATTTAGGTTCTCAAAATCAATTTGGTCGAAATCTTTCCAGCCGATGTATTGGATGCTGTAGTGTACAGCAAATTTAGTGTCTTGGATTTTGTGGAAACCGGAAAACTCGGCCATATCTGGTAGAGGTAGCGTGATTTCCTGACCTTTGTCGTCTTTCGCCGTAAATTCAGGGCTGTAACGATACGCTAGACCAAAACGGTTGTTTTCATCTAGTTCGTACACAGTACCAACGTTAAAACCAACAGCCCAACCATCAGCTTTATCTACGTCCAGAATTTTTTGACCGCCAACCCCTGGGACTGAAGAGCTAGTTGTACGCTTCATTGTGCCTTGGCCGTAGATTAAATCTAAACCAGCACCAAAGCTCAATTGTTCGTTTAAACGGTAAGAACCCGCCAATCCAAAGTTGAAGCTTTTTACATCCGTAAGACCACCGTACTCGGTTGCGGTGTAGTTATCTGAAAATTCAGTTTTAGTGCCGAAATTAGAGTATGCGTTTACGCCCCATGCAAACTTGTCATTTACTGGAACGATTAGGTGAATGTTTGGAGCTATTGACGTATCACCCACATCATCAGTGTCAGCAACATTTACAGTACTGGAGCCCAAAGGAGTATTAACGTTATATTTCGCATCTTTCACTTCAATCATTGAAGTAATGCTTTCGAAACCTAGCGACAGTTCCATTTTATCAAACAGAGCCATTGCTGCTGGGTTACGAGCCATTACCGCGGCGTTATCTGCGATTACCGCGTCACCAGCAAATGCACGGCCGATGCCAGTTGCTGATTGAGCGTTGATTTGGAAACCCGCTGCCATCGATTGACCTGAGGCAAAAGCTACCGTTACTGCTAGGAGAGTCTTTTTAAACAGACGCGTGTTCTGAGTCATTTGTTTTTCCTTATTAGATTCGTCTCTTTGGACGATAAATTGAGCTTTTGCTCAGTGGCGCAGATAGTAGTATCAATAATTGCTTGGACAAATCCGACCATTGGATAAAATTGAATAAAAATTGCAGAAATGATGTCTAAAAGACGGGAAATTGCACTTAAAATGCATAATTTAGAGTTTAAGCTCTAAATGCTATAGCGGTGGTGAATGTTTTGTGTTCTATTTATACAAAAATGCCGCTAAATAAGATCATTTAGCGGCATTTAACCTTTTGAAAGCTGGAAATCGTCGAAGTTGTTACATCGGCTTAATCATTGATGCAAGAGTCGTAGCGAGCGCATCAATATTTTCACCTTCTTCCCCGACTAAAATCAGGCTTGAACTCCCGACAGGCTGAACGATTCCGGTCATGCCATCCTTATTAAAGTCGGTACTTTGTTCGCTTGGAATACCAGTAATAAATAACGTTACTTTACCTTTTGGACCTTGGAACACCATATGCACCGCATTGGATTCACCAAAACCGCAGTGGTTTAGGTAGTAAACGTGATATGGAAAGTTTTCACTAAACTGGTAATGAAATGGTGACATTTTCGCATTAATTTGCGAGCTCGGTACATCCTCATCAAGATGACGAACAAACGGTTCTTCATGAATTACGTGTTTCATCGCGGTATCCGCTAAACTGGCTTGTGCTGGAGACACCAAAACATTTCCCCAGTTTACTTGACCAACTAATAACCCTGCGGTGAACGCAATAGAAGCGGCAAGTGCCATTGCTTTGCGGACAAAGTTTGGTCTTACGACCTTCTCTTCATCAAGTGCACTCGACGTCTGGCTAAATAAAATCTTATCTGCGAGATCTTCGGGTACATCCACATTCATGGCTTGTTTAATTTTTACATCGAGATCCAAAACGTCATCAACAAACTTATTGTTGGCGTCGCTACCAGCTAAAGCTTGCAGAATCTCTTCATCCTTTTGTTTTGGATCCGACAAAATACGACGACGAAATTCTAAATCATCCATTTTTTTGTCCTCTCTTGGTATCTTGAGAATCCAACATCTCTTTAAGTTGATTACGAGCGCGAAATAGTCGAGTCATCACTGTGTTTTTATTTAAATCAAGAATGTCGCCAATTTCTTCTCCACTGAAACCACCGACAACTTGGAGAAATAAAGGCTCACGGTATTCAACATCGAGCTTCATGATCTGTGCCTGCAGCCATTCTTGCTGATGATGTGAGTCATCGCTGACTTTAGCATCATTGCCGTAATCATCGATATCAACTAGATCAAATTGTTTACGTTCGAAGCGGCGCGCATTTTCTCGTCTCAATATTGTGATGAGCCAAGACTTGGCAGCTTTTTCGTCTTGGAGGCTATCGAGTGACTTCCAAGCTCTAAGACAGGTTTCCTGAACTAGATCTTCCGCGACCGCTTTATCTTTGCACAACCAATATGCGTAGCGGTACAAGTCACGATGATACCCTCGGACGAGCGCTTCGTATTTTCTTTGCTTGTCCATATCAGAGTTGACCGGACTGTTGGAATTTTTCTTTCCAAACATTTTTAATATGGCCACAGGAGCCTCCATCCTCGCTCTGTGAGTTTCTTATTTGTTCTGAGCATGACTTTACTTGCTTCATCGCTTAGCGGTTTTGGTTGCAGGATTTGTCATGCAACCCCTTTGACACAATAAGCCATGTGGTTACCTAAAAGTGTATACGCAAATGTCAGATATCATCGAACACGAATTGATATATATTGTTAACAATATCATCATTAGTAATCAATGGCTTGGATAAGTTCACTCGATGGAGCATTAAAAGGGACTTCTGATGGTGGATTCTTGAATTGTTTTGAATCAATAATCGCTTTAGGTGAGCTTAAAACTCGTAAAATCACTATAAAATTGATCTATTTCAAAATATCAAGCAGTGAAGGGGTTATAGTACACCTTGTCATCTCGTTAGTCATTGCGACTAACATGTTGAGCAAGATGACACTTCCTTTTGAAGGCTGACTTTACTTTCTCCTAATCAGGAAACTGATTACTTTTCAATTGGCGTAAGTTAATTGTTTTATAGATATTCCGACCACACAGTTATGTGTGGTTTTTTTTTGCTTCGATTTACTTTCCGTATACCTCTTACCGTTTTAACTCTCTATAGTTAACCATTAGTAATCGCATAAGAATCAAAGAAGTAGAGTAATTGAACTACTTGCTTCACGTTTATTTAAACGCACGTTTGATAAATTTAACAAATTCATTACAATGCATCAGGTCAGACCTCTTGTATTTAAGGAGAAACAATGGGCAAGCAGGAAGTAAAAACACGCAATGGTGAGCGTGTCGCTATTGTCGCGGGGCTTCGAACTCCCTTTGCTCGTCAAAGCACGGAATTTAGCCAAGTGCCAGCGGTCGATTTAGGGAAAATGGTAGTAAGCGAAATGCTTGCTCGAACAGATATTGATCCGAAGCTAATCGAACAAGTGGTATTTGGACAAGTAGTACAAATGCCTGAAGCGCCAAACATCGCACGAGAAATCGTGTTAGGCACCGGTATGAACATCCATACTGATGCTTACAGTGTGACTCGAGCGTGTGCGACGAGTTTTCAAGCGGCGGTTAATGTCGCAGAAAGCATCATGGCGGGAACCATCGATATTGGTATTGCTGGCGGTGCAGACTCTTCTTCCGTCCTGCCTATTGGCGTATCAAAGAAACTGGCCGCTAATCTGCTTGCTCTTAGTAAGACAAAAACAATGGGTCAGAAGCTTAGTATCCTCAAAAACTTGAGCTTTAAAGACCTGATGCCAGTGCCACCAGCAGTAGCAGAGTACTCTACGGGTTTATCCATGGGACAAACTGCAGAGCAAATGGCTAAAACACATGGTATTTCTCGCGCAGAACAGGATGCGCTTGCACATCGTTCTCATACGCTGGCTTCTCAGGCTTGGAAAGAAGGAAAAATCCAAGATGAAGTGATGACGGCTTTCCCTGAACCATACAAAAAATGGATTTCGGAAGACAACAATATCCGTCATGACTCAACGGTTGAGGGATACGCGAAATTGCGACCTGCGTTTGATCGTCAGTATGGCAGTGTTACGGCAGCGAACAGTACGCCATTGACTGATGGTGGTGCGGCAGTGATGTTGATGCGAGAAGGTAAAGCGAAAGAGCTCGGAATGGAGATCCTTGGTTACATCCGAGGTTATGCATTCTCTGCTATCGGCGTGGAAAAGGACATGCTGATGGGGCCGACTTATGCCACAGCGAAAGTGCTTGAAAATACAGGCTTGGAACTGTCAGACCTGACGTTGATCGACATGCACGAGGCCTTTGCTGCTCAAGCATTGGCGAATGTGAAGATGTTTGCTTCCGATAAGTTTGCTCAAGAAAACCTTGGTCGCTCAAAAGCGATTGGTGAAATTGATATGGATAAGTTCAACGTGCTTGGCGGATCAATTGCTTATGGTCACCCATTTGCTGCGACTGGTGCGCGTATGATGACGCAAACCCTACGAGAGCTAAAACGCCGTGGCGGTGGTATTGCATTGAATACTGCATGTGCTGCTGGTGGTCTTGGTGCGGCAATGATTCTGGAGGTTGAGTAATGAGCGAGCAAAAAGCATTTAGTCTAAAGGTTGATGAGCAAAATATTGCTTGGTTAGCCATCGATGTTCCTAATGAAAAAATGAATACGCTGCAGGCGGCTTTTGCTGACGAAATGAAAGAAATTTTTGCTCAGCTAAAAGACTCCAGTGGTATTAAAGGGATGATCATCCACTCCCTAAAACCGGACAATTTTGTTGCGGGTGCTGATGTTCGAATGCTAGAAGCATGCACCACAGCAAGTGAAGCGGAAGCCTTAGCAAGGCAAGGTCAGGAGTTGTTCCAGCAGCTATCGGACTTACCTTATCCTGTCGTTGCGGCTATTCATGGCCCATGTTTGGGCGGTGGTTTAGAACTGGCTCTTGCATGTGATTATCGTGTTTGTACGGATTCTGACAAAACGCGTTTAGGTCTGCCAGAAGTACAACTTGGTTTATTGCCAGGTTCTGGTGGTACTCAGCGTCTGCCACGTTTGATTGGCCTGTTACCGTCGTTGGACTTGATCCTGACGGGTAAACAACTTCGTGCGAAGAAAGCTAAAAAATTGGGCGTTGTGGACGCCTGTGTGCCTGACACCATTTTGCTCGACGTAGCAAAACAGTTTATCGACAAAGGTAAAAACAAGGGCACGAAAAAGCTATCGACGAAAGAAAAGGTGATGTCTGGTAGCGGGCTAGGGCGCAAGTTTGTATTTGAGCAAGCTGCGAAGAAAACGAATCAAAAAACTCGCGGTAACTATCCAGCAACGGTTGCAATTCTAGAAGTTATTCAACATGGCTTAGAGAAAGGCTTCGCTAAAGGTCAAGAACTTGAAGCGAAGCGCTTCGGTGAGCTTGTGATGAGCTCAGAGTCAAAAGCGCTCCGTTCGATCTTCTTTGCCACAACAGAAATGAAGAAAGAAAATGGCACGGATGCGAAACCAGCACCAGTTCATAAAGTTGGTGTGCTTGGTGGTGGTCTGATGGGCGCCGGAATCAGCCATGTGTCTGTTGCAAAAGCAAAAGTACCTGTTCGCATCAAAGACGTTAGCAACGATGGCGTTTTAAATGCGCTCAACTACAACTACAAGTTATTTGAGAAACAGCGCAAACGTCGCATTCTATCCAAGGCCGATCTGCAAGCGAAAATGCTGCAACTGTCTGGTGGTGTCGATTTTACCAGTTTTAATCATATTGATGTCGTAATTGAAGCCGTTTTTGAAGACTTAGATCTTAAGCAAAAAATGGTGGCGGACATTGAAGCAAACGCTAAGACAGAAACTATCTTTGCGACCAATACTTCTTCGTTGCCTATCCACAAAATTGCAGAAAAAGCGGAGCGTCCAGAAAACGTAGTGGGTTTGCATTACTTCAGCCCGGTAGAAAAAATGCCGTTGGTGGAAGTGATTCCGCATGAAACGACGTCAGATGAAACCATTTCAACAGTCGTTGCACTTGCTAAAAAGCAAGGTAAAACCCCGATCGTAGTGAAAGACAAAGCGGGCTTTTACGTGAACCGCATTCTTGCGCCATACATGAACGAAGCGGCGCATATTCTGCTGGCTAACGAACCGATCGAAAAGATTGATACGGCGTTGCTTGATTTTGGTTTCCCTGTTGGCCCGATTACCTTGTTGGATGAAGTTGGTGTCGACATTGGCGCAAAAATTATGCCGATCCTGGTTAATGAGTTAGGTGACCGATTCAAAGGGCCGGATGTGTTTGATATCTTGTTAAATGATGGACGTAAAGGACGCAAGAGTGGTAAGGGCTTTTACAGTTACAAGGGCAAGAAGAAAGATGTCGACAAATCGGTTTACAAACTGCTTAAGCTCGACCCTGAATCTAAGCTAAGCGATAACGATATTGCGTTGCGCTGTGTGCTGCCAATGTTGAATGAAGCGGTACGTTGTTTGGATGATGGCGTCATTCGCTCGCCACGTGACGGTGATATTGGCGCGATATTTGGTATTGGTTTCCCACCGTTCTTGGGTGGTCCGTTCCGTTACATGGACCAATTTGGCATTAAAGAGCTCGTAGAGAAAATGAATGAGTTTGCATCGAAGTATGGCGATCGTTACGCGCCATGTGATGGTTTGCTTACTCGAGCTGGTGAAGGGACAACGTTCTATTAAACGTTGCTTCGGTAGAGAAAAAGGCTTGCCAGTGGCAAGCCTTTTTCATAAAGAAGAAATGGTTACTTCTTCTTGTCTTTCTTATCTTTATTGTGGCCTTTACCTGGGTTGTCGTCCCCGTGAACGCTGCTGTTACCTTTTTTGTCTTTATCATTCCACTGCTTTGAAGAGCAATCATCTGATTTGATGGATACATTGTCTCCGCTAAGGCGCACACAGTCGTCACTTAATTCGAAGCCATCGCCTTTGACTGAGATTTCAGCGTAAGCAGATGCCAATGGCAGTATAAGAGCCACTAGTAAAAGTGCTTTTTTCATGATTACCTCATTAAGTTATTTTTAGTGCGGTAATTAGAGATAAGCCGCAATGGCGTAATTTCAATTTTCTGCCAATTATGGTGCCGATTCAATCTATGAGACCGACAACCTCATGGGTTTGTAGGTACATTCTAGTAATCGACAATTTTATTTCTGAGCAACTAGATCACCCCAAGCCGCAATCTTTTGGCCGAAGTTGGAACTCTTCAATCGATCCTATTTCTTGTCCTAGATGGATGCGCGGAGCCTCCGAATGCGCTTGACCTTGAGAGTGCATGATCAAACGATTTGCAGTACGAGGTTTCAATTCGTTCACAACGAAGCGAATCATGTCTGCGCGCGTCAGCTTCTTCAACTCCGTAAGTACCTTGTCACGTTGGTTAAACTCAGTGTCTTTGTTTCCTATTGCAACCCAAAGACGTTGAGCTCGTCCTCGAAGTGTGGTGTCAGGCGTTGCTATTTGGTTCCACAAGCCGCGCTTACTGCTGTGCCATTGGTAATCGTTTAACTCTAACAACACCATATAAAAGGCATTTAAAAACTCATCGATTGAGGTAACCAGCTCGGCAGGTGCTGCATTAGGTGACTGCACATACAGTACAATACCAGGGTGACGATTTAGCGGCATATTGCCAGTGCCTACCATGTAACCTAATTGCTGCTTGGTACGGATTTCGTGGAAAAACGTTGCCGACATAAGGTGATTGGCCAATGAGTATAGCGCGATACTGCGAGGCTCAATATCCTCGCACTGGTGGTAAATAACGACCGCGGAATCTTGCTGATTACAATGCACCTCACGTTGAAAACTGCCATTTTTACCTAGCATAATGAGCGGACGAAGTGCCTCTTCATAACGTTGCTCGTTAACTCTTAGAGCATCCTTTAAGGTCGTTGCCATGTCATGGGCTTGCTGGCGTTGCCAGTCTCCGTAAACAAACATTTCAACGTGCAGTTCTGCAAGAATGGATTCTACGAATACCGAGAGTTCATCGACTTCGATTTCTTCTAGCGCTTCGACTAAGGTTGCGAAAGGCGGGTTATTGGGTTGAAGTAACCCAGTAAGTGCGTTAAACAGCTGCGAAATAGGGCGATCTTGTGAAGCATTTCTCCAGTTTCGTAACAGTTGTTGTTTGATGGTTTCAAAGCGAGCAGGGCTGAAATCTCGAGAAGCAAAACGGTGCAGAATCATTTCTAGCAACTGAGGCAGCTTTTGACTGAACCCTGAGAGGGTTAAGGTCACGCCACCTTGGTGAGCGTACATGTTGTAACCCATCCCTGCGATTTCTGCTTGATAGGTTTCTTTTGCTAGCGAATCGAGGAACATCTCTACACATAAGCGCGTTTTGACGATGTTCTTTGGTGATGCAACGGCATGAGAGCTGTCGATAGCGACATAAACGACACCTTTAGGCACGCGAAATTCGTCATCTTGCAAATGCCACAGCCGAAACCCTTCGAGATCCTCAATCAACTCTGGCAGCGAATCACCATTTTCGAGTGGCATGGGGTCGAGGTCGTAGCAAATATAAGGGTTCTTTTTCGGTAAGACGAATTGCCAGCTTGGGTCGATTTGTTGATAGAAACGACGTTGGCCTTCACTAAAAGGTGTGACGGAGTACGGGGTAAAGTACCATTCGGCAGTACGGTTGTATTCCAGGCCTTTAGCAATCAAAGTGACGCGTACATTATCGATGGTTAAGTATCGCAGCAATGAACGCTGTAACTCCTCATCGTAGCCCGCCATTTTGTAGTCACCATAAACCGTGTCTTCCGGTTGATAGTGCTGCATGTTGATCACCAGATGGCTGACGAGATCCATTGGGCGCGATGGCTCTTGGAAGCGGAAAGCCGATTCTAATACCGCTTGTTTTTCGAGATAGCGCCATTCATCTAACCCGTCTTGTTTGATCATCGAGAGGTATTGAAAAACCGCTTGAACGATATCATCAACATGATCTAAGCCGTTTGGCGTCAGGGTGCAGCTTACGGTAAAGTCTCGGTAGTTACTGCCACTCGCGCCGCCGCCCGCTGAGAGAGAGGTAATCCAGCCTTTTTCTTTGAGTTGAAGCATCAAACTGCCTTCTCCTTCATAACCCAACAGGTGAGCAAAGTAGGAGAGTGGCTTCACGCTATAATGCGCATCCATTCCCGGCATGGGGAATGTGAGAATCAGTTTACGGAACTCTTTGAGCGGCTCGACTTGAACCAAAATGCCCGTGCTTTCCTCAGTGCCGATCGGTACATCAATCGATTTTCCACGAAGATGGTGATTTGGGATGTCGGCAAACATGGCTTCTACCCAAGCTTGCTGTTCATCGAGCGGCTGTGGCCCAAATAGAGTCAGTGTCATCAAATCGGCGGAATACTGAGAGTGGTGAAACTCTACAATTTCGTCGCGGATGGATTTACCATCTCGGTCGCCAAGAGTATCTAAGTTTCCGACAGAGAATTTTGAAAACGGGTGCTCTGGATTTATGACTTCTTTGTTAACTTGATACAGGCGACGAGAATCATCATTAAGTTTGAGCTTGTATTCGGAGTCGACAGCCTGTCGCTCTTTGTCTAATGCTTCTTCGTTAAACAAAGGTGCGGTAAAGAATTGGCTAAATCGATCTAAGGCACTTTCAAAGGCATTTGGAGCAATATTGAAAAAGAAACAAGTGTGCTCTGTGCCCGTCCAAGCGTTGTTTGTTCCACCGTGTTGGCTAATATAGCTTTGAAACTCGCCCACTTTAGGGTATTTTTCCGTACCCAAAAAAAGCATGTGTTCTAAATAGTGTGCCAGACCTTGGCGATCGTTTGGGTCGTCGAAGTGTCCAACGTTCACTGCCAGAGCAGCTGCCGACTGTTGAGCTGTATCGGAATGAATCAGCAGTACACGCAGTTCATTGCTCAAGGTAATGTAGCGGTATTGATTTGAATCGTTAGGACTTAGATGCACGATGCGTCTCCAGATTTCGCATTACAGTAATTTAGGCTCCCCTCGCGGGGGGCGCAAAGTTTGCGTTTCGACAAATACTGCTTGCCGTATTTTTGTTATTCGTAGACTTCTGCACAGGCCCATCGCGTTTGCGTATGGGGAAGAACTGTTTGAGTGAATGCTCTGAACTCATTGCACAGTTAAATAGTGTGATGAACTGAGTACATTCTTTTAATAGATTGTTAAGAAAGTCGCTATCTTTAACAAGCGAATTGGTATAATGAATAGATAATTATATCAGTATTTTTGTTTCGTCATTGTTAAAGTTAGCCCCGTCTATCTAATAAAGATAGCAGTCAACCTTTTGGTAGCGTTAGCTATCCCTAGGAAATAACATGAAAATATTCATCATGCGTCACGGTGAAGCCGAGCATTTTGCAGATTCAGACGCAGCACGACAATTGACCCCAAGAGGCAGAGTCGAATCAGAAGCGGTTGCGAGAGCCTGTAAAGAACAGGGTTTTGCGCAATTCGATAAAGTGTTGGTGAGTCCGTACATTAGAGCTCAACAAACTTGGCAAGAGATCAGTGCGTATTTCTCTGCAAAAAGCATTGAAACTTGTGAAGATATTACACCTTATGGCCAGTCCGAGCATGTCTTCGATTTCGCAAGTGCATTAATCGAAGTCGAACAATTGGACTCGCTTTTGTTCGTATCGCATTTGCCTTTGGTCGGTTATCTGACTTCAGAGTTTGTAAAAGACATGACACCACCGATGTTTCCTACATCAGGGCTAGTGTGCATTGAATATGATTTACAAACACAAAATGGTGAAGTGCTTTGGCATATTACGCCATAAGTGTCTAAACCAAAATAAGCGTTTGCAAATTAGAGACAGAATAAGAAAGGCAGGAGATCCCTGCCTTTTCGTTTAGTGTCTACAGCAAGCCTGTTACTTTTCAGGAATAGAAAGCAACACTAACAACGCACCATCACCACCAAATTCTAGTGGCGCTTGGTGAAAAGCCATAACGTCAGGATGCTGTGCTAACCAAAGTGGGGCTTTCTGTTTCAGGATGTGTTTCCCAATACCATGTTGCACACACGCACAATGAATCTCGTTTTTGATGCAATAGGCTATCATCGCACCAAGCTCGCGTTTTGCTTCTTGCTGTGTCATGCCGTGCATATCGAGGAACACGTCCGGTACATACACGCCACGACGTAGACGTTTGACTTCATAAGTGGAGACGTCGTCACGTGCATAACGAGTTGGACCTTCATCGTTTAATAGAGGGACAAACTCGTCTGAAAAGTAAAATTCAGAGTCACTCGCTTCACGGTTGGAGCGCTTGATTTCTTTTTGCTTAGTATTTTTTTTTGGTTGCTGGATTATGGTATCCTGTCGCAACTTTTTTACGCCCTGTACTGCTTCCTGAAACAAGGCGAAATCGTCATCGTTCTCGGTGTCTTTTTTGCTCATTAGGTAAACAATTTCATTAATAAACTTTATTGGCAGTATTGTAGCGCTTTTCGGAGGCAATTTTGGATAAGATTTTTGTAGAAGAAGCGGTATCGGAACTGCATACCCTTCAAGATATGATTCGTTGGACGGTAAGCCGCTTTAATGCAGCGAACCTGTTTTACGGTCATGGTACTGATAATGCGTGGGATGAAGCTGTTCAGCTTATCCTGCCAACCTTATACTTGCCGATTGATGTGCCTCCGCACGTATTGAACTCTCGCCTAACGACAAGCGAGCGTCTGCGTATTGTTGAGCGCGTAGTAAAACGCATCAACGAGCGTACGCCAACAGCATACCTAACAAACAAAGCATGGTTCTGCGGTCTTGAGTTCTTCGTTGATGAGCGTGTACTTGTGCCACGCTCTCCTATCGGCGAATTGATTCAAGCGGAATTCCAACCTTGGTTGGTGGAAGAGCCTACGCGCATCATGGACCTATGTACGGGTTCTGGTTGTATCGCGATTGCTTGTGCGCACGCTTTCCCTGAAGCAGAAGTGGATGCGATCGACATCTCTACAGATGCTCTACAAGTGGCTGAGCAAAACGTACAAGATCACGGTATGGAGCAGCAAGTGTTCCCAATTCGCTCTGATTTGTTCCGTGATCTTCCAAAAGAGAAATACAATCTAATCGTGTCTAACCCACCATATGTGGATGAAGAAGACATGAACAGCCTGCCAGATGAGTTCACGCATGAGCCTGAGCTTGGTTTAGCTGCGGGTACGGATGGTCTAAAACTTGTGCGTCGTATTCTAGCTAACGCGCCAGATTATCTAACAGATAACGGCATTCTTATTTGTGAAGTCGGAAACTCAATGATTCATATGATGGAACAGTACCCAGAGATTCCATTTACTTGGATTGAGTTCGAGAACGGCGGTCATGGCGTATTTATGCTAACGCGTGACCAGCTGGTTGAGTGTGCAGAAGAGTTTAAACTGTACAAAGACTAATAGAGTCTTGCACTAAACATCAAAACACCGAGCTTTATGCTCGGTGTTTTTTTATGCATACCTCGCCGATATTAACTCTTTACATCAAAACGTAATAAAGCCACTATGAATCCACGAAGAATTGGAAAGCAGCTATGCTCTGTTTTGAGAGAGCGTGGCGATAAAAACTTGAGGAAGTAATGGCAGGAAACAGTATCGGACAACATTTCCGAGTGACGACATTCGGGGAAAGTCACGGTATCGCACTGGGATGTATCGTAGACGGATGTCCTCCGGGGTTGGAAATTACAGAAGCAGATCTACAAATCGATCTCGACCGCCGTCGTCCAGGCACATCACGTTACACCACACAACGTCGTGAACCGGATGAAGTTAAAATTCTTTCTGGCGTTTTTGAAGGCAAAACCACGGGCACATCGATCGGTTTGCTAATTGAAAACACCGATCAGCGCTCAAAAGACTACTCTGACATCAAAGATAAGTTCAGACCGGGTCATGCTGATTACACTTACCACCAAAAATATGGCATCCGCGACTATCGCGGTGGCGGCCGTTCTTCAGCTCGTGAAACCGCAATGCGTGTGGCTGCTGGTGCAATCGCGAAGAAATACTTAAAAGATGAGTTTGGTGTTGAGATTCGTGCTTACTTGTCACAAATGGGTGATGTATCTATCGACAAGGTAGATTGGAACGAAATCGAGAACAATGCATTCTTCTGCCCTGATGCTGACAAAGTAGAAGCATTTGACCAACTTATCCGTGACCTGAAAAAAGAAGGCGACTCTATTGGCGCAAAAATCCAGGTTGTGGCAACTAACGTGCCTGTTGGTCTTGGGGAACCCGTATTTGACCGTTTGGATGCAGACATCGCGCACGCACTAATGAGCATAAACGCGGTGAAAGGCGTGGAAATCGGAGACGGTTTCGAGGTGGTAAACCAAAAAGGCAGTCAACACCGTGATACGCTTGCTCCTGAAGGTTTTGGTAGTAATCATGCGGGTGGCATTCTTGGCGGTATCTCGACTGGTCAAGACATTGTCGCTAACATTGCGCTTAAGCCAACATCAAGTATCACTGTGCCGGGTGAGACCATCACAAAAGAAGGTGAACCAACTCAGTTGATCACCAAAGGTCGTCATGACCCATGTGTGGGTATTCGTGCTGTGCCTATCGCAGAAGCGATGCTGGCAATTGTGGTGATGGATCATTTACTACGCCACCGTGGTCAAAACCATGGCGTACAAACCGAGACTCCAAAGATTTAAGAGCTTTGTGTCATTCCAGCGAGCTATAGCGAGACTAGGAATCTAATTTCAGCACGATGAAAAGAGAAAGAAACATCTCTGACAACAGAGTGCTCGGATAATAGATCCTGAATCATGCTCCTTCGTCGCTGTTCAGGATGACTGAATATAAAATTATGCCACTCACTGAATCGCGGGTGGCACAATTTTATCAGGCAAACTTTTTTGTTTAAGTAGTTTTTGCTTAATGAATCGAGCCTTCGGTTTCCAAATGGAAAGAAGGCAGACGCCACTTAAAGCGCACTGCAGCCATACGCAGCATGTAACCAGTAACCAGTGTAATGATCGTGGCAGTGACATCGGGAACATTGAATTCTAATAGCGCTAAGTACATTCCTGATGCGATAAGAGCGACAGAAGCGTAAAGCTCTTCATGCAGTACCAATGGTGTTTGGCGACAGATTAAGTCACGAAGTAGCCCACCGAATACACCCGTTACTAACGCTGAAACCATACAAATACCAGGGTGCAAGCCCATGCCCATCGCAATTTTTGTTCCGATGATACTAAACACGATTAAACCTAATGCATCGAGGCGAATGAACAGACCTTTCAGCTTAATCACCCATTTCGCTAAACCTGTTGTTAGCACACCTGCAACACACGTAATTGCAAGGAACTCTGGGTTTTTTACCCAACCAAGAGGGTAGTGGCCTAATAGAATGTCACGTACGGTGCCACCACCAATGGCCGTTGCGCTGGCCACCAACATAACACCAAACCAGTCCATCTTTCTTCTACCAGCACTTAACGCACCTGTCATGGCTTCAGCCGTGATACCAATGATATACAACACACTTAGCAACATAGGGAAACACTCAACGTAAAAAGTCACTACGTTCTACGAGAATCAGCGTAGGCGAAGTAACAACACTTACAAACGGTTCTATCTCTCTTAAAAAGTGATTAAAACCAGCAACATGCTTGTAATCAAACGGCTTAAAAATAGCGGTTTGAACGGCATCAAAATAAGGCGAGAGTGTAGTGGTAAATAAGTACGCTGACGAATGAGAAATTGTATGGAGAAAGCGACCTTCAGATAAATTCAACTAATAACCAAAAATGTGGGGTTGCCTTTACCTCATAGCTAAAAACAGCGACAATATGCAGCGCATGTCAAACTGAAGTACAAACTCGACGATGACCCACGAATACCAAGACTTAATCACCATTTTTAATGACACCTTTTTAGAACAATTTAATACGAAATTAGAGTTAGGTGGTGATGAGCCTATTTATCTTCCTGCTGATGATGAACACCCTCATCATCGGATTATTTTTGCTCGGGGTTTTTACGCCTCTGCTTTACACGAGATTTCGCATTGGTGTGTGGCTGGTCCAGAGCGTCGTTTGCTGGAAGATTTTGGCTATTGGTATGAACCCGATGGGCGAACAGCAGAAGTTCAAGCGGAGTTTGAGAAAGTTGAAGTGCGACCTCAAGCTTATGAATGGATTCTGGCACAAAGCGCTGGCTTCCCTTTTACGGTGAGTTGTGACAATCTACACGGCGATTTTGAACCAGATAGGCTCGGCTTTATGAAAAAAGTGCATAAAGAAGTGCTAGGTATTTTGGACGTTGGCTTGCCTTTGCGAGTGAAAATGCTTTCTGATGCCCTGCGCGCATTTTATCAAACTAAGCCACTGGAAGCGTCGGACTTTTGCGTTAAATAACCACTAATAACCTCAGAGATACACCATGATTATTGAATTTGAAGAAAAACTACTGGAACTGATTGATGCTCGAATTGAAACAGCATCTGACGATGAATTGTTTGCTGGTGGTTATTTACGTGGTCACATCTCTTTATCCGCGGCGTCTTGTGAAGAAGAAGGGATTAGCGATATTACTGAGCTGAAGTCACGCATTGAGAGCAGCTTAGAAGATGCGCGTACCGAGTTAAGCCCGGCCGATCGCGTGATTGTCAGTGATTTGTGGCAAGAGCTCCAGGCTCAGGCTTAATCCCTAAGCAGCGTTCTCCCTTTATTTAATCCTAGTCATTTACTACTTCGAAAAATTCGAACCTCTCCATAAAATTTTTGTGGTTGTAGCGAAACAGTTCAACTTTTATTCTGATCAGCATAAAACGTGAACAAAGGATTACAACCATGAAAATTGTCGCATTTGGTGCATCTACCAGCTCTACCTCAATCAACAAACTACTTGCTACATACGCAGCAAACCAAGTCGAAGGCGCTCAAGTGAATGTTCTAGACTTAAACGATTATCAAGCGCCAATGTTTAGCGAGGACAAAGAGAAAGAAATAGGTCAAGCTGAAGGGGCTGTCGCGTTTTTACGTGACTTGGCGGAGGCTGACGCTCTCGTTGTTTCCTTCGCAGAGCACAACGGTTCGTACCCAGCGGCCTATAAAAACTTGTTCGATTGGGCGACGCGCATTGAGCGTAATGTATTTCAAAACAAACCTGTCGTTTATTTAGCAACTTCCCCAGGTCCCGGTGGTGCACAAAGTGTTCTTGCGGCGGCGACAGGTTCTGCTCAATTTTTTGGCGCGGATGTAAAGGCATCGTTATCGGTGCCGAGCTTCTACGAAAATTTTGACGTGGAATCGGGTAAGGTTGTAAACCCAGAAGTGGCAGAGCAAGTGAAACAGGCAGTTGCACTGCTGAAGTAATCTCAGTACGAGCGACTTAATGAGTTAGCGATTCCCGACACGTATCTGTGTCGGGAATTAAAACGAGAGAATACCCTTACAGCTCGGTAATGGCTTTGCCTTTTCTTAGTTTACGAACCCACATTCGACTTGGGTGAAGTTCGGTCAATACATCAACCGGTAATGGCAGCGGGTCCCCACAGATCTGGGAGGCCAACACTTCAGCTAATAATGGTGCAGAGCTCAGTCCACGAGATCCTAAACCTAAGAAGCAGAATAGGTTAGGGTACTGATGAATGGTTTCTACCTCTTCTTCTTTTTGATTTTGTAAGTTGGCGTATTGCGTTTTGATCGTCTCAAAGTCACCCACATTTCCGACAAATGGTAAGTGATCTCGGCTAACACAACGAATACCTTGGCGAGATTGATTACCAGTGATATCTACCTCTTTTGCCCATGTTTGATTCGGTACACATTTCACTAGCTTTTCCGCATTATCTTTTTGGGCGTTTTCATCAAATTCGTAGTCAAGGTGACTGCGGTCGTAGCTTGCACCGATACACAAGTGTTGATTACTTGGGTTAACAGGTGTCATGTAACCGTCGTAACACAACACCGTTTTCAGCTGACTCAGCGTTTCGGTTGCTGGCGCATGACTGACTTGTCCTTTCACTTGTCCCATTGGTAGGGAAGCGGTTTGACTCAATGTCTGGAACTCATGGCCGTTCGCAATCACAACCGTTGAGTGCTCAAATGTTTGACCACTCGCCGTTAGTAGCCAGAGCTGACGCTTTTCATCCCAATCTAATGCCTCAACATGGTGTTCAAACTTCGTTGAGAGTAACGACGTCTGCTCCAATTGTTTAATTAACCCACGAGTTAACTCGGCAGGGCACAGCCACCCTCCCATTGGGTAGTGCACAGATGCCATATCAATAGGTAACCCGATAGTGTTCGCAGTCTCCTCGGCGGACAGCTTGTGAATGAGCTCTGGTGTGAAGTTACCCGCAAGTATTTTCTCCAGTTTGTCTGTGGATTTGTCATCCCACATCAACTGAGTCACGCCACACCAGTCATGATCAAAATCGATCTCTTGTGCTGCTTGTTCAACAAACTGACGTGCGAACAAAAATGCAGGAGCAAACACTCGTGAAACACCCGTGTGCGGGCCATTAAGCAGTGGATAAACGGCTCCTTGTCGATTGCCTGAAGCTCCTTTGGCTGGTTGTTTGTCTTTACAGTAAAGGGTGACGTTTTGGCCACGACGAACTAACGTTTTCGCTAACGCCGCGCTGGCTATACCACCACCAATGATGGCTATCGAATCAAGATTGCTAGATGCTGTGCGATTGAACCAAGGGAGATGGTTCGACTGCTTTTCACGTTGCTCCATAGAGCCGGCGATCATTTCTCGTTTAGTGCCGAAACCTTTCACCTTTTTCATTGTAAAGCCAGCTTCGTTCAAACCACGACGTACAAAGCCTGCTGCGGTAAACGTGGCAACTGTACAATCTTGCTTGGCTAGCTTTGCCATGTTGTTGAACAGGCCTTGGTTCCACATCTCTGGGTTTTTGCTTGGCGCGAATCCATCTAAGAACCAAGCATCAATCAAACCTTGTTCGTTGTATGGGACTTGCGGCATGCAGTCTTTAATGTCACCAAACCAAAGGTCGAGTGTGATTGCACCGTCTTCTAAAACAATGCGATGACACTCCGGCACAGCGGCAGGATAGTGCTTTTGTAACTTTTCCGCGTACTCAGCTAGCTCAGGCCAAGCTTCATGCGCCTTCTTTAAATCGGCTTTGCTTAATGGGTATTTTTCAAAGCTAATAAAATGCAGCTCTTTCAATGTTGCGTCCGGATGCTGACGACGAAACTCACTAAACCACTGGCATACTGCTAAGAAGTTTAATCCCGTGCCAAATCCTGTTTCACCAATGACAAAACGTCTTTGGTCAAATTCCTGCCATCTTTCTGGGAGATGATTTTGTTTTAAGAAAACGTAGCGTGTCTCTTCAAGACCGTTTACGTTAGAGAAGTAAACATCATCAAATTGGTCTGAAACCGGAGTACCAGCTTCGTTCCAACCAAGTTCTGCGTTTTTTATTGAAGTCATAATGGTGCAAATTTGTGATTTGGCGCGGTAAGAATGGGGCGATTGTACGAATTTATGGGAAAGCTGACCACTTTTGTTGACTATCTTAGTTATCATCTAGCGGATTTTTGAATTATAGGAATGTCATAATGAAACGAGTCGTAATCACCGGTATGGGTATTGTTTCAAGTATCGGTAACAACGTCGAAGAAGTTCTAGCGTCTCTTAAAGCGGGCAAATCTGGCATCACTGCATCTGAGCAGTTCAAAGAACACGGTCTTCGTTCGCAAGTATGGGGTGACCTAAAAATCAACCCGGCGGAACACATCGACCGTAAGCAGATGCGCTTTATGGGTGATGCGGCTGCTTATGCATACCTATCAATGGAGCAGGCAATCGCAGACGCTGGTCTTACAGAAGAGCAGGTTTCAAACGACCGTACCGGTATCGTTGCAGGTTCTGGCGGTGCTTCTGCATACAACCAAACGGTAGCGACAGACACGATGCGCGCCAAAGGCGTAAAGCGAGTTGGTCCTTACATGGTTCCTCGTACTATGTCTTCTACTGTTTCTGCTTGTCTTGCTACGCCATTTAAGATTCGTGGCGTGAACTACTCAATGAGCTCTGCATGTGCAACATCTGCACACTGTATCGGCCATGCTATGGAGCTTATTCAACTAGGCAAACAAGATATTGTTTTTGCTGGTGGCGGCGAAGAGCTAGATTGGTCTCAAACTATGATGTTTGATGCGATGGGCGCACTGTCAACCAAATACAATGACACGCCAGACAAAGCATCTCGTACATACGATGCAGACCGTGACGGTTTTGTTATCTCGGGCGGCGGCGGCATGCTGGTTATTGAAGAACTAGAGCACGCACTGGCACGTGGTGCGAAAATCTACGGTGAAATCGTAGGTTACGGTGCGACATCAGATGGCTACGACATGGTAGCGCCATCAGGTGAAGGCGCAATTCGTTGTATGAAGATGGCGATGCAAGACGTTGATGGTGTGGATTACATCAACACGCACGGCACATCGACACCAGTTGGTGACGTGAAAGAGCTTGGTGCTATCCAACAATTGTTTGGTGAGAACAGCCCTGCAATCTCTGCAACAAAAGCAATGACTGGCCACGCACTCGGCGCAGCGGGCGTGCACGAAGCGATTTACTCAACACTTATGCTAGACAAAAACTTCATTGCTCCAAGCATCAATATTTCAAACTTGGACGAAGCAGCACAAGGTCTGGACATCGTGACAGAAGCTCGTGATGCAGAGCTAACGACCGTAATGTCAAACAGCTTTGGCTTTGGCGGCACAAACGCAACTTTGGTTATTAAAAAGTACCAAGGTTAACTGAATTTGTTGGCGCCTTGCGAGAGTACTGTAAACGCCAACAATCCAGTTTCCAGAGCTTGATCAGTCACACTGATCGAACAGACGCAGACTCTATCCCATGGAGAGCGGGATAGGATCCTTTTGTTCTGGAACTTTGCCCGGCTATTTAGCCGGGCTTTTTCTTTTCTCTGTTTCTGCTTTTCTCTAGGCTTCCCGTCAATTGATTCTATAGGAGTTACCTCCTTGAGGTTTATTGGTGTTATATCTTGAGATTTTTCGGGAAAAGGGCACAATCGCTTTAGTTTCGCATCTTGCGAATAAACGAACTCATACAAATGGATGTTAGAACGCTGGCGCTATGAAAATTATTGTTGATGAAAATATGCCGTATGCTGAAGAACTATTCAGCCAACTCGGTAACGTAATTCTAAAACCAGGTCGTACACTGACCGCCGATGATTTAGTGGATGTTGATGCCCTAATGATTCGCTCAGTCACCAAAGTGAATGCTGACCTGATCAGCAAAGCAAACAAGCTGAAGTTTGTTGGTACGGCCACGGCAGGCATGGATCATGTTGACCAAGCACTCTTAAAAGAGAAAGGCATTTTCTTCACTGCGGCGCCAGGGTGTAACAAAGTGGGTGTGGCGGAATACGCGTTCAGCGTGATGATGGTGCTCGCTCAGCAACAAGGTTTCTCGGTATTTGACAAGACGGTAGGTATTATTGGTGCAGGCCAAGTAGGTAGCTACCTAGAGAAATGTTTGAAAGGCATGGGTATTAAAGTTCTCATCAATGACCCATTCAAACAAGAGGCTGGTGATCCTCGTAGCTTTACTCCGTTGACAGAACTGATTGAAAGCTCAGACATCATTACACTACATACGCCAATCACCAAAGATGGCCCATACCCAACGCATCATTTGATTGATGAGAAGGTGTTAAATGGTCTCCGCAGCGATCAAATTTTGATTAACGCGGCTCGAGGTCCCATCGTTGACAACGCTGCTTTGAAGCAACGTCTTTTGAAAAACGATGGCTTTACAGCGGCACTTGACGTATTTGAATTTGAACCAGAGGTTGATATGGAGCTTCTGCCTCTGCTAGCATTCGCAACCCCTCACGTTGCAGGCTATGGTCTGGAAGGGAAAGCTCGCGGTACGACGATGATTTTCAACAGCTATTGTGAGTTCTTAAATAACGAATTACGTGCGCATGCCAGCGATTTACTGCCAACCGCGCCTGTTCCTACTATGGTATTGGACAGAGCTTGGGACGAAGCAACACTGCATAACATCACGCAGTTAATCTATGATGTGCGTAGAGATGACGCTCTTTTCCGCCGTGAAATCAGTAAGCCAGGCGCTTTTGACCTGATGCGTAAAAACTACTGGGATCGCCGTGAATACAGTGCTGTCACGCTAGTGGGTAACAAAACATGTAACCTTGCTCCATTAGCAGAACTAGGTTTTCAGATTGAGGTAAGTCAATGAGCCAGCAATATAATGTTGCCATTTTAGGTGCGACCGGTGCGGTCGGTGAAACAATTTTGGATGTGCTTCAAGAGCGCAAATTCCCAGTAGGCGAAATCTTCCTACTCGCGAGTGAGCGCAGCGAAGGCAAGACTTACCGCTTCAATGGTAAAACGGTACGCGTTCAAAACGTAGAAGAGTTCGATTGGTCTCAAGCGCATATCGCACTGTTTTCTGCTGGTGGTGAGCTATCAGCCAAGTGGGCTCCAATTGCCGCTGATGAAGGCGTGATTGTTATCGACAATACATCACACTTCCGTTACGAGTACGACATTCCTCTTGTTGTGCCAGAAGTAAACCCAGAAGCGATTGCAGAGTTTCGTAACCGTAACATCATCGCGAACCCGAACTGTTCAACCATCCAAATGCTGGTGGCACTAAAACCAATTCACGATGCGGTGGGCATTGAGCGTATTAACGTATCAACTTACCAATCGGTATCTGGTGCAGGAAAAGCGGGTATTGATGAGCTAGCAGGTCAAACGGCGAAGCTGCTAAACGGTCTGCCTGCAGACAAGAAGCAATTCTCTCAACAGATCGCGTTTAACTGTATTCCACAAATCGATCAAATGATGGAAAACGGCTACACCAAAGAAGAAATGAAAATGGTGTGGGAAACACAGAAGATCTTTAACGATCCATCAATCACAGTCAATCCAACGTGTGTACGTGTTCCTGTATTCTACGGTCACGCAGAAGCACTCTACATTGAGACTCGTTCACCTATCGATGCACAAGAAGTCGTTAACTTGCTTGAACAAACTGACGGTATCGAAGTGTTCCACGGTGAAGACTTCCCTACACAAGTTCGCGATGCGGGCGGTAAAGACCATGTAATGGTTGGCCGTATCCGTAACGATATCAGCCATCATAGCGGAGTAAACCTGTGGGTTGTTGCTGACAACGTGCGTAAAGGCGCGGCAACTAACGCGGTGCAAATCGCAGAAGTTCTGATCCGCGATTACTACTAAGTCGTTTACAATTCATTTCAAAGCCTCGCACAGTGCGAGGCTTTTTTGTACGAACGAAACAAAATAGTGTGAGATTAGTACGAATATGGCGAGAGCCACACATTTTTTATTCTCAACGCTATAGTTTTGCATGCGATATCCGATATATTTAACCGATCACCATTTCAAATTGTATTTAGCACAAAACTGAGCCTTCTATGCGTCAAAATTATAAGCGTTTGTTAGCAGCCCTTGTGTTGATGAGCGCGACTCAGACATCATCAGTGGTTCAAGCCGAAGGAATTCGTCTTGTTGGACCGTCTGGTGAAGTGCAATCATCTCCGAGCTATGCTGAAGATATTGAGCGAGCATTACCTGCTCCTCCTGCGAATACTCAACCGTCACGTTTCTTTGGTCCGACTGGTGAAAATCAAACACTATGGTCGATCGCTTCAGAATTACGACCTTCACGCGGTGTTACCGTTCAACAAACGCTTCTTGCCATTTACCGAATTAACCCTCAAGCGTTTGAGAACCAAAACATTCATGAATTGATCCCAGGTAGTCGGCTACGAGTACCTTCTCTAGAGCAAGTGCAAAGCGCGACCACAGCGCAAGCTGTTGCGATTATGAAGGCGCATGAAGCTAAGTTAAAACAGCCGAAGCCGACAAATAGAGCGACGCCAGCACAACGAGTCACCGAGCAACCAAAGCCACAAATTAAAGTAGAACCCAAGCCTGCGGCTAAGCGAGAGACAGTGGCAGCAACGGAGCCAAAACCAACTCCGAAAACAATACCCGTCATCCCTGCGCCACCAGTAACCACCTCTCCGCAGGGTGAAAAGCAGGTCAGTGCGCTAAAGGACAAACTTCAAGGCTCACAAAGTGAATTAGAGTCATTAGAAGAGAAGAATCATCGTCTTCGATTGATGCTGTCAGAAGTGCAAAGCGAAGTCGAAACTTTGAAAAGCGAGCTGAATGACGAAGAACGCATTCGCTCGGAAGTCGAGAAGCTGCTTGCTGAAGAACGTCAGCGCCTTGCTGAACAACAACGCATGCAACCAAGCACCATGGACAAAATTTTGTCGAATGGTTGGCTTGTTGGTCTTGCGGCATTAATTCCTGGTGCTTTGATTGCGTTGCTAGTTGTTATGCTTCTTGGTCGACGCTCTAAAGCGAAAGAGGAAGATGCGGCTGCACAGGAACAGAAAAACGTTGATCCTCTTGCGGCGCCAATCGGTTTAGCGGCGGCGGATGAGCTTGATGAAGAGCTCACGCTTGATGATGAATTGTTTGCAGATGAAGATATCAACACACAGTCTTTACAAGAAGAGAAGTCAGATTTAGAAGAAGACGTCTTTGCTAACCTCGACGATGAAGAACTTGATTTCAATCTGGAAGGGGACGATGACCCATTTGCAGATATTGGCGATGACGGTGACCTAGATGTTGGTCTGGATGAGTTTGAGTCATCGAACAATGGTATCCAAGTCAACGGCGAAGAAAAGGCGCTTGGTTTAGAAGAAATGGAGCGAGCCTTAGATGAGGTTGCTCCAGAACTAGAAGTGCTCGATGACGATGAGTCTGGCTTCGATCTTTCGGATGATGCGAATGAGAAATCAGACTCGCTTTCAGACGACGCATTTGCCGAGTTACTTGCAGCTGATGAGCCGTCAGAAGAGTTACCAAGTGACACTGTCGACCAGGATATGCTTGATGACTTGTTTGCTGAACTTGGCAACGATGACTTCGATTTAGATACTGATGAGCCTGAGTTAAAACAGCCCGTTTCGGATGATGACTTTAGTGTAGGAGAGGCATCTGACGACGATATCGATAAGCTATTGGCCCAGTATGAACAACCGGCTAGTGAATCGGAAGTTCGAGAAGCTGACGCCAATGAAGGTCCTGTTCTAGATGAAAACAGTACAGAGCTACTCGATGAACTCATTGATTTTGATGAAGATGACACAGACGAGTTTGATCCACTAAACGAGCTAGAAGCAATCTCTGGTTTTGAAGGTGATGACTCGATCGAAGAGTTAGACGCAGATAGCACAGACTTACTGGATGAACTCATTGATGATGTTACCTCTGAACTTGATGAAGAGACTGAAGCTGATTTAGATCCGTTTGATGATCTGATTCGAGAGGACGAGAGCCCAGAGCAGAATAAATCGGAAGAGGAAGAGTTACTGAAATCACTTGGTTTTGGTGAATCAGACGCCGACGAAAAGCCATCTCCCGTAGTTGAGTCAGAACAAACTCATGAAGATCAGGACATTGAGTCTGGGTTGGACATCGACGCTTTATTAAGTGAAAGCCAGCCAGACACGCAACAAGCTGTAGAAGATCAACCATTAACCGAGCCAGAAGCTACTTCAGAGCCATTTAGCAGCGATGAATTTCTTGGTGATTTAGAGGACCTCTCACCAGAGAATGATCCTTTAATGAGCGAGCTAGACGACCTATTTGAGTCAGACAGTGAAGAACTTCTGCCAACAGAACAAGAAAAAGCGGATTTTTCTGCTGAACTTGACGCTCTATTTGATAGTGAAGACGATTTACCGCAGCAAGTTGAAAAAACACAAACGGAGATAGAGGAAGCTTCATCACTACAACAAGAGGCTACCGATACTGATTCAACACAAGAACCATCCGTGGAGTCCGGTGCTGAGGTACAGCCTCACGTTGAGCAAGAGGAAGACATTCCAGCCTTCACGCCGACACCAAATACAATAGAGAATGAATTCGGTGTTCCACAAGAAGAAGATTGGCTACTGGATGAGCCTGAATTGGAGCCGGAAACTGAGTCGACCAACGATTCAGAAGAAGAATTCAATTTTGATGAGCTAGATCTTCCAGAATTCAGCGAAGAAGATGCTCTAGCATCTATGGCTGGCGAACCTGCGTTAGAAACGTCCGAGTCCGTTGAACCAGAACAAATTGAAGCCGACTTGCCAGCTGAGTCCGAAGAAGAGTTCAATTTTGACGAGCTGGATCTTCCTGAGTTTAGTGAAGAAGACGCATTGGCGTCCATGGCTGGCGAACCTGCGTTAGAAACGTCCGAGTCCGTTGAGCCAGAACAGGTTGAAGCAGACTTGCCAGCTGAATCAGAAGATGAATTCAATTTTGATGAGCTCGATTTGCCAGAGTTCAGTGAAGAAGATGCACTGGCGTCTATGGCTGGCGAACCTACGTTAGAAACGTCCGAGTCCGTTAAGCCAGAACAAGTTGAAGCCGACTTGCCAACTGAGTCCGAAGAAGAGTTCAATTTTGATGAGCTCGATTTGCCAGAGTTCAGTGAAGAAGATGCACTGGCGTCTATGGCTGGCGAACCTGCGTTAGAAACGTCCGAGTCCGTTAAGCCAGAACAAGTTGAAGCCGACTTGTCAGCTGAGTCCGAAGAAGAGTTCAATTTTGACGAGCTGGATCTTCCTGAGTTTAGTGAAGACGACGCATTGGCGTCTATGGCTGGCGAACCTGCGTTAGAAACGTCCGAGTCCGTTGAGCCAGAACAAGTTGAAGCCGACTTGCCAACTGAGTCCGAAGAAGAGTTCAATTTTGATGAGCTCGATTTGCCAGAG
>NZ_JAWPOR010000004.1:72499-283001 GCF_033344395.1 Vibrio sp. 1874
TTTAGTGAAGAAGATGCACTGGCGTCTATGGCTGGCGAACCTGCGTTAGAAACGTCCGAGTCCGTTGAGCCAGAACAGGTTGAAGCCGACTTGCCAGCTGAGTCCGAAGAAGAGTTCAATTTTGATGAGCTCGATTTGCCAGAGTTCAGCGAAGAAGATGCCTTGGCGTCGATGGAAGAAGAGCCAGAATTACCGAGCTCTGAGACTGCAGATATAGAACCAATCTCCGGTGAGGATGAAGAGTTAAGTTTTGACGACCAAGATCTTCCAGAGTTCAATGAGGAAGATGTTCTCGCGTCAATGAACGAGGGTGCGCCAGAGAGCCCTAAGGTTGAAGCAGAGACATCGAGACCAGCTATTCAAGCCGATAACGATCATGATGCTTTGTTTGAAGTATTTGCGCAGCAAAACGGCTTTGATACTGACCCAGAAGTGCAGCCAACAGCGACAGAGGGTGAGCCGCTCAGTAATTTGGATGATGAATCATCAATGGCTAACCTTCTTGCGGAAGACGCAAACTCAGAAGTATTTGAAGGTAAACTAGACAGTGACACCATCGCAAGTGCAGGTATGGATTTTGAAACCATGCTTGATGTTGGAGATGATTGGGATGGCTTTAAACCCGCTGCTGATAACGTAAGTTCTACTGAAGAAGTGCCTGAGGACCAGCGTGATGTTTGGAATTCGAGTGATGCACTAAGTCAGCCAGAGATCGCGCAAGAAAACTGGGCAGAGCAAAGCGACTTGGATGACTTCGACCCGAAGAAAAATCAATTTATGACGATTGATGAATTGATGGCTCAGGTCGACAGAGAAGGTGGTGAGTTCGAAGAAGAAGACCTTAAGCTCGATGTCGGATTGAACGAGTTTCCAGATGTTATCGGCGAGATCGGCGATATTGACGTAGATAACAATGCTGAAGCGGCTGGGAAACTGGATTTGGCTAAAATCTATCTCGAGATGAACGATTCTCAAGGGGCGATTAAACTACTAGAAGAGGCGATTGTTTACGGTGAGGATGATATTCGCCGCGAAGCAAAAAGCCTGATTGACGCCATTAATGGCCGATAAACCGAAACAAAAGGGTAGCGTTTGCTACCCTTTTTGTGTCCCGTTAGTAGGATGCTACCTTTATGTCACCCTTGGTGAAACTGGCAACTTGAGGTGACTTGAGTATATACTTCCCGCCCCATTTTAGAGTTCGAAGGTTAAGATGAGAATCGCATTAGGTATCGAGTACAACGGTACAAACTACTTTGGTTGGCAGCGCCAAAGAGAAGTGAAAAGTGTCCAAGAAGAGCTAGAGAAAGCATTGTCCGTCGTCGCTAATCACCCAGTTGAAGTTCAGTGTGCTGGTCGGACAGACGCAGGCGTGCATGGCACGGGACAAGTTGTGCACTTTGATACCAACGTTACTCGAAAAATGGTAGCTTGGACCATGGGCGCAAACGCGAACATGCCAAGCGATATAGCGGTTCGTTGGGCTAAGGAAGTTTCAGATGATTTCCATGCAAGATTCTCAGCGACAGCTCGCCGTTATCGTTACATTATTTTCAATCATGCTTTACGTCCAGGCATCTTAAACTCGGGGGTTAGTCACTATCATGGTGAGCTCGACGAGAAAAAAATGCATGAAGCAGGGCAGTTCCTACTTGGCGAAAATGATTTTACGTCGTTTCGCGCGGCGCATTGTCAGTCTCGCAGCCCATTTCGAAACTTGATGCATCTGAACGTTACGCGCCATGGAAACTATTTGGTTATTGATATTAAAGCCAATGCGTTCGTGCATCATATGGTTCGTAATATCACGGGTAGCTTGATAAAAGTTGGACGTGGCGAAGAGAGTCCTGAATGGATCAAGTGGTTATTAGAAGCCAAAGATCGCAAACTAGCGGGTGCGACAGCGAAAGCGGAAGGTCTGTACCTGGTAGATGTAGACTACCCAGAAGAGTTTGGGTTACCTGAAGTGCCGATCGGTCCACTGTTTTTACCAGATAATTTGAACTAATTTTACAAACTTATTTCAAAATATCGGTAGTGTTTACATTGAATGTGAACGGAAAACATACGCTATTTACGATATCAAAAATAGGTACAACCAGTTTTTTATCTACAGTAGCTGCAAGATATGGTTTAATCCGTCGGTATTATGTCGAATTTATATCTTTCGCAATGAAGCGGAAGAGTTGAGAGAAAAGGTCTTCCATGAGTTGGCTTGAAAAGATTTTAGAGAAAAGCAATCTAGTAAGTTCACGCAAAGCTTCTATCCCAGAAGGTGTGTGGACTAAATGTACCTCTTGTGAACAGGTTTTATACCATGCTGAACTAGAGCGTAACTTAGAAGTTTGTCCAAAGTGTAACCATCACATGCGTATGAAAGCGCGTCGTCGTTTGGAAACATTTTTAGATGAAGGTAATCGAGTTGAATTAGGTTCTGAACTTGAGCCACAGGATAAACTGAAATTTAAAGATTCTAAGCGATACAAAGAGCGTATCTCTGCTGCACAAAAAAATAGCGGTGAGAAAGATGCGCTAGTTGTGATGCAGGGTGAATTGCTTGGTCTGCCGCTTGTGGCGTGTGCGTTTGAATTCTCCTTTATGGGTGGTTCAATGGGTTCAGTCGTTGGTGCTCGCTTTGTGAAAGCAGTGGATGCAGCCATTGAAAATAACTGTGCGCTTGTTTGTTTCTCAGCAAGTGGTGGTGCTCGTATGCAAGAGGCTTTAATGTCTCTTATGCAAATGGCAAAAACCAGTGCTGCGCTTGAGCGTTTATCAGAAAAAGGTCTGCCGTTTATTTCTGTTCTAACTGACCCTACAATGGGTGGTGTATCAGCAAGTTTGGCTATGTTGGGTGATATCAACATCGGTGAACCTAAGGCCCTCATTGGCTTTGCTGGTCGTCGTGTAATCGAGCAAACTGTACGTGAAGATCTTCCTGAAGGTTTCCAGCGTAGTGAGTTCCTGCTTGATCACGGTGCTATTGATATGATCGTTGACCGTCGTGAAATGCGTCAGCGTGTGGGTGGTCTTATCGCTAAGATGACTAACCACAAGTCTCCTTTGGTGGTTTCGGTTAACGAATCTCCAAATGAAGAGCCATATTCTGTACCAGAAGCGGACGAAAAAGGGTAAAGTATCAACTAACATAAAAACCAAAGAATTTAATGGTTAAAGTTAGATGACCCAAAACCCAATTCCTCAAGCCACATCTTCATTAGAGATGTGGCTTGATTATTTAGCAAATATTCATTCCTCAGCAATTGATCTAGGCTTAGACCGTGTCCAAGCGGTAGCAAACAAAGCCAATCTTACCAAACCAGCTCCAACCGTAATCACCGTTGCCGGAACCAATGGCAAAGGCTCAACGTGTGCGTTAATGGAAGCCATTTTACTTGATGCTGGCTATTCAGTCGGTGTTTATAGTTCTCCGCACCTGATTCGTTACAACGAGCGTGTACGCATTAATGGCGTTGACGTTGTAGATGCCAAGCACTGTGAAGCATTCGATTATGTAGAAAAGCAGCGTGGTGATGTTAGCCTTAGCCTCTTTGAATTCGGTACGCTTGCTGCGCTACGTATTTTCCAAGTAGAGAAAGTTGACGTTGTCTTACTTGAAGTAGGACTTGGCGGCCGTCTAGACGCCACTAATGTTGTTGACCATGATGTTTCTGTTATTACGAGCTTAGCGATCGATCATGTGGATTGGCTTGGTGATGACATCAATGTTATTGGTTTTGAAAAAGCGGGCATTTACCGTTCAGGGAAGCCAGCAATTTGTGGTCAACCGACGCCACCAGCGACCGTGGCGGCTCATGCTGACGATATTGGTTCTGAGTTCTTCCAAGTAGGTATTCAGTACGATTACCAACTAACTGATAATGGTTGGAAATGGAGCAGTGGGGCATTTGAGTTAGAGGATTTACCAATCCCATCGCTACCATTACAAAATGCAGCCACTGCACTGATGGCACTAGGGGCTTCGGAATTGCAAATCACTGACATAAATATTGTCAATGGCTTGAATAATGCGCGTTTGGCGGGGCGTATGCAAGTACTGCATCACGAACCTGAAATAGTCCTTGATGTCGCTCATAACCCGCACTCTGCTGAGTATTTGGTAGAAAGAGTGAAGCAACAATATCTGGGTAAGAATATCCATATTGTGGTTGCAATGCTGCATGACAAGGACATTAAAGCAACCATTGAAGCGCTAACTCCAGTTGCAACACAATGGTATCCAGCGTCGCTTACTGGACCGAGAGCGGCGACCGCTGATGAATTGTGCCAATACTTACCTGATGGGCAAGTTCATTTTGAAAACCCTGTTGACGCCTTCGAGAGTGCGAGAAGCCACGCAAAGGCAGGAGACGTTATTCTGGTGGTTGGCTCATTCCATACCGTCGGAGAGGTATTGGAACATTGGCAATCAAATAATAAATAAGTAAAGGTATTTTGATGGCAAGTAAATTCCAAAGTCGTTTAGTCGGCACCATCATTCTAGTCGCAGTCGGAGTCATTGTTCTTCCCGATGTGCTAGATGGTAAGAAACTGCACTACAAAGAAGAATTTGCCAGTATTCCTATCAAACCAGAACTTGATAGTGATGTGGAAAACTTCGAAATATTAGAGCCAGTGGAAGACGACATTACGTTACCGGATTCTCCGGTTGAAGCTGTAGTGCAAGAACGTGAGGATGCTCAAGTAGCCGTTTCTGAGCCCGAGCCAGTGCCAACATCTAAACCTGAGGTCATCAAACAACCAGAGCAAGTTGAGGTCGTCACTCGTCCTGTTCAAGAGAAAAATCAATATGAAGATTCAGCTTGGATCATTCAGTTGATGGCACTTAAGAATCACGAAAATGCTGTCGCGCTTGTCGCGGATTTGCAAAAGCGTGGTTATCAAGCTCACACAAAGAAAGAAAACGAGTTTACGAGAGTGATTGTTGGCCCTGATGTGTCAAAAAGTAAACTTGAACGACAAGTTCAAGAATTACAAAAAATTACAGGTTCAAAAGGTCAATTGCTTAAATTTAAGCCATTAAATCCATAAGAAAACGTTTGCGTCAGCATTTTTTCTGTTAAAATGCGCGCCAACTTAAGATGAAGAAAAGATGAATTGGATAGATTTTATCATTTTAGGTGTGATCGGATTTTCAGCTCTGATCAGTTTAGTTCGCGGTTTTGCTAAAGAAGCTTTGTCTTTGGTGATTTGGTTCGGAGCGTTTTTTATCTCCAGTAATTACTATGCCAAATTGGCGGTGTACTTCACCAACATCGAAGATGATATGTTTCGTAACGGAGCGGCGATTGCGGCGTTATTTGTCGCAACCTTGGTAGTTGGTGCAGTGGTGAATTACGTCATTGGTCAACTGGTACAAAAAACAGGGCTATCAGGTACGGACCGAATTCTCGGGATTGTATTTGGTGGTCTACGCGGAGTCTTAATTGTTTCTGCGGTGCTGTTTTTTATGGATGCGTTTACTGCATTCCCAAGCTCGGATTGGTGGAAAGATTCACAGTTGATCCCTGAGTTCAGCCGTATCATCGCCCCATTCTTCGAGCATTTACAAGCAACATCAAGTTTTCTGTCTGGCACTATCTAGTAGTGCCAGCTACTGTCGCAAATCGAGGATTAGGACATGTGTGGTATTGTTGGAATCGTGGGCACAACGCCTGTAAACCAGTCTATTTATGACGCGTTAACGGTGTTACAGCATCGTGGCCAAGATGCCGCTGGTATTTGTACCATAGAAAGCAATCGTTTTCGTCTGCGTAAGGCGAACGGTTTAGTCAAGGATGTATTTGAAGCAAGACACATGCAACGCCTGCAAGGCGAGGTCGGAATTGGTCATGTTCGTTACCCTACAGCAGGCAGTTCAAGCGCTTCAGAAGCTCAACCTTTCTACGTAAACTCTCCTTTCGGTATTACACTTGCCCACAACGGTAACTTGACTAACGCTAACGAAGTTCGTCAGAAGCTGTTTGAAAAAGATCGCCGTCATATCAATACCACTTCAGACTCTGAAGTATTACTAAATGTACTGGCGCACGAAATTGACTCAGTAAAAGGAAATGTCACGACCGAAGACGTATTCCGCGCAGTCACCAATGTTCATCGCACAATTCGCGGTGCTTATGCTGTGACAGCTATGATCATTGGTCATGGTATGATTGCATTTCGTGACCCACACGGTATTCGCCCGCTGTGTTTAGGTAAGCGTGAAGTTAACGGCAGAGCAGAGTACATGGTTGCGTCTGAATCGGTGGCATTGGATGCGGTCGGTTTTGATTTCGTCCGTGATGTTGCACCTGGTGAAGCGATTTACGCAACGTTTGACGGTGAGCTTTACACGAAGCAGTGTGCAGATAATCCTAAGCTGAACCCTTGTATTTTCGAGTTCGTGTACTTTGCTCGTCCAGATTCGTTCATCGATAAAATTTCGGTATACAGCGCTCGCGTTGAAATGGGTAAAAAGCTGGGCGAACGTATTCGTGAAGATTACGCAAACCTTGATATCGATGTTGTCATTCCTATCCCTGAAACGTCTTGCGACATTGCACTGCAAATCGCTCAAGCGATCGATATCCCTTATCGCCAGGGTTTCGTGAAAAACCGTTATGTTGGACGTACGTTTATCATGCCTGGCCAGCAACAACGTAAGAAATCAGTACGTCGCAAGTTGAATGCTATTCGTTCGGAATTCAAAGGTAAGAACGTGTTGCTGGTGGATGACTCTATTGTTCGAGGTACAACGTCAGAGCAGATTATTGAGATGGCTCGTGATTCTGGTGCCAAGAAAGTGTACATGGTCTCAGCGGCTCCTGAAGTTCGTTTCCCGAACGTATACGGCATTGATATGCCAAGTGCTACAGAGCTTATTGCCCATGGCCGTGACAACGATACAATTTGTAAGCAGATTGGTGCCGATGCGCTTATTTATCAACGCCTAGAAGATTTGGTAGAAGCTGTAGGTCTTGGAAATCAAGACATTACTCAGTTCGATACTTCCGTGTTTAACGGCGAATACGTAACGGGTGATATTGACCAACAATACCTAGATTTTTTAGATGGTCTTCGTAATGATGATGCGAAAACACAACTTGAAATCCAACAGGATTTAGCAAATCTAGAGCTTCATAACGAAGGCGCATAGGATGCGCTTTCTTAAGTCGTAAAAAAACCAGAGCTTTGGCTCTGGTTTTTTGTTTTCGCTATCTAGTTAGTGAATGTTATAAGCGATCACAAAGTCAATAAAGAGGCGAACTTTCTCTGGCAGGTGGTCTTTGTGGTTGTAAAGCATATAAATGTCGCGCGGGTTTGCACTCCAATCTGGCAGTACGCGTACCAAATCGCCGCTCTCGATGTACTCTTTGATCATGACATCTGGCATTAGTGTGATGCCTAAACCTTCGGAACAAGCACTGCGCACCACATTGAGCGCGTTTGCTTGAAAACGACCACGGTCAACATTCACCACAGACTCGCCTTTGCTATTAATCAAGGTCCACTTAATAAGCGGGTACCCTTTTAGCAATGAATGGTTAGAGAGCTCTTCTGCATGATGTGGCGCAGGATTCGAGGTTAGATAGTCAGGGCTTGCAACGAGAATATCCTTCACTTCGCCAATCTTACGCGCGATGAGGCTAGAGTCGCGTTGAGGTCCCACTCGAAAAATTACATCCCATTCAGTAGGGTCAAGCTTGTCCGCATTATTCTCTGTCGTTAGCTCAATGTTGATGTCCGGGTACTGCTTCATAAAGCTGTTGAACATCGGCATCATCATTCGTTTAGTTAAGTTGTAAGGCGCGGATATCTTAATCTTGCCGGATGCTCCTCGGCAGTCGTCAGTGATTTCCTCTGCTGCGGTTGTTAGCCTTTGTAGTAAAGGAGAGCACTCATGGTAAAAACGTTCCCCTGCTTCAGTGAGCGAAAGTTTGCGAGCATGACGGTTCAATAGTCGAAGATTGACAGAGTCTTCTAGCGCTTGAATGCGTCGGGTGATGGTCGCAACCGGGATCATGGTTTTTCGCGAAGTTGCGGTGTAGCTCCCATTTTCGACAACCAGTCGAAACAGGTTTAAGTCATCTAATTTCATATTTCCAGACACATTAAATTACCGATTACGGTTAATTTATAATTAACTTTGTGATCAAAGCTTGCTTTAAGTCAACATGTTGCATCATTTGAACACAGCAACCCTGTTTGAGTAAATACTGTTATACGCCGTAATATTTGTATTAATGCAGTTTCCGAGCTAAGTTTTATAACAAGGTAAAGCGGCCTCAGGTCTTGCTGTGACACGTTTTGCTGGAAGTAAACACAACAAAAATAATGACTTAATAATAAATCTGTTTTTTTGACTGAGCTTTGTGAGGGATAAAGGTATGTTTAAGACTCACAGTCAAACGGCAATGGTCTCGGCACAGGAAGTGATTAATCAAAAACTAATAATGTTGGTGGACGATGATCCAATATTTCGTAAAGTAACCAATGCCTATTTAGAAAGTCAGGGTTTTAAAGTAGTAGAAGCAGAAAACGGCCTAGAAGCGCTTCAACAACTCAGGGAATGCCAACCCGATCTTATCTTATGTGATTTATCGATGCCGGTCTTAGATGGTATCGAGTTCGTCGAAGAAGTTAGTCTCGAATACCCATATATGCCGCTTATCGTGGTATCAGGCACGGATGAAATGTCCGATGTCGCGAAAGCGTTGCGATTTGGTATTAAAGATTTTCTTCCTAAACCGATAGGTAATTATGAGCACCTATCTCAGGCGATAGAGAATACGCTAGAAGATACCGATAGCCACTTCTCAGAACAACGTGACTTTTCAAGTCAGTGGTTCAGGGTTGATGATGGTGGTGAAATCCCAGATGAACAAGAGCTGTATTGGCATCTGGAATATTTACAACAGAATCCGAGTGCGGCAAGAGATTTACTGCAAGCTCTATTGCCAGAAAAGGATGCTGCTCAGGGAGATTGGCGCTGCTCGTACCGTTTATTGCAATCGACGGATGTGATGCCCTTGGTTTTCGATTATCGTTGGTTAATGAATGGTCAATTTGCGTTTTATCTAGTTGATTCTGCTTCCCAAGCTAATGATGGAGTTGCGACGACATTGCTCGTTAGGGCATTGTTTGACGACTATCTCCGTAACTTGAAAAGTTTCAGTGCTGATCTCAAGGACATGGTAGGGATCATTGAAAAAGGAATTGAGTGTTCGGAGTGTGCGGGTGCAGTCAATGCTGTGTTTGGTGTCGCCGACCTCGCTTCATCCTCGGTCTCTATATTGCCTGCGGGTTTAGATAGCCATTGGTCTGACGGAAATACGAATCAACACATCGCAGCAGGTAACCGTTTAGGGGGAGGAAGTATGAAAAACTTCATCACCCGCGATTTACCGCTTAGTGTTGCAGGACAGTTATCTATCGGGTGTTTAGGTTCTTCAAGTTTTAGTTTAAGTATTACCCGGAAATCCCGACTAGTATAATTATGACTTGCAAACCAACAATAAGCAGCGTCCTGACGCTGCTTATTATCTTTTTAGAACCACCAAAACAACATACGTTTAGTTCAATAACCTTACTTTTTACTGGTGTTTAGATTTGGCTGTTTAATGTATAGTCAGCGCTTAAAACAATAATGACCCATTTGTGCAACGATAATTTAACGCTGTGCCTTGGGAGAAGCAAAGTCAACTAGTGAGAAGACACATCATGGCAGACAAAGATTTTAAAGAGCCTTATAATATTTTTTACTTTTTAGGTTTTATTGCAGTTCTTTTGATCCCAACACTTCCTGCAACGCTAACCTGGCTTCGTGTAATGAATGGTTACGCAGGCTTTTAATCTAGCAATTTTGTACCGGAGTTCACCATTCGTATTAAGCGTTACTTTTTCAATACTGTTGGTGGACTCTGTATTGTGCTCGGCATAGCCGGCATAGCCCTTCCACTGTTACCCACCACACCTTTTATTTTGCTTGCTAGCGCATGTTTTATGCGTGGTAGCCCCGCATTTCATCAATGGTTACATAACCACAAAACGTTTGGACCCATTCTCGACAATTGGCATAAGCATCGGGCTGTTACTTCAAAAGTAAAAAAGCGTGGTGCGATTTTTATTGCGCTTAGTTTCATGGTTTCAATCGTTGTTGTCCCCCTCGTTTGGGTAAAAATTGGTCTTTTAGTGATGCTAATCGTTTTACTCAGCTGGTTTATGCGTCTGCCTGTGATTGAGTTGGTTGCTGACCGAGAAGAAAATCACTAAGATTGTAGAGAATAGTGTGCCCGCTCTTCGAGTGGGCGTTTGTATTTTCAGCGCCTGTGACTTTTACGAAAATAAGCACATAGTGGTGAAAACCTATTGTTCGTTGCCCTCGTGATACTGCGATTAGAGAGGGTGATGAGCCAATCTAAGTAAATCGGTATTATGACTACAGAAACAATTTCACTGATCAAATCTAGCATCAAAAGCATCCAAGACTACCCAAAGCCAGGCATTCTATTTCGTGATGTGACGAGCCTTCTTGAAGACGCGAAAGCATACCAAGCGACGATCAACTTACTTGTTGAACGTTACAAAGATATGGGCTTTACCAAGGTTGTGGGTACGGAAGCCCGTGGCTTTCTATTTGGCGCGCCTTTAGCGCTTGAGCTAGGTGTTGGTTTTGTACCAGTGCGTAAACCAGGCAAGCTACCACGCCCTACTGTTGCTCAATCTTATGAGCTTGAATACGGCGTTGATACACTAGAAATCCATACAGATGCCATCGTTGAAGGCGACAAAGTACTGGTTGTCGACGATTTATTGGCAACGGGCGGTACTATTGAAGCGACGACTAAGCTGATTCGCCAACTGGGTGGTGAAGTTGAGCACGCTGCGTTCGTTATCAACCTACCAGAAATCGGTGGCGATAAACGTTTAGAGGCACTAGGTCTAAACGTGTACAGCATCTGCGATTTTGAAGGACATTAATACATTCAATGAGTTATTTAGCTTTAGCGCGAAAATGGCGTCCTAATCAGTTTGACCAAGTTGTCGGACAAAAACATGTCCTGACGGCGTTGGAAAACGCACTGGCGCAAAACCGTTTACACCATGCTTATCTGTTCAGCGGGACTCGTGGTGTGGGTAAAACGAGTATCGGTAGGCTGTTTGCCAAAGGCTTGAACTGCGAAACCGGCATTACCGCGACACCTTGTGGTAAGTGTGATACTTGTCGTGAAATTGATGAAGGTCGCTTTGTCGATCTTCTTGAAATCGACGCAGCATCACGTACTAAAGTTGAAGACACTCGTGAACTGTTAGACAACGTTCAATACAAACCTGCTCGTGGACGTTTTAAAGTGTACCTCATCGATGAGGTGCACATGCTATCGCGTCACTCTTTCAATGCGTTGTTGAAAACCCTGGAAGAGCCGCCAGAGTATGTGAAGTTCTTACTCGCAACAACTGATCCACAAAAGCTGCCTGTCACTATATTGTCGCGTTGTCTTCAGTTTCATCTGAAACCAATCAGCGTTGATGATATTCACCAGCAACTTGACTACATTTTGGGTCAAGAGCAAGTATCGGCAGAACCAAAAGCACTGGGTATGATCTCACATGCTGCAGATGGCAGTATGCGTGATGCTCTCAGCTTGACTGATCAAGCAATTGCTTTAGGTAACGGTGCGGTGCAAGCCGATATTGTCAGCCACATGTTGGGGACGATTGATACCGACCAAGCGATTCACTTACTAGAGTCAATCAGCAGCAAGAAACCTCAACAAGCTATGGATAAAATCCAACAATTAGCGGCAAATGGTGTTGAGTGGGATGGTTTGTTGCAGCAAGTCGCAACACAGTTACACCGAATTGCGATGTATCAAGCGTTGCCCGCGTCGTTAGACCGAGCACAACCAGATGCAGAGAAAATTGAGCTGTTGAGTAAAGCTCTAAGCCCGCAAGACGTTCAGCTTTACTATCAAATTGCATTGAAAGGTCGTGAAGATTTGACCCTCTCGCCAAATGGGCGAGTCGGTCTGGAAATGATTGTGCTGCGTATGATGGCGTTCCGCCCATCAAGTAACAGTGGGGCAAATGTTGTTTCCAGTAACTGCGAATCAGCTTCAGCCCCAGTTCAAAGTACCAGTCAACCAAAGGCTGCACCAGCTCAGACAGTAGCAGCTCCTCGAGCTCAGCAGCCGAGTCCAGCACAAAGCTCACCACAAGTGGCGCCTCAACCTTCATCCAATTCACAACCTGAATATCACGCGAGTGGATATGAGAGGGTTCCGCCACAGTATGATATGGCGCCGCCGATGAGCGAAAACCCTGCACCGCAGCATGAAACGCCACCTCAACAAGTGCAAGAGAGCGTTTCAACACCGGCGCGCGGTGGTCTAAGCGGTTTACGTCACCAATTACGTTCTCAGCGTCAAGGCCTACAACAGAACACTCCTCAAAATGGTGGCTCAAAAAAGCCTAAAGCGGCATCTGCACAACCAGAATCGGTTATCGACCGAGTAGCGCAATTGCATGGCAATTCCGCGCAGGTGTCGCCAAACTCAGCTCCGAAGTCGACGGAGCCACAAGTTGAGGAAGCGTATCGCTGGCGTCCAAGCAAGCCTGTTGAGACAAAAGTAAATACAAAACTGACACCTACGCAGCTCAAGCAGGCACTTGAGCATGAGAAAACGCCTGAAATGGCACAAAAGCTCATCGATGAGTCATTAGAACATAATGAATGGGCGAAGCTCATCAGCTTAATGGAGATCCCTAAGCTGGTAGAGCAACTTGCGCTAAACTCTCATTATAGTAAGCAAGGAACAACCGTTTCGTTACTATTGAGAAGCAGCCAAGCTCATTTGAATACTGATAGAGCTCAAGCCGAATTGCTCAAAGCACTTAATACCGTGTTAGGTGAAGAGTGCCACATGAGCATCGAAATAGGGGAGAGTGGAGAAACACCACTTGAACTGAGAGATAGGCTCTACCAAGAGAAATTACAGCAAGCGCTGAACAGTTTAGAAAACGATCCAAATGTTCAATTTATTGAACGTCGTTTTGCTGCAGAGCTTGATAAAGATAGTGTGCGCCCTATCTAATAATCGAATGGAATGGGGTTGAAAACCCAAAGGTATAACCCCATTAATTGATGCAACACCTCATTAAACCAGAGAGATAAACATGTTTGGTAAAGGCGGTATGGGCAACCTAATGAAGCAAGCCCAGCAAATGCAAGATCGCATGCAAAAGCTTCAAGAAGAAATCGCGAATATGGAAGTAACTGGCGAGTCTGGTGCTGGCCTAGTTAAAGTTACTATCACTGGTAGTCACAGCGTACGTCGTGTTGACATCGATGAAAGTTTGATGGAAGACGACAAAGAAATGCTTGAAGATCTGATCGCTGCGGCGTTCAATGATGCAGCCCGTCGTGTTGAAGAAACTCAAAAAGAGAAAATGGCTTCTGTAACTGGCGGTATGCAACTACCACCAGGTATGAAAATGCCATTCTAATCTGCTGATATTTAATTAAGCGGACTTTTAATGCGTACCAGTCATATGCTGGAACAATTGATGGAGGCCTTACGTTGTCTACCTGGGGTTGGCCCCAAGTCAGCGCAGCGTATGGCCTTTCATTTGTTACAGCGCGATAGAAAAGGCGGTTTGCAGCTTGCAGATGCGCTTAGTCAGGCAATGACAGAAATAGGTCATTGTACTGAGTGTCGAACCTTCACCGAAGAAGAAGTCTGTCACATTTGTACCAACCCAAAACGCCAAGAAAATGGTCAAATTTGTGTGGTAGAAAGCCCGGCAGACATCGCAGCCGTTGAAGCAACAGGCCAATATTCTGGTCGGTATTTTGTTCTTATGGGGCATTTGTCGCCATTAGATGGTATTGGTCCAAGTGATATTGGATTGGATGTCCTTGATTACCGCTTACGTCGCGGTGATATTACCGAAGTGATTTTGGCGACAAACCCAACAGTTGAAGGTGAAGCCACTGCCCACTACATCGCAGAGCTATGTAAAGAGCACCAAGTTGATGCCAGCCGCATCGCGCATGGTGTGCCTGTCGGTGGGGAGCTAGAGCTTGTTGATGGCACGACGTTGTCACATTCGCTATTAGGTCGACACAGAATTTAATAAAAAGCCGCTGAATTCAGCGGCTTTTTTGATTTTGGGAGTTAGGAACGATTAATCGTTCGATTCTTTACCAAGAAGATTTTTGTAGATAACCGCACCAAACACGCCACCCACAATAGGAGCAATCCAGAACAGCCATAGCTGAGAAACCGCCCAGTCACCCACATATACTGCGACTGCCGTGCTACGAGCAGGGTTTACTGACGTATTGGTGACAGGAATGCTGATCAGGTGAATGAGAGTCAAACACAGGCCAATTGCGATAGGTGCAAAGCCTTGTGGCGCACGTTTGTCTGTTGCACCCATAATGACAATCAGGAACATCATCGTCATGACAACTTCAGTCACAAGTGCAGCGATCATCGAGTATTGGCCTGGAGAGTGTTCACCATAACCATTGGCGGCAAAGCCAGAACCCACAACATCGAATCCTGCTTGTCCAGATGCAATAACGTAAAGCACGCCACCTGCGATAAGCCCGCCGATAACCTGTGAGATGATGTAGGGAGCAACGTCTTTTGTCTCAAAACGACCGCCAGTCCAAAGGCCAACTGTCACTGCAGGGTTCAAGTGACAACCTGAAATATGACCGATAGCAAATGCCATCGTCAGAACGGTTAAACCGAATGCCAAAGAAACGCCCAACAGACCAATACCCACTTCAGGGAAACCCGCAGCCAACACCGCGCTACCACAGCCGCCTAACACTAGCCAGAACGTGCCAAAAGCCTCAGCCAAATACTTATTCATGTTCTTTCCTGATCTTTAATTAAATGACCCGCTGAACATAGTCGAGAATTGTCAATAAATTGTGAGGGAGATCGCGCAAAAACCGCAAATGGAACGCTATGTGGCAAGAGTTCTCAAGGGTGAGATAAAAGGCTGAGGGGGGGAGTGCTAAATCTTGAGTTTGCTTTGATTACTGCCTCGGAGAGAAACAACCGAGGTACTAACTTTAAACGTGTGGTCTAGAGTCGCGTTACGTCAATTGTTCTAATTCAGTGATGTTGTCGAGTGCTTCTTGATTGGTGTTGCCGCATACAATCGGACACGGTTTAAAATCGTGACAGACTTTGGGGCGTTCAGGCTTACCAAATAGCTTGCACAAATTGTCGTCGTTGAGTTGCACACAACGAACACCTGCAGGTTTGCCCTTGGGCATTCCAGGTATTGGTGAAGAGATACTTGGCGCAATACAGCACGCTCCACATCCTAATCGACAATCCATAATGTAAACCTCTTAAAAATTAAGGGGGCAATTATGGTCATTTTGACGTGGATTGGAAGAGTGAAGAAAGAAAAAAATAAAAGGGCGCGCTTAACATTACGCTCCCTTTTTGGTTTTTTGCTTTTAAATCATCGTGATTATTTTAAGAAACGGTTATAAACAAACAACAGAATAAATGCGCCTAGTGTTGCGGTAATGATACTACCAATGTTGACGCCAGTTGCTCCGCCGAAACCGAGAATGCCGCCAAGGAAGCCACCGACAAATGCCCCTGCAATACCAAGTAACATTGTTGCAATCCAACCGCCCCCATCTTTTCCTGGCATGAGCCATTTAGCAAGTGCGCCGGCGATTAAGCCCAAAATAATCCAAGAAATAATACCCATGAAAACTCCTTAATGCCTTCTTGATCAATTGAGTAATGGAAACTTGTTTAAGGATAGAACAGTAAAACGAAAGTAGTTGAATATCTCCACCGTTATGTGGGAAGGATGCAAGATCTTCTCAAAACTTGAACTTTTGCGTTGAGAAGAGTATAAATCGCCCCCTAAATTCCCTTGGTGAGACCTGAAGTATGAGCACTCCATTTTGGCAAAGTAAATCGTTAGAGCAGATGACAGAAGAGGAATGGGAATCTCTCTGTGATGGTTGTGGCAAATGTTGTTTGCATAAGCTGATGGATGAAGATACCGATGAAATCTACTATACCAATGTGGCTTGTAGCTGGCTGAACAGTAAAACGTGTTCATGTAAGGATTACCCAAACCGTTTCACTTCGGGTGAAGAGTGCACCAAGCTGACCCGAGAAGACATCGACGATTTTACTTGGCTGCCACACACGTGCGCTTACCGTCTGTTGGCTGAAAAGCAGCCTTTACCAGAATGGCATCCGTTGATTACCGGCTCTAAGTCCGCAATGCATGCGGCAGGGGAAAGTGTCCGTAACAAAGTTGTTTACGAGATTGATGTGGTGGATTGGGAAGACCACATTTTAAATCATCCCAACCGTCCTTAGTCGAATAAAAACAAGCCTTTCATTGATTAAATGAAAGGCTTGTTTGCTATTGGGGCTCCCAACTTTGACGTCTCGCTAACGAAATGCTGCTCAGTTTATTATTTAGTGTTGTAAACTTAGGAGTATGATTTCAACGCTTTACACTTCTATTCCTGATTGTTTTGATCAGGATTGTTCCCTATGAGGTAAACATGACGTTTCATTTCCCCCAGAAACTGCGCCTGACATCTTGGGTGACATTATTCGCACTTGCCGTCATTATGTTCTCCCCAATCGCTGTTCATGCGACTGCTACTGACGATATCCAAGAGCCTTCTGCTGCCGAAATCTCGATTGACAACTTGAACCGAGAGATTGTGGATTTATCCCAAAGCCTCTCGCAAGCGAGTGGCGACGAGCGTGACGCCCTTCAACTGCAACTATTCCAAAAGAATGAAGAATTAAGAAGCCAGTTAGCGTCAGCGATTGAACGTGAAACTATCTCTCGCGACAAGCTGATCTTGCTAGTTAAAAAACAAGAACAATACTCTGAGGACGCGACGAACTATCTATCGGAAAAAATAAAGAAAGTCGTCGAGGATTTAAATAAGGCTAAGGATGAAGAGAAGCTTGCTCTTGTTAACGATTATCGAGAGCTACAGCGTTATCTTGATGTTAGCTTCGATTCGAGCTGGCAAAATCTCGCTTGGTTGAAGGAGCTAGGGGCCCAAAACGAGCGCGCAGAAGCGGAACTAAAAGATAAAATTGATAAACGTATGCGCTTACTGTCTGCTTCAATTGAGTACTTGAGTCAGCAAAGTGAGATCATTGGCTCCCAACTTTCGTCTAGCCCAGAGTCGGAAAAAGCGTCGTTGCAACTTAGTCAGCTCATTACTAAACAAAGGCTAAATATTGCGACAGAAAGCTTACGCAACCTGATTTCAATTGGTGATAAAGTCGGTTTAGAAACGTCTGAATACAAACGCCAAATTTTTGAAGTGACGGGTAATATCACCCATGATTTACTGAATACCAAAGTTGTGTGGTCAATACTGAGTCACTGGTCCAACTCGGCACTGGATTGGTTTGCCGAGAATGCACCGCAGCATATCTTCCAGTTGTTTGTTTTTGCGCTGATTTTATTGATCGCTCGCGGACTGGCTAAGTTAACTCGCAAAGTCGTCCGTAAAGCAGTTGCATCGAAAAACTTAAAACTTTCCCACTTGATGCAGGACTTCTTTATCTCGATGTCCGGCAAATTCGTGTGGGTGATCGGTATCATGGTGGGCTTATCTCAGCTTGGTTTGAACCTAGCGCCAATCCTAACCGGTTTCGGTATTGCTGGTGTGATTATTGGTTTCGCGTTGCAAGACACGTTATCCAACTTCGCGGCGGGTATGATGCTGCTTATTTATCGCCCATTTGATGTTGGTGATTTTGTGTATGCTGGCGGTGTGGATGGCAAGGTAAGCCATATGAGTTTGGTGAACACCACAATCCGTACGTTTGATAACCAAATTATTATTGTGCCTAACAGCAAAATCTGGGGAGATGTTATTAAGAACGTCACGCATGAACGCATTCGCCGCGTGGATATGGTCTTTGGCATTGGCTATGCGGATGACCTCTTAAAAGCGGAGTCAGTATTGTCTGATATCATTACCTCTCACCCTTCGGTACTTCGCACTCCAGAGCCAATGATCAAAGTTCATACATTAAATACGTCTTCTGTAGATTTTATTGTGCGTCCTTGGGTAAAAACGGATGATTACTGGGATGTATACTGGGATGTGACAAAAGAGGTGAAACTACGCTTCGACCGAGAAGGTATTTCGATTCCTTTCCCACAACAAGATGTGCATTTGCATATGGTGGAGAAGCAAGACGCTTAATCACAGGTCCCAACTAGTGAAAGGCACTCTAGATAGAGTGCCTTTTTTGATCTTCGGTTAGCGCTATAGTTACAGTTCGTTAAAGAACACCAGTTTAGGCTCGCATTCTAACAAGTTGTCGATCTGGCTAATCAAAAGAGCAAAGTGTTCTGTTTTACCATGAAGCTCAAATGCTTGTTGGTTTTTAAATTGCTCCTGAAAAACGAAGTGGCATGTATTGTCTTTATCTTGGAACAATTGATAACGAACGCAACCTTCTTCATTGCGAGTAGGTTCAAGCGCTCGGGTAAGTACCTCTTTCAACTCTTGTTCTTTTCCCGGTTGTGCATGAAAGGTAGCCGTCAAGTGAATCATAATGTTTACTCTTTTTGTTATAGGTAACGCCCTTGGCGTTGCAGGAACTCAATTTTGTAACCATCAGGGTCGGTTACAAAAAAGAACGTTGCTAAATGCTTTTGTTGATGGTCAAAGGCTTTGATGTCACCAGTTTCAATGCCGAGAGATTTAATGCGTTTGTGGGCTTGTTCAATGTCCTCCACGCTGACGGCAAGGTGGCCGTAACCTGAGCCGTGAGTGTAGGGCTCACTTTGGTCGTGATTGTGCGTCAGTTCCAATTCAAAGCCAGTTTCTTGGTTGGCTAGATAGGTTAGAGAAAAGCCATCAAAGATGTATTGATCAGCGACTTCTAGTTCAAGTACGTCACAGTAAAATTGTAGAGAGCGGTCCAGATCACTTACTCGGATCATGGTGTGAATCATTTTTGTCATAGGTACTCCTTGATAGTCCGCACAGGTTAGCGATTTCAAAAGGAGTCTGGGTAGTACTCTAGTACGACAAATTAGAAGATGCTCAAGGGTTTATAATACGGATGCATAGCCTAGGATGGTTATTGCTCGGTTGGTTGCTATTAACTGTTAAGTTGCGCAAGTGCTTGACGAGTGGTCTCTTGAGGTTGGCGGGCGTAAGTGAGGCAAGCGCATCGAAGTAAGGAGGCAAAGTTGTTCACTTCACCATTGTATTCGAGTGCTTCTTGATAAACAGTGCTTATGAATTTAGGAACCGTCATGTTTTGAGCACTAGCGATTTCCTCAAGAATTGTCCAAAAGCTCGCTTCAAGTTTTACACTGGTCGCGTGACCATCAATACGGATAGAGCGGGTGATGAACTGATAGTTGTCTTGGGGTTGCTTAGCAAAGATTTCGCACATTTTCTTTATTCATATAATTAAAGACCCATAATTATTGTGGTGTACGATTTAAAACGTCAACTGTTTTCATGCATAAAAAAACGCTCCCTTGCGAGAGCGTTGAAACATCACGAGTTGTGAAGTAAGTGCAAGTTGATTATTTAATTTGTTGCTTCAAGTACTCGCCTAGTTGCGAGTGGTGCATGATTTTTGATACCGGAAGGATAGTTTCTGCAGGTCCCCAAGCAAATACGTTGACAGGAGTATGCGTATGAGTACCCGTCCCCCATACTGTGTTTTGCTTTGTTGCATGCTCACGCGCTAGCAAGTTGCCACGGTCGTTGTAAGGAAAGAAAGCATCAAAGTCATTGATTGTCGGTACGTTCTCTTCGCTTAAGTATTTGTGTCCAGCGAGTCGGTATGGATTTGGTTTACTTGCTAATACGCGTTCTGCTTGCTCAGGCGTAATCGAAAAATCGCTATTTGCGTTCACGACTTCCGCAAACTTCTCTGGAGTTTGCTCTTTCTTATCAAGCGCTTGGAATTCACTGATCATGCCGTAGTAACTTTTCTTTTGGTTGTATAAACCATCGAGGATCTCGAACTGACCAAAGTTGAAGTTTGGCGCGTAATCCTGATTTTTGAATGCTTCGCCGTCGCGTTTTTGTGGTTTAGGCAAGTTTGCTGATGAGTAGCTAAAGCCAAAAGAGCCGGTTTCGTGGTCAGCAGTAACAATGATCAGGGTGTCATCACGGCCTTTTGCCCACTCATAAACTGAGTTTACCGCTTCATCGAATTTAAGCATTTCATGCAGCATCGTACCTGCATCGTTACTGTGGCCAGCCCAGTCAATTTGGCCGCCTTCAACCATCAAGAAAAAACCGTCTTTGTCTTTTGAAAGAATGTCGATTGCTTTGGTGGTCATTTCTTTCAGCGATGGCTGCGTGCGTTTTGGATCGTTTTTGCTTTGACTGTAGGCAATACCATCGCTCATGCCCGAGTAAGCAAAAAGTCCAAGTAATTTGTCACCTTTAGCTTGTGTGAGCATATCGCGGCTGAAAGCTAAGCTATAGCCTTGGTCTTGCGCTTCGGCAAGCAAGTTGCGTTCGTCTTTGCGTTTCGATTTTAGGTAGACATTACCTTGAGTGAGCTTTTCAAGTTGCTCGTATGTCTCTCCCTTGTCGTTTGTCGACTTTGGAATCCAATGACGAAGTCCACCAGACATCATCACGTCTACGCCTGTTTCGAGCATATCCGCCGCAATATTGTTTTCTAGGGAGCGATGTGGTTGATGAGCGGCAAATGCTGCTGGCGTTGCGTGGGTCATACGCGTATCAGAGACGAGCCCTGTCGCTTTACCTTTACTTTTGGCTTTTTCCAAAATAGTTTCGACATGGTTGCCTTGGCTATCAATGCCAATGACTTCAGAAGCGGTAGGGATTCCTGTCGCTAGCATCGTAGCTGAGCACGCAGAGTCGACGACAATTGCGTCTTCTGGATTGGTCAGTGATGATCCAATCACACCTTCTTGAGAGAGTTTGTATAACGCTGTGCTTTCGCCTTTGTAAACCGAGTTAGGTGCGTGTTTTGCGTAGGTCTCGAGTAAACCAACTTGTTGAGGACCCATGCCGTCGCCGATCATCAAAATGACGTTTTTGATTTCAGCTGAGAGTGCGTTGAAAGAGAGGGTAGATGCAGCCACTGCCGTAACGATTGGAGATACTAAGCGCTTCATTATATTTTCCTTGTTTATTGAAAGCGCAGGCATTAAAGCAATGATTTATGAAGGTTTTGTGTCGGTAATAAAAGTTTAACCAAATTGTCGTTTTTGTTTGGTTTTGCAGAAAAAATGAGTCGCTCTCTAACGTTCGTTAGTTTGGAAAGAAGAAAGCCCACAAACGTGGGCTTGGATTACGCTTAGGAGTTGAAAGCATGGACTAAAGTTATCCATTCAGTGCCTTCACAAGAAACCTAGTTTAGGGAGCAATAAACGAGCATGTATTATCGGGCCACAAGAGCGGTCGAATTCACTTACGTTTGCATCATATCGTTCTTTGGCTTATTAAATTATGGGCTGCAGTAAGTGTTTGGTTCAAATAGGATTTGTTGTCGTGACGATTATCAGACTGGTTATCAGACTAATGCCAGTATGATGCCACCAACGGTAAGTGCCGCAGAAAGGTATTGACCCGCAGAATATGAGCCATCCTCTTCTTTCTCGATTTTATCGGGGTGATCCATGCCAAGCGCACCATGCGTGAAAGATTCGACCTTTTCACCAACAGATTTATCTTCTGCTTCTATTTTCTTGCTGTCGTGCTCGATTTGTTGCAGAGCGGCAAGTAGCGCTTTGCCTTCGGTCGAAAGCGTCACCTTATTGTGTTCGACTTTCAGCGGCGAAGCACTAGTTTCTTCTTGTGCAATACTTGCTTGTTTAGAGGCGACAGATTGTTTGGCATAGCTATTAACAGAAGTGCTTCCTACTGGATTCATCGAATACTCCTTGGAACATCGACACTCGGTCACTGAGTGCGGGTAAAAAGCAGTTATATTTTTATCGGCGGCAAAGTTTATTTCTGAAGCTATTTGGATAAAAACAGGTCTGCTTTTGCCGCTTCTAGTTTCTATTGGTGATCATTAGCAAAAAATAGACCAGCAGGAAGCAGACCCTTGTCACTCGATGAACTCGGAGCGGTGTGATGATGCAACGCAACGACAAGGTAGTAACTTAAATTGAAGACCAGCTACTTACATTGAAGATCGTTATTGCGTTTAGTTAGATGTTGATATGCCGCCATGCGGTGAGCATCTTGTACATACCGTACTGGTGGTGCGAGAACCTCTAACTGATAGTCTGTATTATCAGAAAGCACGTTATCTGTTGGGCTAATTACAACCACTTTTAAGCTCGGGTTGCGGCTTAAGATTGATGCTGCCGTACCCAACCCTTGCTCGGTGTGAAACTTGCCTGCAACATGGACAACCTGAGCGCCTGGGTTGTCGTCTAGGTAGCTAACGATAGATTCCGCCATAGTTTCATCCCAAGTAACTTGAGCTGCAAACTGTTTTTCCGTCTGCTCTGGCTTACCGTGATGCATGGATGCCATGAACTTTTCTTTGTACGGACTACTACCAGTGTTGATGGCTTGTGCAATGAACATCCGCTGATCATCATCGAGCTTGTTAATGTAATCTAGCCCTTGTCGACCAATGCATCGGACAATGCTCTTTGGTGCATTTGCTGCAATGATCGGGAGATTTTTCTGCTTAGCAAACTCCACGAGAGGGCGATAGTCGCTTTCATAATTGGGCCAAGCGTTGGCTTGTTTCATTAAGTACTGTTCGCCGATCTCCCCACGTAGGTAAGCGTCAACAACAGGTTGTTTGTCGCGGGTAAATTGTTCCATAGATAACGCGAGTGAGCGGTCGTAGGACGTAAGTTGTTTGAGCATATCGGTTTGAAAGCGATGAACGCCGGCGTGTGTGTGCCATTCACCAATAAGAATGACATCTGCTTGTTGCAGCTCAATTGGCAGTTTGCTTAGAGCGATGTGCTCGCCAGAAGGGGTGTATAGTTGGTAGTCGTAAAAACTAGTGACTTCCGCTGAGGTTGCGTGAGAGTCGGTGTGCGTATATGAAGAGCAACCAGTAAGTAAGCCTGCAAAGAGCAAGCTCAAAGTAGAAAAGCGCATTGAAAAGCCTCCAAAAATGTCCGGATGATATTAATGGAGGCTGAGCAATGAATCAATATAAATGATAACTATTTGCGTTTGTTGTTTTTTTGACTTATTAATTGAGTGTTTTTTTGCGATATACACGCAACATAAAATCAGCCTCACATTGGAAAAGTGTAGCGGATTTCAACTCTTCACGAAGAGCATCGGTTGCTTTCCATGCGAATGGCGTCATTTGCAATAAATCGATTGCGGCTCCGTTTTTCAAGTCCATAACATAGTTAAGATGCTGCTGGTGCTCTAATTCAAACCCTTCAATATGTTCTGGTTCTTCATTGTGAAGACGAACTTCTTGATAAATGCGCTCACGCAGTTGGTATAAGTGGCGGCTAGCAGGAGTAACCGTGACAACAACGCCGTCGTTTTTTACAACGCGCTGCAGCTCCTCAGCTTTACACGGGGCATAAATGCGCAAAATGGCATCTAAGGATTCATTTGCGAAGGGAAGTCGGTGACTAGAAGCCACACTAAAGTTGCAGTGCGTGTAACGCTTCGCCGCGTAACGAATGGCAACTTTGGAAATGTCTAAGCCATAAATCGTGGCATGGTTCGCTTGTGTTTCTATCGTCTTTTGTACTTGATCTGTGTAGTAACCTTCACCACAACCAATATCTAATAATTGATGGGTGCTCCCCTCAGTGTATGTTGCACACAGCTGCGCCACTTCTTGGCGCATTGGGTTGTAGTAATCTCCTTCGAGGAATCGACGACGAGCTTGCATCATCTCTTTGTTGTCACCAGGATCTTTAGAACGTTTGTGGTGCGCTGGCATCAAGTTAACGTAGCCTTCTTTTGCTAAGTCAAACTGATGATTGTTTTCGCACTTAAACGTTTTTTCATTTAACGCTAGAGCTTGGTGGCATAGAGGGCATTGATAGTTCATGACGATCTCGAACAGAAAGTAGGGCGGCAAATTCTATCAAAAAGCATGGTCTCAAGTGAAACAAAAAGAGCCGACTGGGTCGGCTCTTATTAAGTATTAGTGGAAGAAGTCGACTTGCTCTTTCAAGTTTCGTGCTTGTTGTTGAAGTTCAATGGCACTTTGCGAGGTTTTTGCGCTCGTGTTGCGGCTTTCTCGGTTAAGTTCACTGATAGAATGGGCATTTGCTGCAATTTCTTGTGAAACTTGAGCTTGTTCTTCTGAAGTCGCTGCAATGGCGTCGGCTTGAGAGGCTATCGACTGCACTTGTACTGCGATGGCTTCTAATGCTGTGCCCGCGTCTTGTGCTTTGTCCAAGACCTGGTTTGCACTGCGTTGGCTGTCTGTCATCATATTAACTGCATTATGAGTCGACCCTTTTAGTTTCTCGATAATTTCCACGACATCCTGAACTGAGCTTTGGGTTCGGTGCGCAAGTGTGCGCACTTCATCTGCTACAACTGCGAAGCCACGACCTTGTTCACCTGCTCGTGCTGCTTCAATGGCGGCATTCAAGGCAAGTAAATTGGTTTGCTCAGCAATTTCATCAATCATTTTAGTGACGGTTTGAATACTCTCGCTATCGCGATTTACTTGCTCGATAGCCGTTGCTGATTGATCCAATTGATCGTTAAGTTGAGCAACGTCGATACATACGCCTTCAACAATCGCGAGACCAGACTGGCTATCGGTATTTGCTGAGCGTACGTTTTCCGCAATGCTTTCGACTTGTTGTGCGACAGATTGAGCGGAAGAGGCCATTTCTTCAATCGCTGTCACAACTTGCTCGACTTCTTGTTGTTGTCGGTCGGCTTGGGTCAAATTGCTATGTGCATCGTTGGCAACGCTGGTGGAGTTGCTCTCCACTAAGTCGCTTGTTGAACGGATCTTACCGACAAGTTCATTGAGCTGACTTGCCATACTGGCGACACCTGAGCTCAGGTTCGTAATTTCATTCTTTGATGCTTTACGAGACGCTGGGATGCTCAAGCTGACTTCGCCGCCGGCTAAGCGAGTCATGTATGAGTTTAGAGTCGTGAGAGGTTGTAAGCTGTGATTCAAGAAAAGTGTCAGTACAACAAAAGTAATGATTGCCGCTACCGAAGAAATGATGGCAATGAGTGTGAGAAGCGTGTCGCTACCTTTTGTAACTTCTTTGATAAACGTACCGCCTAGCAGTTTCCAGTTCCAACCTGGAACCTCTGTGTAGACAAGATACTTTTCGCCTACGTTACCTTGGTACTCGAAAGGGTAGCGAATTAATCCACTAGATTGTTCGAAAATCTGACCAAAAGGCTTGTGACCATTGTAGTCGGCGACTTCTAGTATTGACGAATCTGAGCCGCTTTTTGCTGGATGAAGTAGGTATTTACCAAGATTGTTTTCGTCGTTATCAACGATAATGGTGTAACCAGTGTCGCCCCATTTTATCTCTTCGAGTGCATCGAACAAGGTTTGTGTCGCTTGGTCTACTGGTAAGCCAATAAACGATAGGCCTGCTACCTTTCCTGTCGCATCTTTGATTGGGGCATAGTAGGTAATGTAGCGCTCGCCATACAATTTAATTTGAGCGTAATACGGTTGTCCTGCTTTAAGTTGCTGATAACCAGGATGGTTGATGCCTAGCGTGGTTCCGACCGCTCGTTGACCTTGTGGATCTTTTAGGGAGGTGGACACCCGAATAAAGTCGTCACCCAACGGTGCGAATAGCGTTGCTATAGCGCCGGTATCACGTGTGAAACTGTCGACCAACTTGGTGTCATTAATTAAGCTTTCACTGTATTGAGTGATGTTTGGTACTTCATGTCCCATGAAGTCAACCGTGTAATTTTCGACATAGACACCGGCAAGGTAGCCATTGCGAAAAGTAGATTCGAGGACTTTAGCGGTGTGCAGGTAAGCATCGAATTGGCCAGCAATGGTTTTTGCCATTGATTCTACTTTAGATTGGTGTTCTTTCAGTGTGCTTTCCAATAGAACATCGGAAGCGTTGCGGTAAACAAGCGCGGCAATACTGCTGAAAGCAATGAATAGGCACAAAGTGATCACCAGTTTCAACTGGAATCCGACACTTTGATTTCGGTATCTCTCTAACATAGACTAATTCCTGATATTTTTATTATTTATGAGTTTTGTATCGGTATGCTATCGGTTTATATGATCAATTTTTTTGATATTTATTAATGAAACCGTCAAAAGTGACCAGTAACCAATAAGTTAGTAAAGATAGGACCATCTAAGCAGAGCTTTTATTACAAAAAAAAGCCGGGTATCCCCGGCCTTTATATGGTGATTCTTACTGCGCTGAAATGACAGTGACAAGTTCATGTGTCTCACCTGGTTGGAGCGTTTGACCTTGCTCAATACTTGGTGCATGAACAGCAGACTCCACACACAACATGGTTTGATAACCATCGTCAGCCATGTCACCCATGCTTTGCGCACCTTCTGCCCAAGGGTTCCATAATACTGCTGAGTTGTGGCCTTGGTTGTGTACGCTTAGCGTACGATCCAATACCGGGTCTTTTACCAAAATTTTCGCTTCTGGTTGCGTGTAAACGCGATCAATCGTGTCAGTTAGTTGTAGAACATTACCACCTTGGCATACCGCATCAGCTTTCAAGCTATCAATGTACTCGGCACCCATGCCTGTCGTTTGTGCTTGCTTAATGTCTCCAACGTTTAGGTAAGTATGTAATGCGCCAGAGAAGGTCCAAGCCTCGTCATCAATGTTCATGACTTTGAGCGTCACTTTTAGCTCATCGCCCACTTCAATCACCAAACGAGCGTCAAACATATGGGGCCAAATATCGTGGATTTCTTCTGTCGGGAACAGAGCAAGTTCAACAATCACACCGTTATGGTTCTCACGATGTTCAACCAACTCCCATTCTGCGGTGCGGGCAAAGCCGTGAGCTGGAGCAGCAATACGCCCAAACCAAGGCCAACAAACCGGAATACCACCGCGAAGAGCAGCTTTACCATCGAAGACAGCTTTTTCGCTCATCCAGATCAGATCTTCTTGACCTACAGGCGTGAACGACACGACATGACCACCGTGTAGCGAGATGCCTGCCGTCGCTTTGTCATGAATCACGCGGACGATTTTTATCTGATCAACTTCAACGATAGTGACGTTATCAGATAGCACCGTTAGGGCTGGGAGAGTTTTTAAATCCATGTGTAGTTTCCTATCGCTGGGGGAGAGCTTTTAGACGCGCTTCGCACATTAAATGCAACATCGAGCCTGCATTCTCTCAAATTCCAGATACAAAAAAGGCGACTCTAGAGCCGCCTTTTCTTTAACGAAGTTATTCGCTAATTGCTAACTTTCTAATTACTTAGAGATGTGAGCGATTAGGTCTAGAACTTTGTTTGAGTAACCGATTTCGTTGTCGTACCAAGATACAACCTTAACGAATTTGTCAGTTAGCGCGATACCAGCTTTAGCATCGAATACTGAAGTGCAAACTTCGCCGATGAAGTCTTGAGATACAACTGCATCTTCAGTGTAGCCTAGAACGCCTTTTAGTTCGCCTTCAGAAGCTTCTTTCATCGCTTTACAGATGTCTTCGTAAGAAGCACCGTTAACTAGGTTAACAGTTAGGTCAACTACAGAAACGTTAGCAGTTGGTACGCGGAAAGCCATACCAGTTAGTTTGCCGTTTACTTCTGGAAGTACAACGCCTACAGCTTTAGCAGCACCAGTTGAAGATGGGATGATGTTTTGAGAAGCACCACGACCACCGCGCCAGTCTTTAGCAGAAGGACCATCTACAGTTTTTTGAGTTGCTGTAGTTGCGTGAACTGTAGTCATAAGACCAGATTCGATACCGAACTTGTCGTTAAGAACTTTAGCGATAGGCGCTAGACAGTTAGTAGTACAAGAAGCGTTAGAAACGATGTCTTGACCAGCGTAAGTGTCGAAGTTTACGCCGTTAACGAACATTGGAGTAGCGTCTTTAGAAGGACCAGTTAGTACAACTTTTTTCGCGCCAGCAGTGATGTGCTTACGTGCAGTCTCGTCAGTTAGGAAAAGACCAGTTGCTTCAGCTACAACGTCAACACCGATTTCGTCCCATTTTAGGTCTTCAGGGTTGCGCTCTGCAGTAACACGTACAGTTTTACCGTTAACGATTAGGTTACCGCCTTCAACTTCAACAGTACCGTTGAAACGGCCGTGAGTTGAGTCATACTTAAGCATGTATGCCATGTAATCTACATCGATAAGGTCGTTAATACCTACTACTTCGATGTCGTTGCGCTCTTGCGCTGCACGGAATACGAAACGACCGATACGGCCAAAACCGTTAATACCTACTTTGATAGTCATTATAGTTGCTCCACAACTTAATTTCTGATTAAAGATAACTGGTAGTAAAATTACAGAATCCAGTAAACATCTGCAAGTGATAATCGGACTTAACTTGTTTAAAGTCAAAAAAAAGCGACGCTTTTTTTAACAATTCTTTGCAAATGTACGTTTTTTAAACTTTTAACTGATTCTTCTGTAGCCCAGTTGGCGTAATATAACTGGTGAGATAAGTGCTCTTATCAAATTAATTACGCATGGTGTCCTGGTGAGAAAGTATGTGCTACAACTGTTAAGAGAAGCAAGTTTTTTGCTAAAAAAGTCAATACCAAGAACAGTAAATAAGGAGCCGAAAGTCGTGGAACAAAGCGGGAAAAAAGTGACGAAGTCAGATGAACAGTGGCGTGAGCAACTGTCTGATGAAGAGTTCCGTGTTTGCCGAGAGCAAGGTACAGAGCCTCCTTTCAGCGGTAAGCTACTGCATAATAAGGAAACTGGTGTTTATGCTTGTACTTGTTGTAATGCCCCTCTCTTTGTCTCTGATAACAAGTATGACTCTGGCTGCGGATGGCCAAGTTTTGATGCGCCTATCAACGATCAAGCGGTGCGCTATTTAGAAGATCTAAGTCACGGAATGGTACGTACAGAGATTCGTTGTGCAACGTGTGATAGCCATCTAGGGCACGTTTTTGAAGATGGTCCACAGACCACAGGAGAGCGTTTTTGTGTTAATTCTGTGTCGTTAATTTTCAACAAATCAGAATAATAACGACAAAATTGTGCTCGAGATTGTTTTATCCTTTCAGGATGATTCATGCTCAACAGTGATCTGAGTGTCGCTCGACTTAAATAAAAACTCCCGCTCATTGCGGGAGTTTTTCGTTTATATCTCACTGGGTATCATTGCTGGGGAATAGATACCTTTCTCTATGGCTTTCGCCACCGATTCGGCTAATTCATCCAACTGCTTATATCGCTCTGGATGACTGAAATTGAACATACGTTGGAGCTGCTTTTCATCAGCAAGCGGTACGTCGAATCTCTTCGCGACCATTGCCCATAGATACGCTTGCTCTTTGTCTCCAAGCCCCTGATGAATACTTGCCATTGACTTGAGAATGACCGGATTGATGTTGTCTTCATCAGATAAAGACAACGCGTTATTAAGAAGCTCCAGGGTTTTCTTGGTATCTCGGTTGGTATAAAAAGTGGCTAATGCATATTGCATCTCAGCATTATTTAATTGGGGAGACCCTTCCATTTGTAAAAATGCGCGCCGAGCTTGAGTATCTCCCGTTTGAGACCATAAAAAATACAAAGTAGCCGGGTCTTCTGAGCCTTTTAACTCGTTTACAATGCGCTCTAGCTCATCAATACTGTGTACCAATGCATTAAAGCGTTGTCTTTTGAGAGCACTTTGATCAATAGGGGTGATCTGGGAGGCGAGTTCTAAGCATTTCCTATATTCAGCGACCAGACCGTATTCGATGATTTGGTTTGCTTCCGATGGGTTTTTCAATTGCTCAAACCGATGCCAAACCAAATTTGTTCTTGGAATTCGACATTGGCCGTCATCCATATTGAGCTGCTCGCAACGCAGTTCTGGTGTTTTTTGGCACAACTCTTCGGTTGTCACGTTACCTTCAAAACAGCCCGATAGCACAAAACATGCGAGGCTGAGAAGTAACCAGTTTGTTTTTTTCATGGTTTTGCTTGTGATCCGTTACACCAATTCATTTTCGTATTCTTGACTCAATTTCTTAACCCGTTATGTTCTGTAAATAGAATGTAATAAGAAGGTACACTATGGACGCAGAACAACTATTACAAGCGATGACTCCAGAAGTTTATGATCGCTTAGTGTATGCAGTAGAAACGGGAAGATGGCCTGAGGGTACAACACTTTCTAAAGAGCAGCGAGATTCGTGTATGCAAGCTGTGATGTTGTATCAATCAAAACATAATACTGATGCGCAGCATATGACGGTTGCAGTCGGTGGTGAAATCAGTTTTAAATCAAAACAAGAGCTTAAAAAACAATTCAGCGGAGAAGAGAGCGATATTGTTCGTGTCAATCCGAACATTGATTAATCCTTTCGCCTTATTTCTCAAAATTTTATTATTTTGATTTTGAAAGAAAAAAGCCCAAATTGTATTGGGCTTTTTAGATCGTAGAAAGCTTGAACTTACAGGCTCATTTCACCACGCAGTACTTGTTGCATTCTCTCTTTTACTTCTTCGTAAGAAAGGTTTTGGCTTAGAAGGTAGTGTAGTTTTGCCAGCGCCGCTTCGGGCGTCATGTCAAAGCCACTGATAACACCAGAGTCTGCGAGAGCACAACCTGTGGCATATCCGCCCATATTCACTTTACCTGCCAAACACTGAGTTAGGTTTACGACAATAACGCCGCGCTCAGAGGCTTCTTTCAGGTGACCAAGCAGCTCAGGGTTCTGAGGAGCATTACCGACACCAAAAGTCAGAAGAATCATCGCATTCACGGGCTGACGAAGCGTGTTGCGGATAACTTCGTGTGAAATACCAGGGTACATGGTGATCACCCCGATTGGTTGTGGCGTGATGTTGTGAACCTTAAACTCACCTTCTGGTTGTGCACCAACGGTTACGCTGTTGCTAACTTGAATATTGATCCCAGCTTCCAATAGTGGAGGAAGGTTTGGTGAAGTAAAGGCATTAAAACCGTCTGCATGAGATTTTGTGCTGCGGTTACCACGCATCAATTGATTATTGAAGAACAAAGTTACTTCGTTGATCGGGTAGTTTGCCGCAATATGTAGCGCGTTTAATAGGTTTGCTTGGCCGTCAGAACGCAGCTCTGCGAGAGGGATTTGTGAACCCGTTACAATCACTGGCTTACCAAGGTTTTCAAGCATGAAAGACAATGCGGACGCTGTGTACGCCATGGTGTCAGTACCATGTAGGATAACGAAACCATCGTATTTGTCATAGTTGTCACGAATATCATTCGCAATCTGCTGCCAGTCAGCAGGTGTCATATCTGATGAGTCAATCAGAGGGTCGTATTCGTGGATGGTGTAATCCGGCATTTCAGGACGATGGAATTCGGGCATGCTTGCTAATTGCTTTTCCATAAAGCCAGCAACAGGCACATAGCCGTGGTCGGATTTTTGCATTCCGATGGTACCACCGGTGTAAGCGATGTAGATGTGTTTTCTAGTCATCGTTTTTTCTTTCGTGTAGGGGAACAGAGGCGGGGATTATATACCTAAATAACCTTGAGATGCGAGGCTATACGCACAGCATCAGAAAGTCATCTGAGGAGATGCAAAGCCTAATAAAAAGGGCACTTCAAGTAGAAGTGCCCTTTGTAATATTGATGGAAAAACTACTGCACTTGGCAGTTCAAACAAAATGCGTATTGACCTTTAGGATCGTTGAAGCTTTGGAGCAAGCTTGCGTCTTGTTCGAATTGTTGAGCTACGGGTTGAAGACTTTTTGGTAGCAAGCTTGTTGCATCAATACCTAGAGAGACTTTCACCTGTTTCATAAACTCTTGTAGAAATAGTTCAGTAGGTGAAAGAGGCTCTTCTACCCAGTAAATGCCGTAATCGGTTACGTTCGCTAGTTTCGCCGCTAGCTCTACAGCATCATCAAAGTCACCCATTTGATCGACAAGACCAAAGGATAGTGCATCTTGGCCAGTCCAAACTCGACCTTGAGCAACTTTGTCAACTTCCTCTAGAGACATATCGCGATTCTCGCCAACTAGAGAAATAAAGCGCTTGTAACCGTGTTCGATACCTAATTGGAACACTTGAGACGCGCCCTCAGAAAGGCCAGTGGTAATACCGTCACCTGAGAACGGCGATGTGCCAACGCCATCAGTATTAATACCTAACTTGCTAAAGCCTTTTTCAAACGTGGTGATGACACTAAATATACCAATGGAGCCCGTCAGGGTTGTTGGCTGAGCAACGATTTTGTCTGCGCTCATTGAAATCCAATAACCACCAGAAGCGGCCAAACTCGACATGGACACAACAACCGGCTTACCTGCTTGCTTCAGAGCTTCTACTTCGTTACGAATCACTTCAGAAGCAAAGGCACTGCCTCCTGGACTATCTACTCGTAATACGACCGCTTTCACTTTTTCATCATTGCGTGCTTGACGCAGCAAGCTTGCGACCGTGTCACCACCAACAGTTCCGCGAGGTTGTTGACCGTCCATAATCGCGCCACTGGCTAGAACAACGGCGATGTCGTGCTGAGGTAGTGTGTAATCGGGACGAATCGTTGCAAGGTAGTCGTAGTAACCAATCGCGTTGTAGCTGTCTTTGCCGTCACTACCAAACTGTTTTGCAAATAGAGTGCGAATGTCTTGGCGTGTCGCAAGTTCATCCACGAGCCCCAGTTTGACTGCGAGCTGAGCAATATCGCCATTTACAGACTTCATCTCGTTAATCAGCTCATCCATGGTTGGATTAAGCACTTTCGCATCAATGTTTCGGTTTGTTGTTACGTCATCAACAAAAGCACTCCACAATTGAGTAACCCAGCGTGTTGCTGACTCTTTCGCCGCATCGGACATGTCATCACGAATAAACGGTTCGATAGCGGATTTATAAGTACCTACGCGAAAAACATGAGTGGAAACGTCAAGCTTTTCAAGTAACGTTTTGTAGTACATTGAGTAAGCGCTGTAACCTTTAATCAATACACCACCATCAGGTGCCAGATAAACTTTGTCAGCGTAACTTGCCAAGTAATATTGGCTTTGGTTGTAGAAATCACCTACGGCGTAAACGGGTTTGCCTGACGCTTTAAATTCGTTCAACGCTTTCGCGATGTAACGTAGTTTCGTGAGATTTGTTTCTGGCATGTCTCGCAGTGCTAGCACTAATCCAGATACTTTAGGATCGTCTTTCGCGTAGCGAATAGTATCAACGATATCGAAAAGGACGTTTTCTTTCGGTAACTCATTACCCAAAAGGGAACCAGCAAAAGAGTCCATTGGGTTTACATAACGTCTTTGTTCGACAATTGGGCCTGAAAGGTTCATCACCAATGCCGATTCTTTTTCGACGACAGGTTGACCGTCTCCGGTATAAGTAAAGGCAAAGTAGAAAACGGCAATCATCAGCAAGAAAATTAGGTTTGCCAGTGCGAGTCTGATGAAAGTGATACTTTTCCATATCCCTTTAAATATCAAACCAATAAATTTGAAGAGTTTTTTCATCTTGTCTCCATAACGAGATAGTTACGCCGAGTCTAACAAAGTATGGGTTCTTATCTCTAAGATCTCAAAAGATAACATTTTTTTAGCTTATCACGACCACTCAACAATTGGCATATTTTCACACGAGATTGATCGGTGTTACAAAAATGTAAACGCTTGTTTGATTTTTTGGTTGAGCAGGCTTAATCTGGTCAGACCATGATAATAACAATGGATGTTAAGTGATGTCTGCCATGTACCCAAACCTATTAAAGCCACTGGACCTCGGTTTCACACAATTACGAAACCGAGTTCTGATGGGATCAATGCACACGGGCTTAGAAGAGCACAAAGAAGGATTACACAAGCTCGCTGCTTTTTATGAAGAACGCACGAAAGGCGGTGTCGGACTGATTGTAACCGGAGGTTTTTCTCCTAACTTACGCGGTCGTTTACACCCGTTGAGTGCTGAATTCAGCAAGCCAAAACATGCTAAAGCCCATAAAGTTGTGACAGAAGCGGTGCACAAGCACGGTGGTAAAATTGCGTTGCAAATTCTCCATGCTGGGCGTTATGCAATGCATCCATTCTCGCAAAGTGCATCTGGCATTAAAGCGCCAATTGCTAAGTTTGCTCCGAGTGAAATGAGCGACCGCCAGATAAAGAAAACCATCGACGCGTTTGCTAATAGTGCGGAGTTAGCACAGCTTGCTGGTTATGATGGCGTCGAGTTAATGGGCTCGGAAGGTTACTTGATAAACCAATTCTTATGTAAACGTACTAATATGCGTTACGACGAATGGGGTGGCAGCTATAAAAAACGTATGCGTTTTCCGCTAGAAATTGTTAAAGCGGTACGCAAGGCGGTAGGTGACAAGTTCATCATCATCTTCCGTCTTTCTATGCTGGATCTTGTCGAGCAGGGCAGCACTTTTGAAGACGTTATCGAATTGGCGAAAGCACTTGAAGAGGCTGGCGTCACGATTATTAATACGGGTATCGGTTGGCATGAGGCTCGAATTCCGACAATTGCGACTCAAGTACCACGCGGTGCGTTTACATGGGTTACGGAAAAAGTTAAACCTCACGTTTCGGTTCCTATTATCACTTGCAACCGTATAAATACGCCAGATGAAGCAGAACGTATTTTATCTTCAGGTCATGCCGACATGGTTTCGATGGCGCGCCCATTCTTGGCCGATCCTTACTTTGTTGCTAAAGCCGAACAGGAAAAAGCGCAGTTTATTAATACGTGTATTGGTTGTAATCAGGCGTGTCTAGATAACGTGTTTAAAGGTAAGCGCGCCAGTTGCTTAGTGAACCCTCTAGCGTGCTATGAAACCGAAATTGTTGTTGAACCAGCCTTTAAAAAGAAAAACATTGCAGTTGTTGGTGCTGGACCTGCGGGCTTGGCTTGTGCGACCACACTGGCTGAACGTGGCCATAAGGTTGATCTGTTCGAAAAGAACGACCGCATCGGTGGTCAGTTCCGTCTTGCGATGCAGATCCCTGGTAAGGAAGAGTTTCGAGAGACGATACGATATTTCGCTAACCGTATTGATGAAACAGGCGTGAATCTGCACTTATCGACGGAAGCGAACTATGACTTACTCACAGAATACGATGAGATAGTGATGGCATCGGGTGTTGAGCCACGTAAAGTCAATATTGATGGAATTGATAACCCAGAGAAAGTCGTCGACTATCAAACTCTCATTCGAGACAAAACGCCAGTCGGTGAGAAAGTGGCTATCGTTGGTGCTGGTGGCATTGGCGTAGATGTCGCGACCATGCTCACAGAGCCAGTTGGACAAACGTTGGATGACTGGTTGCATGAATGGGGAATTGACAAGGAGATGTCTCAGCCGGGTGGTTTATACCCTTACCCTGATGCGGTCAGCGATAAAGAAGTCTGGGTACTTCAGCGTCGTAAAGGTCGTGTAGGTAAAGGTCCGGGTAAAACAACAGGTTGGATCCATAAACGTACCCTTGAAAAACGGGGCGTACATTTAGTCGGTGGTGTGTCTTACGATAAAATTGATGATCAAGGTTTGCACATTCATGTAGACGGAAGCGCGCAGGTACTTAATGCAGACAAAGTGATCATTTGTGCTGGACAAGAGTCTGTACGTCCGTTTGAAGATAAATGGTCTGAACTTGGAGAGAAGATTCATATCATTGGCGGAGCTGACCATGCGGGTGAACTTGATGCTGTGCGTGCGATTCGTCAAGGTGTTAAATTGGCGGTAAAACTCTAGCCTTTTAATGTGTGTTTACCATAAAAGCTGCGCTTTGAGCGCAGCTTTTTTGTATAGAACTAGTCACTGATATCTGGCAGTTGTTTGGCCATTACCACGCCAGAAAAAGTAATAAAAGAGAACACTAACACCACAGCTGAAAGGCTCAAGAAGTTCGACATAACACCAAGAGAGCTCATTAGAAGCAGCATTATCCCAACCACTGTGTTACTCACGGCTACATAGCTCGTTCGTTTGTCACCTTCTGCGATATCAACTAAATAGGTTTTTCGTCCGACTCGTATTCCGTCGTGGGCAATACAAACACAAAAGTAAAGCAGAGGAATCACGAATAGGAAGCTTTGGCTAGCGGTGACCCATGTATCGTAAACAAATAACACAACACCAAGTAGCGCGCTCATCATTGCGCCGATGACCATCACACTGCGGCTAGAGCGATCGGACATTCTTCCCCAGAAAGGACCTGACACAAATGAGGCTAAGCCACTCGCAAACATAAAGAGAGCTAGCACCCAGAGCTGTCCACCCAGAGATTGCTGTGCCAGCACAACGTAGTACGGTGCACTCAGCGCAGAACATAAAAATAGTGTCCGCGTGATAACGAATCGACGAAAGGTCACGTCTGTCTTAAGTAACGCGAGTTGTTTAAATGCTTCGAGGACGCCATTTCGACCACCGTCTACCTCACCGGCATACTCATTAATTCGCGCATAGACGAATGCCGCGATGAGCCATATGACGCCCGCTAAGCCTAAACTCAGACCGTAAAAGCGCTCTGTCGGCTCTACGTCCCATAACCAGGCTAGTGCCAGAAGGCTCGCGAAAAGCAGCGTAACCAGGCCAGCAGCGCTTGAAGACCAGCCGTTGACTTGACCTCGTTGGTTTTTAGGGATGGTTTTGCCCAATATATCTTTTGATGCGACGGAATTTAAACCGCGTGAGAGGCTGAAGATCACAAGGCATGCAATCACACCATAACCCGCAGCTGCTCCTGTTAGAGTTAATGCGACCAATCCGATTGCAAATATGGAAAGAGCCTGCAAGATACTGCCAATTACCCAGACCCATTTTCTTACTGGAATGCGTCGGATGTAGTGCGCGATGCTAAGTTGTGGGATAAGGGATCCTGACTCACGAATAGGAACCAGCCAACCAATTAAGTAAACCGGAGCCCCGAGACTTTGTAGTATCCACGGCAACGTGACTTTAGGATTGATTAACGCATCGCCGACTTTCGTTAAAAACTGAGCGAGAATGATTTTAAGAAAGTTGCCGGGAACTTGATGACAAGCTGATTCAGGAATCGCCTTACAGGCACGGGCATCTTCGTCATTAACGATCTTTTCGTAAATGCTGTTTTGTTTGTCCTTGTTCATCAACCTGCCTATGTTCAACTTATTCATTTCGCGAATAAATTAACATTAAACCCAGATTGATGTTAAGTGAAGCACGTTATCAAGCCCACAGAAAACCGGTTGTTATTCGCAGGAGCAGATTGTGCTAAAGTGGCGTAAACAAAATAACAACGATATTCAATAAGGATTCTTTCATGGACGCTCTCGATCTTTTGCTCAATCGCCGATCTATCGCGAAGTTATCCGCGCCTGCACCAGAAGGTAAAGCTCTTGAGAACATCATTCGTGCTGGCCTTCGTGCGCCTGACCATGCGGGATTAACCCCTTGGCGTTTCGTTATCGCACAGGGCGATGGTTTGAAAAAACTGTCAGATATCTTGGTAAAAGCGGCAGAAGCTGAAAATAGTGATGAAGCGGTGGTCGAAAAGGTAAAGAATGCCCCATTTCGCGCACCAATGGTGATCACGGTGATTGCTAAAGTAACAGAACATGAGAAAGTACCAGCACTAGAGCAACACTTATCTGCGGGATGCGCTGTACAAGCGATGCAAATGGCAGCCGTAGCGCAAGGCTTTCAAGGGTTTTGGCGCTCAGGTAAGTGGATGTTCCATCCAGAAGTTCATCAAGCATTTGGTTTAGAAGGTGACGATGAGATTGTTGGTTTCTTGTACTTAGGCACGCCTGGTTGTACACCGATGAAAGTTCCTGAGCGTGACCTTTCTCAGTTTGTTGAATTTCTATAACTGAAAACTTAAATAAACTGACTGTTTATTTATACAGTTTTTCTTGATTTATTAGGGCTACATTCGTTAATGTGGCCCTAATTATATTTATTTCCAAAACGTTATGTCTCGTCTGTTTATTGCTGAAAAACCAAGCTTAGGCCGTGCGATTGCCGCTGCACTGCCAAACCCTCAAAAGAAAGATCAAGGATTCATCCGCTGTGGGAACGGGGATATCGTTACTTGGTGTATCGGCCATTTGCTCGAACAAGTCGAACCTGACGCTTACGATGAGCGTTATAAAAAGTGGAATATGGCAGATTTACCAATTGTTCCGCAGCAATGGCAGCTCAGACCGAGGAAAAGCGCAAGTAAGCAATTAACAGTGATTCGTATATTGCTCAAAGAAGCTAACGAAGTCATTCATGCAGGAGACCCAGATCGAGAGGGTCAGCTGTTAGTTGATGAAGTTCTGGACTATTGCAAGTTATCTAAAACCAAGAAGGAATCCACACAGCGTTTGCTGATTTCCGACTTGAACTTACCTGCGGTTAAACGCGCACTCAGTTCTATGCGCAGTAATCGCGAGTTTATCCCACTTTCAGTTTCTGCATTGGCCCGCTCTCGGGCTGATTGGCTGTATGGTATGAACATGTCTCGTGCTTATACCTTGCTTGGTCAAAAAGCAGGGTATCAAGGTGTTCTCTCGGTAGGGCGAGTGCAAACGCCAGTTCTTGGCTTAGTGGTGCGTCGTGATGAAGAAATCGAAAACTTTGTCCCGAAGGACTATTTTACCCTACATGCTCTGATCCCATATCAAGATGCCAATGGTACTTTTGATATTCGTGCTCGTTGGAAGCCAAGTGAGGCATGCAAGCCTTGGCAGGACGAAGAAGGTCGAGTGTTAAACCGTAAGTTGGTGGAAAATGTTGCAAACCGCATCGCAAATCAACCTGCAAAAGTGACGGAGTCGGAACAAAAGCAAACCAAGCAATCAGCACCATTACCTTATTCGTTATCTGCCTTACAGATCGATGCCGCGAAGCGCTATGGTATGAGTGCGCAACAAGTACTAGATACTTGTCAGGCATTGTATGAAAAGCACAAGCTGATCACTTACCCGCGTTCAGATTGTCGCTATTTACCGATGGAACACTACTCACAAGCAGGGACGGTGACAACTGCTATTGCGAATAACGCAAAAGAGTTGCAAGTTGCCGTTCAGGGAGCAGACTTAACATTAAAGTCCAAAGCCTGGAACGATAAAAAAGTGGATGCGCACCATGCGATTATCCCTACACCGAAGCAAGCTAATGTGAATGCGCTTTCCGGCAATGAGATGAAAGTGTATCAATTGATTGCGCGCCAGTACCTCATGCAGTTCTATCCGGCGGCGGTTTACGCAGAAGCGAAATTGGTTTTCGATATCGCTGGTGGTACGTTTGTCGCGAAAGGTCGTCAGTTAGTTTCGCCGGGTTGGAAAGCGCTAATGGGCAAAACTGACAAGGAAGATGAAGGTATTGATGCCGTGCCACCGCTACCCGAAGGCACCGTGTTAACTTGTCGTGAAGGGGAAATAAAAGACCGAAAAACCGAGCCACCAAAGCATTTTACCGAAGCATCGCTGTTGCAAGCGATGACCGGGATCGCCCGTTACGTTGCGGATAAAGAACTGAAAAAAATCCTTCGTGACACTGATGGGCTAGGCACGGAAGCGACTCGCGCTGGTATTTTGGACACGCTGTTCAAACGCCAACTGCTTACGCGTCAAGGTAAGTCAATTCTCAGTTCTCCTGCGGGAAGAGGTCTCATTCATGCCTTGCCAGAAGATTCAACATACCCTGATATGACGGCTCATTGGGAGCACCAGTTACAAGGTATGGCAGAGAGAAATCAAGCATATCAGCCGTTCATGCAAGCACTGGAACAACGCATTGATAGCTTGATGGCACAAGTAAAAGCAGGCCCTATCCCTGATTCATTACGTCATTTACCCAAGGTGGAACGTCCTGCGTTTAAACGTAAAAAGCGCAGTTATTCAAAGAATGGTGGCGCGACTAAATCTCGTGCAACCAAAGGTAAGCAGGCATAGGACAAGCGCGGTGTAATTAAACACCGCGCATGCTTGAAAATAGATTACTCGAACAGGTCACCGTGGTTTTGGATCGCGCCTCTTACTTCACCTTGAGTTAACACGCGTTTGTCCAGTACCTCTTTCACCTGGTTGCCCAAGTCAACTAATGTATCTCGATTCGCTTGAGTTTGGCGTTTACCAGCACTTCTCAAGCAGTAATTTAGTTCGTGCTCTTCGCTAAAATTAACCAAATCCCTATCTGCTGCCATCGTGCTTTCTCCTTATTTGTTCTACTTTTTCCTAAGTCTGGATTGGATGTAGATAAATTCAAGTTAGATTGCGTGAATTATGCTGGTGGATCACTGATGAACATTATGTTTGCCAACCAAGTCACGATTATGAAGCCTGGCTTTGATGGTATTTGGTTTAGTGATGGTTGTGTCTTAATGCTGCTACCAAGGTAACTCAGTACCATCGTAGTTAATAAATCGACCTGAAAGCTGCGGTGTGCTCAGCTCTATCACGTTCGCTAGGCCTTGCGCGGAGGTTTGCGTATCTATCAAAGCATTTGGCCCGCCCATCGCCGTTTTTACCCAACCAGGGTGAAGCGCTAAAACGGTAAATCCTTCAGGTGTTAAATCATTACTTAAGCTTTTCACAACCGAGTTAAGCGCCGCTTTCGATGAGCGATAAATATAACCGCCACCGGACGTATTTTCGGTCATGCTCCCCACTTTTGATGAGATACAAGCAATCTTTTTTATCTTGCCTTGTTGTAAGCGAGGGTAACAGTGCTCAACCAGTTTTAACGGTGCAATGGTGTTTACTTCGAAGGCTTTACGCCATTCTTCTACGTCAGTGTTTCCAAAGCCATATCCCTTGGGGCCGTAATATCCTGCATTATTGATGAGTAAGTCGATGGCAGGGAGTTTATCGGCAAGCTTAGCGACTTGTTCGTAGTGAGTGACATCCAGTTCGTGCAAAACCAAATTACTGAATTGTGAGGCTAGAGTTTGTAGTTCTGAACTGTTCTCTAAGGAACGGCTAGTAGCATGTACTTGGTGGCCTTGCTTCAGGTACAGCTCAGTTAAGCTAAGGCCAATGCCGCGATTTGCTCCGGTAATAAAGACGGTTTGACTCATACAAACACCTATGTTTTTTTGATTTCAGTTGAAAGTCATTGTGTTAGCTAAGCACAATAAAATCAACCAACCACCACGCACCAACAACAAGAGATGAAAATAGGGACAGAGCACAAAGAGAGCCAAACAGTGCGCCGAGAATAGCAAAGAAAGTAGAATTCATATGTATATTAAATTTAATTGATATTGAAAATTATTATCAATTAAATTGCGTTTTATTCAACCCTTGAAGTTGATACTATTTCGTTACCATTGTTATTAAGAATTTCTCATGCTGCCATTTATCTACCACCCGATTTATTCTCAACTTGAGTTGCCAGAGGGGCATCGTTACCCAATTATGAAATACCAGTACCTCTATGAATCGGTATTGGTGCATATAGAGAAAGATAACTGGAAAGAGCACGCGCAGTTTTTCCAGCCCGAAGCATTAACTGTTGGGGAAGTAAAACGTGTTCATGACGAGGAATACGTCGAGTTACTTGTTAGTGGAAACATGCCAGCTGCGAAGATGCGCCGAATAGGTTTTCCTTGGAGTGAGTCTCTCATTACCAGAACGCTAACTTCAGCAGCGGGCACGGCTCTGACCGCAAAAAAGGCACTTGAGTACGGTGTGGCCATTCATTTGAGTGGTGGGTATCACCACGCACACAAAGAGTTTGGCAGTGGTTTTTGTTTATTTAATGACTTAGTGATCGCGGCCAGGCAAGCGCTCGAAGTCGAGCATGTCGATAAAGTATTGATCATTGATAGTGATGTTCACCATGGGGATGGAACAGCAACTTTATGTGACGATGAGCCAGATATCATCACGCTTTCTTTCCACTGTGATAAAAACTTCCCAGCGAGGAAGCCTCAGTCTGACCTCGATGTGCCTTTGGTGCGAGGGACAGGTGATGAGGATTTTTTAATGGCGTTTAAAGAAGTGGTCGATATGGCACTTAATCTTCATCGCCCTGATTTAGTTATCTACGATGCTGGTGTCGATATACATCAAGACGATGAGCTTGGATATTTTGATGTGTCGACTCAAGGGATTTTAGAACGTGATAGATTTTTAATGCAAACAGTGAAATCTCGAGGTATCCCTGTCGCAGCTGTCGTTGGAGGTGGATATCGAACGAATCATGCTGACCTCGTCCCAATCCATTTGCAGCTTATCAATGCCGCTAAAGAAGTCTTTATTGATGAGTAGATACAACTAGATGTAAATATCAAATTGATTCAACACTGGAACGAACGAAAAGGGCATTAATTTTTTGTGGGTTCTTTCGGAGTGTGGCGGAGTGCTTAGTTGCGTTCAAGAAGTGGTAAGTGATTTGTACAAATCTTTTTAAGTCTGGAGATGCGAAAAAGCCCGCTAATTTCTTAGCGGGCTTTTTCTAAATGTGGCGGAGAGAGTGGGACGAATATGGGAACTGGCAACTTACTGTATTTACATAGTTTATTGTAATACAAAACAAACTGGATAAGACGACTCTTAGAATATGAGCCTGCCGAAATCTGAGATGCTTTGGGTTATGTTAAGCCTATATAGCACTTCATGGAACAGGACGATAAACTACCAAAACAGGAACCTGTTTTGGTAGTGTTTTGAGCTTAGAGTTTAAAGAACTTATTGTCTTGAGATAGCTCCATGATGATGTGCTGTTTATACTTAAGATAATCTTCTTGTTCTAGCTTATCAGACAGCATTGAGACAATATGTTGTCCCGAGAGTTGAATTGATTCATCAAACATTTTACGAACGTGTTGTATGTCGATTTCATCAATGGAATCGTGTAGTACAAAGTTAGGCCTCAATGCTTGCATATCACAAACTGTCTTGATGTATGCTAGATCAAACGTTACAACTTCGAGTCTCTTCAATCCACCCTCATTGTTTGATTCTACATCGTCAACATGTGGGGAACATTCACCTTTTTCTTGGTCTAGGTGAAGACTAAAGTTGTACTCAACACCATAGAAATCACGAGTGTAGACTTTGAAGTTTTCGATATATTTTTCTTCAAATGAGGTTACATTGCTCAGTTCTGTTTCCAACTCACTAGCCAACTCAGCTAATCTTTGTTTCTCAAGTATCAGTTTCGAATCAATATCATTTTTTTTCTCGATGATCGCTGTTAGTTTGGCTAACTCTTTATCAAGTGCACCGATTTCCTTCATCGTGTCTGATATCTCTTCTATTTTCTTTTTTGACTTAAGATCATCAAAAAGCATCTGTTTCTGATTTTTCAGTTGACCAAACTTGATAGTTGCTTGTTCATGCTTTTGTTGCAGCTTATCTAGCCCCAGGGAAACAAACTCTCGTTTGGTATTCAAAAGATGGTTATGGAAGGAGAGTGCTTGTTCATAATCATCAAGAGTAGATTCTATTTTTACCGATGCATACTCATAGATTGATCTCAGCTCATCAAGCAAATGATGCTGCTCATTGGTCTTTAGTATTTCATTGGTTTTATAGATGTTTTTGATTTTCAAATCTAATGAAAGAATCTCATCAGACAATGAGTTTTGTTCGTCATCAATCCTGTTAATTTTAGAAATGATCTCTAGCTTGTCGATACCTTTCTCGGATGATAATAAAGATTTTTCTAATTTAGTAATATCTTTCTTTATTTTGGATACTGAACCAACAATCTTATCTTGAGAAATGACACTATTGAACGCTTTTAGATTTCTTTCATAACTCTTGATTGTGGTCTTTAGCTTGTGGACTTTGGAAAGAATTTCGGTGTCATCAAAGTTGAATAGATAAAGAAAAACAGTATTAATGTCAGACTTAGAAGTGTTCCTACCGTTGTCAAAATTAACAGTCTTTGTCATACGGTGTTGTGTTGTTCTAAAAAACTTTGGAGCAAGTTTTCTGATAGTTGGTTTAGTAGAGTAGACGTTGAAAACACTACCCATAATGTGGGCAATGTATTCTTTACTTGTTACTTCGCGCCCATTCAAAATGTAGTTTTGCAGGTTGGTATCCGTAGAAAGTCTACGTTTGATTACGCTGTACTGATTGTCTAGACCAAGATATTCGAGAGACACGTATACTTCACTATTGGTGAAAAGCTGTTCAATCTCCTGTTTTGGCGTTTGAAACTCATCATCAATGTAAATTGGGCTAATAGAGCCATCAAACAAGTAATCAAGGATTCGTCCTAAAGTTGACTTGCCTACGCTGTTACCAGGTGCATCAGACTTCTTTTGGCTTGTAATGATGTTTAAGTTGTCTAAAAACGGTATCTCTCGTGTTTCTACACCGTCGATCTCTAAGAGAAATCTAAGTAGCTTCATTGATAAAAACCTCTTTGCTATCGTAGCCAATAGCAGAAATGATATACAGCCAATCCAGCGCCAGAATTATGTGGTCTACAGACACCGAAAGCTCTTTAGTACCAACTTTCATTAGTTGAGTTATCGTCATACGTTTTCTTTTGCGCTCATTAAGTTTGTTCAAGATAAAGCCACCAATGTAGAGCACATTCATCTCAGGGTGAGATCCTTTAGTTGGTAACATTGTTAGGACTCTCCAATACACAACATTCTACAAAGCCATGTGCAACGACAACGTTTAGGCCAATTTCCACTTGTTCTTTATATTGAGTTACATTGGCTGAGCTATAAACGAACTTTCTTAGCTGTTTGATTACATCGCTTATGATGTCGTCAGCGTGTTGTCGTACTTGCTCTATGTCAGGCTCAAAAGAATCAATGTCATACTTCTCCAGTGAATTGCAGTACATGCCATTCAGCAATTCCATTGCTGTTTGTTTTCCATTAATTATGTTTTGTTCTGCGAGAGTGTAGGCTCTTTCGATATGAGAAGAGTATGATTTGTACTGCAAGACAATACGACGCTTAGTTTTAAGCATGTTATGGTCGATTTTTTTAGCAACGTTAGCGGGAAAAGACCTATCACTTCTGTCTATTTTCACTCGTGCCGATGCTATATCACCAATGATAACGTTGATAATAGAGTCAACATTGTTTTCTGGAGACTCAATGTTGTAGAAGTCTCCTTCGACATTTTGAATGTCAAATCTTGTTTCACACATAGACAAGCCTATGACTCTTATTTATTGTAAATAAAGTCGCCTTTTATTACGCCTTGGTTGAAGTTGTTTTGACCATTTTGATGCACTTCTTGATAGTTATCACGAATATCGTTCTTTTCGATTTCCACGATCTTCTGTTCAAGAGACGTGTTTTTAACTTGCAAGGTATTGTATGAAACTTCCAATGATTCAAATTTTTGTTGAAGCGTACTGTTTTCGACCTTTAGAACATTATGAGATATGTTTAAGTCATCGAATTTCTGTGTAATCTTGGCCACATTGCTCTTTTGAATAAAAGCATATATACAACTAACAACAGTACAAACCCAGGCGATAGCTACAAAAACGGGGCTGCCAAACAGTCTCCAAAATTCTTCCATTTCTTATCTCGACTTCTAGACATATGAACTGGGCATTGTACAGTTCATATACACTTTGTTCCACATAAAGGTGTTTAGTTTATTAATATCTAAGAAGTAGTTAGTTGAGACATCAAAAGTATCTGAGTACTTTCGTTGCCCTCAATTGATAACAGGTAGGCGCTCTTCGTTCATTCAATCAACGAGTTCTAGAACGTAAACTCGTGCTACCTGATTTAGTTCCATAATCGAAGTCGTGATTGCAGTTAGATATACGGGTAAGCTTGATAGCGTGCACAAAGAAGTTATCGTATTAAAAACGCATTTGACTATTTGGAAAACAGTGAAGCATTTTTTGATAAAGGAGAGCCATGTCTTTCGGAACAATTTAAGTATTCGATAACTTTTAGTCCCCAAATAACCGAATAGCACCACATCGCGCGGTGCCGATTCTGAAAAATCATTGGACAATTTCTAGTGGTATTGTGTTCGTTCGGGTTAGCTCAGGTTGGTAAAAAATTGGAGAAGTTCGCACCAACTTTAACGCTTTTTACCACATATTGACCCAATCCAAATGGTTTTCTTCAAACACTTCAACGCCCTTTTGCCGTATACGGTCAATCCAATCTTCCGCTTTATTAACACCCACGCCGAAATGATTAACTGCGGCCTCTTTTAAAACTCGGTGTTCGTTGCGAATCGTAGTTGGCATCAAAGCACTGTCATCCGTATTAATACACACTGGGACAGAGCCACTGCGCAAACCATAGCTATTGAACTTACCACCTTTCTCCAACCAAGCTTCCTCTGGTGGATGCCAGCGATAAATAGGATGCTCGTGATAGTCTTTAAATCGGCCTATATAAATGTTCGAAGTTGGGCAAACTTCTAGAATGATCCCTTTTACAGCGTAACGCTCCATTAAAATATCTTGGATCGCTTCATAAAGCTTGATTTCAACTTCTGAGATAGAGTCAAAAAGTTGCCCTTGTTTTTCACCAAAAGTATCGCTTCCTTTTACTTCTGAACATACAGCGACAGTTCTTGTGTAATTGATTTCTTTTTTCTCATTCGAAAATAGATACTGACTCCACAGCTCTTTCTGCTCTGGTGAATGTGTTGTATCTAAGTTATCTTTATCTAATATCCAGTCCTCATTCAAAGAATGAGCCTTTAATACTTCATTACCTTTTTCATCGACTCCAAAATCCACATTTAAAGGGCAGTTCATTCTAAGCAACCAAGCTTTGTAGAGGTCGAAAGGCGACTGACTTTTGCCATAAATGATCTTGCTCCAAAATTGGATCTTTTGTTCAAGTAGTGGCAATACACCTGCAAATTGAGAGCTTAGTTGTAGCACCTCTATTGCTCTTTGGTGCGCCCACATTAGGTTATCTAGGTGTTCCCCTACTGGTAGGTAAGCGGTTTGCTGACGTTTTAACCATTGCCGTGGGGCTACACCTAAAGCTAGAGCATGGCCAATACGATCTCCTTGTTGGAAATCACAGAAAACCACAGCTTCATCTATATTTCGTAAGCCAGTTAAAAGGTGACTAAAGTCTTCACCTGCGTGTACTGTAAGGAAAGGTCTTTCAATACGTGTACCAAACATCCCTTGGCTAGAAAACTTGGCAGATCTTAAGACACGCAATGTAGGAGCGAACACCTCGATTGGCAGATGGTTTTCATTTCCTGCCACATCAAAACCTCGTATAGCTTTTCGCAGATCAAAGCTTAAGCTGTTTCCACTATCTAGCCCCATGAAAGTGCTATCTGCATGACTAACTGATCCCATAAATGACATCAGTGCTCTAGCCATCTTATGAAGCTGTTCCCGAATATCTTTTTGACGCTTATCTTCGCGCTTTCCAGATCTAGTAAAGTGAATGACAAAATGTGCGTTGCCAGCCGAATTATCGCTATACAGTTGCTCTAGTAACTTCCGTACATCAGGTCTTGCTTTTACCAATTGCCTGGAGTTAAGAAGAACATTGGGTCCAACCCTAAACTCACGAACCGTATTATTCATATCAGCACAGAGGGATTGTCTTGCAAACTGCACAGTATGATCGGAGTTAAAGCCCTTCCGAGATCTAAATCTAAAGAAATCGACAAATTGTGTCAGCCCTACGCCCGATACAATCATGTAATTGCGAAAGATATTGGAGAGACGTACAAACTGATCTAGCAATAAGTGTTCTTCAACGCCTTTATCAAGTAATAGTGCTACACAAAATTCAATCCAAGCAGTTGCATTATCATCTGTTCGAGAGATTGCATTCTTGGCAAGTTTTTGTGCAGGTGTATCAATATTACTTGTTTGTAAGAAAGCTACTCCTTCTTGTCTATTTGCAATTAGCGTTGAGTCTAGCAGAATAGCACTGTTATCAGCAGAGCGTTCAAAAAGTGACTGACAAAGCTTATTACCTAAGTTGTTCACCCAGTAAGGCAAGTCATCTTTATTCAGCTTGCCACTTTCAAAAGCTGAGTATTCGGATCTTTTAGGCCAGTAAACTTTCCCCTCAGATTTTTCAAAAAATAACGCAAAATTAATCAGTGAATTACCTGTGTGACCATGCCCTCCTAAATGGATATGGTTATCTGCGAACTTCTTTCTTACAGGTTTTTTATGCAACGCCACAGGACATTGCTGCTTGGCTATTGCATCCGAAATATTTTGTGCTGAAATATCATGTTTCACTATGAGGTCAACATAAGCCTGTGCAATCACCCAGCTACAATCAATCAATGATAAAAACGTAAGCCATTCGTCTAAATGCTCTGGCTTCACTTCAAATCTATCACCTTGCCACTCTAGAAAATAGCCAGCAAGTTGTGATAAGACTTGCTGAACAGTTAAATAGTCAAGCTCAAGCCAACTGTAAACCGCTTTAATATCGTCATCACGTAACGGATCTTCAAACAGAGACTGATAGTCTTTAATAAAATGATAATCAAAGTGTTTTGATAGCACAGCACTTTGTTTATGTTGAATAGCCCTATCAGAGCTTAGATACGAAGCATAGGCTGCGAGTTTTAAAGATAGTTTAATCATGATGTATACACATAGTGACGCATTATATTTAATGCTTTACCTCTATTCGTACTTCTTTTTGGCTCTATATCTGGATTATTATCAATTAATCTCACTACTTCTTTTGCCATCTTAAACGCCACATTATAATCGCTATTAAACCAATTAGTGAAATCGTCCACATTAAACCTATTGCTATGAGAATAACTCTTTGCTGAGGTAATTGCTTTATCAATTAACATATTGAATTCTTCAGTAGCTTGCTTAGGCGTTTGTTTCTTTTCTTTCCAAGGTAGTCTATAACTTGGTTTTCGGATAGTTTGATTATTGTCGCTCTTTGAAACGTTTATCTGAAAGATTGGATGCGTTGACAGTGCGTTGTAAAACAAATTGGCCAAAGCCGAGTTTTTGTGCTCACTATTCTTAACTTCTGAAATATTTCTTGTAATTGTTTTATCTACTCTAGAAAAGACTTCATTATTTCTGAGTGTTGTATAATTATCTGTTTGTGCTGTATTAGCTAAAACTACTTTAACATCATTCATCTGAATCAATGCAGCGTTATTAACTATATATTCAAATCGGCAAGCGAAATCACTAAGGTGTTCATCCTTATACTTCTCGTTAGTCACTTTAGTTTTTAGAAGACTAATCTGAGTAAAAACTTGGTTGAACATCTTTGCAAATATTGGCAATAGACTTAGCTGATCTATCTTATCGAAAAAATCGTTGTTATCAGAATGCCATTTTTTAATAGCAACTGAAAGCCACCTAGATGTTTTTTTATTATCATCCAGTTCTATATCATCACTATCAACTATAGGATCGTCAGATTTTAATGACCCTATATGCTTTGTGCTATTTAAAGAAAAAACACTATGCATGGGTACATCATTCATGATTCGTGCAATTTGAGACGAAAGGTTTATTCCATTAGAAATAAATGACAGCACTATCAATTCAAAAGCTCGACCTACGAATAATATTGGAGCAGTATTAGCCAATGTAGAGTAATAATTATTACTAGTATAAATATCCAACAAATAAGCATTGGGATTAGTTTCATTCTCTATTATGTTGTTGAATATATAAAATCGGTAACTATGATAATCATAGGGAGGCATCGAAGTTAAGGTTCTATCTGAATCTGAAATCTTACGTTCAATAAATATATTATTTTCAGCAGCACTAATCCTATCAGCAGCTTCTCTTTGAGTTGAATAAATATCTTTCTCAGCCCATGAATAAACATTATTCAATTGTAAGGCTGGATTAAATATTGGAAGTTCTTTTAGCGAGAATGTTTCTGAATTACGACGACTATAAGCTCTCAAGTAAGATAATGCATTTACATAGCCTTCCGCATCTTTCTTTACCTCACTATAAGAAAGATATCTCGACCACAATAAAAATTCATCTTTTTCACCTAAATATCCTAACGAAAAAGAACGAACCAATTGTGTTAAATCCCTTGCGGTTTCAGGAACAGGTAGCTCATTTGATTTTTGCTGACGATGAAGTAGAAAATAAAATTTCTGATAGAAACCTTCCAAGTATTCCGAGAAGTTTTTTTCTTCACCATTTTCTTTAACATTTAGCCCATTAATAATTCGTATTAAATTATTTAATGGTAAACGCATTTGAGCAGGGAAAACTTTTTTTAAATACTCATCAGATAGATCTTTTGCAAGCTCAACCCCTGACTTTTGTAATTTGTTATTAGAGTACTTTTTGTAAGCACGATGATCAAAATCAACATTAATCATCTGCTGATAAAGAGCAACGTCACCACTAACAATTGGGATGATATAGGGGCAACCCAATAATCTCCTTACATCATCAATAACTTCATGTGCATTCTGCAATGACATATCAACATCATCAATGGGTAAAACCAGTGCAGAACAAGAGAGTATTTTAATAGCTTCTTCAACATAACGATGGAAGTTTTTCTCTACTTGAATACCCGAGTTATAACGCAGAATTTTGTCCACACCAGAGTAGCCGTTAAACTCCTCTTGTTTTCCAAGAGATTCTGACAATGACTTGAGAGCGTTGTAGAAACTTGTACGTTCTGTAGAGTTTATATTGTGATCTGAACAATGCTCCTCAATTTTTCGGTAAATCTCGGCAACCACTACGTTAGCAAAGCTGTCATTATTCATCAGCATGGTTGGATCGATAACATCCAAAAAGCCGATGTCATTTACTAAGCTCTTCTCTGCTTTATGTTGCCATATTGGCTCTACATTACGTATAAATACCGTTTTACCTGAGCCACGTTCACCAGTTAGGAAAATTGAGTTATGTGATAGATTAGTCTTCTTTCGATCTTTTTGTCTCTGCTTACAGTACTTCTTAGCTGCCTCTAAGTTAATCGTTAGCTTATCTACCAAAGAATGCATCGCATCGCGCTGCCACAGCTCTCGCTCATTAGTAGATGTAATAAACAAATCATCATATTCGGGTTTATCTAAATCTAATAAAAAGTCTGACATTTTTTACACCTACTTCTTTAAACCTTTAATCCAACTCAACGCACCATCGTGCAATGCGGTGTAGTCCCCAACAATATCAGTAGGATACCAAACTAAATACATACTGATTCATTATCAAAATTTAGGCAAGTAACGAGTTGATTTGATGAGAAAAAAGTGACGCTAAGTCACTTTGAGGTATGAACGTGCCAGAACCGATTGGCCTGACACGAATGTGGACAAGTGTAAGTTACGAATTTTAGAAATTATAATAACTTGCATTATTTGATGTATCGAAAACTGCCTAGAATCTCAAGGGAATATCACGTCCAAATCACATAGATAGAACAATGAAACTGGTATAGTATTCCGATTGTTTTAGTCGGGATAACTTGATGTTTAAGAGTATAAAGTCAATAAAGAACTTCGGTATCTTCAAAGACACCAAAATGAATGCAGGTCAGCCATTCCTACAGTTTAACCTTATATACGGCTTTAACTATTCAGGTAAAACGACATTATCACGTATCTTCAGAGCCATGCAGCAAGGACACCTTCATGAAGATTTTGCAGGTGCCACTTTTACTGTTGAGCGTAATGACGGTGTATCGGTATCAAGTGCAGCATTAGACCCTATCAAAAATCTTCGTGTCTTTAATTCTGATTACATTAAGGACAACGTTAACTTTATTGATTCAAGCGTGAATCCAGTATTGATAGTTGGTGAACCTAATATCGAATTGGAAGCAGAGTTAAAACGCATAGAAGAAGTTGATGCTCCAGCCAAAGAATTAGAACGCGATCAGCATAAAAAGTTTGCCGACGATAAACAGGCTGAAAAAGATAATCGACTGAAAACGGTTGGTCAGGTGGTCAGTGCCTTGAACGTTTTAGGCGGTTCTACTTTTACACGTACAGGCGTTACCTCCTTATTGACGCAAGTTACAGCTGAAGACTTAAAGACAGACAAAGAACTTGACCAACTGATGGATACTGCACGTTCCAAGCAAGCAGATACTGTGCCTCCTGCATCCATCAGCATCCCTGATATAACGACGTTATTGGGAAAAATAGAATCTATTCTGGTGGAATCTGTAACCCGTACAACTATCGAAGAACTTGAAGCCAATGCTTCTCTTCGTAAATGGGTTGAAGATGGTCTGAAACATCATCACGAACCAGAGAAATGCCACTTCTGTAAAAACCCTTTGAAACAATTACGTATTGACGAACTTAATGCGTATTTTTCTGATTCCTACAAAAATTTATCAAAAAAAATTAACCACACGATCAAGCAAGTACAAGACATTAAATTAAAGCATTCTACTCCTAAAGCAACCAACCTATATTCAGACTTACAGCAAGACTATGATTTACTTATTGAGCAAATTCAGCCTCTAGATGAACGAGTTACTGGTATTAAGAATTCACTTATTGAAGCCTTGGAAGATAAGCGTGAACGTATGGAAGAAGTTGTTCCATTTTCACCATCAGATTATCCAATGCCTGATGTGTCAAAATTAATGTGGATGTTAAATGGGTCAATAAAAGAGCATAATCGCCGTTCATTACAGCATGGAGCCGAACAAACCAAAGCGCGTGATGCAATTAAACGCCACTATGTTTATGTTGAAACTAGTGAATACGATCATCCAGAAGCGATAAAACAAATTAAAGCGTTCAATGATGAGTACCAAGCCACCCAGACTGAAATTACCCGCTTGAATACCCGAGCAAGGGAGATCAAGGCTGAACTTCGCAATGTTAAGCAAGGGGCTGATAATCTGAATGATAACCTTCGGTTGTATTTCGGTAAGACTGACATTGAGATCCAACCTATTGGTGAAACCTACCAGTTCGTGCGTGAAGGGCGACCAGCAAAGCACCTATCTGATGGTGAACGAACGGCTATAGCATTCGCATATTTTATCACTGAACTGGAAGATGAATCTTTGAGAGACACGAAGCCGATAGTGTACTTGGATGATCCGATTTGTAGTTTAGATTCGAACCACATTTACAATGTACTTGGGATTATTAAAGACAAACTGAATCATGAAAAAGTTGATCAGTTGTTTATATCAACGCATAACTTCGAATTCTTCAACTTGGTGAAGACATGGTTTGATTACTACAAACTGGTTAAACGTGATGGTGAGGTTGTCAAACCTAAACGAGCTGAGTTCTACTTAGTAAACCGAAAGCAGAATGCTTCAATGGTAGAGCAATTACCTAAAAAATTAAAAGACCACAAATCTGAATACGCCTACTTAATAGCTAAGATAAAAGAAGCCGTACGAAACCCAGAGCGATTTGATGCTGTATCAGTTCAAGCATATGTACGAAAAATATTAGAGGTCTATTTTACTTTTCGATTCAATAAGCCATTCAGAGCAAATAACAATAGTTTCTTAGAAAGGCATTTATTAACAGGGATAGAAAATTCTTCTGCTAAAGCTACAACTTTGTATGAGTTCATAAATGATCGTAGCCATGCACAATCTATCTCTTTTGGAGTAGAGCTACCTGATGCCCTACAAGCACAATTGCAAGGTGTTTGGGACATCATTGATGAAGCAATTCGTACGAATGACAAACCACACTACGATGCATATTATGCTTAGTTGATAACTATATCTCCCGTTAGAAAGCCACCAAAACTAATGTGGGCGGCTTTAAAATGGGCAAGACACACTGGCCAAACCGTAAAGGTTTGTTGATAATTTTTGCCAATGCAAATATTGACTAATTGCCCAATATCAAACTCATAAAGGGGAACAAATGAGTCAGAACAGAACTCTCCAAAGGGGTCCTGTCAGTTCTGATTAGACTAGACCTAATCAAAATAAGTTTATATATCCCGTTATGATCAGACATCCTCTGTTCTTCATCGTTAAAAAGATTCCATGCATCAATCTCAATCTCTGTAAGACAATCTAAAGAGTTATTTGTTAAGGCGGTAGTAAATTCCACTACATGGTCTTTTTAACACTCCGAATTTGACATTTCGAGATAAACAGTTACTTAATCCTACAAGAGTACAATAGGAATATCCCTCGCGTTTCTGCAAACATAAATCTATTACCTATCAAATCTGTGCAATATTTCAGTACTGTTTTAATATCCATAACCGCTAACCTAATAAGTAACCATTAAAGGGAACAATAGTGGACTTTATTGTCTACTTAATGACTTTAACATCTCATATACTTTAATTAGGCTTTCTTAAAGCATGGGGAACATTTATTGATTTTGTGTCTCTGAACATGGCAACCATGACGTGACTAGAACTTAGACACTAAAACTTAGACACTAAAACTTAGTTTCAGGTCATTCTAAATAAACACTTGAAAGCATGTGAAAATTCTTAACATATGTTTCTAAATAATATTTTATTTGCTCTAAATACAGTCAACGTTAGAATCGAGCTTTACCCCCACTAGGGGGTAGAAATTAGTTTACCCCCTAGTGGGGGTAAACTAAATTGAAAATAATAGTTGACGAATGCGCTATCATGGTAATAAATGCTAAATCATATGCAATAGCATATCTGTTCACCACACTACACGATAAAATTCCAATGTTTTCTTCGTTTAATGAGGCGGATAACTAGCTTGTCTATCATTTTTTTTGAGAACAATTGATAATTAAAACATCTGTTAATATTTAAATTTGTAATATTAAAATTTAGAGGGTTTATTTATTTGTTGGTTTTTATTTTTTGTTTGTTATTTATAAGTAAATGATATTTTTGATTTTTTAATTAATTTAAAATTATATTAAAAAATGTATTCATTTAAAATTTATTTTATTGAATTAAAAGTAAAGAATAAATCATGACTTATAAATAGATAAACATATAGTTGTAACCTTGAAAAATATTAATAATGAATTTTAATTTGGTTGTTACTTTAATCATCACTAAATTCAGGTGGGTTTATGAAACGCCAAACTAACACTGAAGATTTAATAATTGAAATTTGTCTCAAACCAAATGTACCTCTAAATATTATGTTTATCATGGATATGATTTCTGAAAATGATTTAAGAAATTTAATCATTGAAAAACCTTAAATTATTTTGGTTTGGAGGAAACTATGAGATTTGTAGCTTATTTAAGAATATCATCTTATTCACAAAGAGAAAAAGGTGACTCAATAGATGGCCAGCGTGAATATATCCAACGCTGGGCTAAAAGTAATGGCCATGAAATTGTGCATTGGTATGTTGATGAAGCGGCGAGTGCTTTCAAAGGAAGGCGATTTGTTTTTGATGTAATGCTGCATGAGCTATCTGAACAGATTATCGATGCTAATGGAGTCGTGGTGTATAGCCTATCCCGTTTTTCTAGAAACTTAAAGAATCAGCTTTTGGCTATGGAAGTTTTGGAGAAAAAAGGGATGATTTTGCAGTCTGCAAGTGAAGCTTTACCTAGTGAGCCTTCTAGTTTTAAATTTATGACTAACATATTGGGCATACTACATGAACACCAAAGCCGAGAAAACGCTGCTGTCGTATCTGACCGTTTGCGAGATACAGCAAGAAAAGGCTTCCATACAGGTGGACCATTACTTTTTGGTTATCAGTCAGTTAGCGTTAAAGGTGACACATCGAAAGAGCGTAAAAAACTTGTTGTAAAAAGTGATGAGGCAGAAGTAGTTAAAGAGATCTATTCTCTTTCAGATATAGGTCTTAATGGTAAGGGGTTAGGTGTAAAAGAAATAGCAAAGATCTTAAATGACAAGAAGATCACTAATAGAGGGAAAAGGTGGAATAAAAACACCATTCATCGGATATTAACGAACTCTGCCTATAAAGGAGAATTTGAATTTGGTAAAACCAAAAAAAACGAACCAGGTAAGAACATAATAAAAATCCCAGTGCCAAAAATCGTTTCAAAAGAATTATATAATAGAGTGCAAAACAAGTTGTCCCAGCGTCAAGTTGCGTATAACAATGTAAAGTCATTACGCTCTAGTTCATTATTGACAGGAACTCTTAGATGTCCAGTTTGCGGTTCGACGATGGTTATATCGACTGGAAAGGGTGGTAAATATAAGTACTACCAATGCAGCCTGCAAGTCAGACAAGATCCTAAGCTATGTTCATCAAAGCGTCTTCGCAAAAACGAAGCAGATAATGCCTTGAGAAAAGCTCTGTTAGAACATGTGTTTACTTATAAACACTTAGCAAGTATCTATAATGATACTTTGGAAATTGTTAAGAATAAGAAAAAAGTTAGTGATGAAAAGCTAAGACCGATTAGAAATCAAATCAGCTCACTAAAGACCAAAGTTAGAAACTTGGTAGACCTTATAGCTGACGGGAAAATTGAGCCTAATCCTGCAATAAACCGTAACATGGATGAATACAACGCTCAGATTGCCCTTTATGAGGAAAAGCTGGATAGTTATAAATCACTAGCATCAATACCCATCAAACGCTTTGGAAAAGCTCAAATTAGTTCGTTCGTGGACAATGTGCAACAATACGTGAAGGAAGCGAATGATGAGAAACTAAAGCAATTTTTGTTAGCGACGATAACAGAGGTAACAATCACCGAGCAAAAAAAGCTAGTGCTCAAAGGGAGTAATTTAACTCTACTATACCTTATTTCAAATGAAAAAGTGGGAACCGATTATTCGGTTCCCACTTTCGTCACTATATGGCGGAGAGATAGGGATTTGAACCCTAGATACGCTATTAACGTATGCCGGTTTTCAAGACCGGTGCTTTCAACCACTCAGCCATCTCTCCGTTGTTGAGGCGCATAATATAAGGCTTTGAAAATGTTGTAAACCCCTAGTTGAACTGATTGGATGTTTACTGCGCAAATTTGTGGTTTGTGTTGTTGAAATAAACAAAAACTCCCCAAAAAGGGGAGTTTGAATAGTATATGGATTGCTAGGTATTAATCGTTTTTAGAATAAAAACGCTGTAACTCAGTTAAACCTTGCATCAAAACTGGCAACTTCGGTGCATCATCTCGAAGTCGTTTGTAGTTTTTGTCATACAGCTTGTAGTTGCCAAACTTATCGATCACTGTGGTTTGTGAGCTAGTAATTAAGGCAAGCTCGCGAGTATCGCCCGCCAAGATCCAGCGACGACGACTTTCATCGAATAGGTTGCGACCACTACTGTAATCATATGGGTTGGAAGATACGCCGAGCATATCTTGCAACAGTGTAACTGAGAGGTCCAAGTGACTTGTGCTGTGATTAAATTCGCCAGCCAGCATTCCAGGCCAATGGATAACCATCGGAACTTGTAATTGATAACGGCTGTAGTTGCTGTTTGCTCCCCAGCTGTTCGTATTGGTTTCGTTAAATTCACTACCGTGATTAGAAGTGATGATTACGATGGTGTTTGTCAGTTGTCCCGTCGTTTCCAGTTCATCAATAATACCGGCGATAGTTCTATCCGCCGACTTCACTGCATATTCATAAGCTTTTTTGAATCGCTCACTTGCAGGCATTTCTTCGTCATTATTTGAAGGAATCGATTCAAAATTATCAACGGTGGTGACTTCGATGTAACTAAACCATGGCTGACTTGCTTTCTCTGCTAACCATGTATTCCAGTTTGCGATAGATTGTTTATCGGTATGAGCTTGCGTGCCATCTAGGTCTTCCGCTAAGTTCAAGTCGCGGAAAATAATTTCTGAGTAGAGATCATCTTCAAACCCACTGCCACTGAATAAACCAAAGTTGTAGCCCTGATCTTTCAGTACATCGAGCAATACTGGGGAAGCACCTTGCGCCTTGATGCTTGATGCATAACTGGTCGGTAAGCCATAGAACAAACCAAAGGCCCCGTATGTATCATTACTTGAGCTGTAATGATTACGGAAGTTCTGATTGTTTTCAGCAAACTCATAGAGGTTAGGCATCTCTTCTTGGTTCAGCGCATCCGCTCGTAAATTGTTTATGCTGATCATCAACACATTGAGCTTATTAACTCGGCGGTTAAACTCAAGCTTTTCAAGAGGGTAGTTGACTAACTCTACGTTGCCTTCGTTTTCTGCCAAACGTTTTAGGTATTCCTCACGGTCAAGTAGACCATGTTTTTCCATAAAACTCTTCGCCGTCATCGGGTAAGACAAAGGGAAGTTTGAACGCTGGCTAGTAATTGGGTTGTAAAAATACGCATCTGCCCAAATGTAAACCAAATGGCTGGTCATAAAGCTGAGGAAAAAGACGGCCGCGAGAGGGCGTCCTACGTGCTTATGAGATAGTTTGCGCTGTTTTCGCCATACCCATTCGGATAGTGCGAGTTGAATAAGGAAGATCAGCGGCATCACAACAAATAAATGTTGTAGGTCAGTGCTGAGCGCACTTTTGTCTTCGCTGAATAGTAACTCCCAGACAACGGGAGTTAAGTGCAAATTGATCGACTGATACGCTTGGGTATCAATTAATAATATGGTTTGCCCAACGGTTGCGAAAATCACTGCCACCAAACGGAACAATTTCCGCGATGGCAGGATAAACGTCAACGGGAATAGAACAAGCAAGTAAAGTGCGAAAACTAGAAAGCCAAAGTGACCAACCCAAGAAACCGCCAGATAAAACTGACCAAGTAACGTCTCGGGCCAAGGAGACTGAACAATGTAGCGTGTGCCTATCAACATCGACGCAACGATATTGAAGAATGCAAACCAGTGACCCCAACCAACTAGTCGAGATACACGTTCGCCGTATGAGTTTCCGCTGTCTACCATGTATGTGTTCTATTGTCCGTGATTAGTGTGTTTTTGGTGTTTCTAAAGAAGACATCAGCGCCTGAGCAAATTTTTCAGCAATCGCTTTGCGTTGTGAAGCAGCAACACGTTGATTTAAGACATTGGTTGCGATATTTCCGGCAATCATTAGCGTCAACTCAGGAGAAGCAGCATGTTTTTCAAGAACTGTTGCTACTTCAGCAAGAATTTTTTCTACTTGCTCGTCAGTATATTTAGATGTAATCGGCATAAAGACTCTAATAATGATAGTAAAAGCGGCTTATGATAACCTACAATGCCCATCAACTAAAACCTTGTAGCAAGATAAAATCACTATGAGTCTTCATCTTTCAAACGTTATTCTGCATCAACTGTGCAAAAACGATCAGGACGAGCTGGTTGTAAACTTTCGTCCAGCATCATTAGAGAACGATGCATCTACAGAAAACTTAGTCGCAGAGCTTCACCGAGTATTCCATTCTAAAGCTGGTAAAGGTTTTGGCGCTTTCCAGTCAGACAGCGAATTTCAATTTTGGCTTCAAGAAATGCGCAAAGGAGAGCGAGATTTTTACGACTTCTCACAAATTAGTGCAAATCGCTTGAAAGAAGAGTTGATTAAGTACCCATTTGCGGATGAAGGTATCTTGGTTTTCGCAGAGTATCAGAGTTTAGCAACGGACTACTTGTTCATCGGTATCTTACCAATGAATCAGAGTTTAAAAGTGACCGAAGGTTTGGACATCAGTGCGACAGATTACTTAGATATCACCAAAATGGATATTGCCGCACGCATCGACCTGTCGAGCTACGAGACCGACAAGGAATCCAATCGTTATCTGCAATACATTAAAGGACGCGTTGGCCGTAAAGTGGCGGACTTCTTCCTAGATTTTCTGCAAGCGGATATTGGCTTAGATACTAAACAACAAAACTTAGTGTTGATGCAGGCGGTGGATGATTTTTGTGCTGACTCGAAGCTAGAAAAGCAAGAAGTGAACGAGTACAAGAAACAAGTTTACGACTACTGCAATGAGCAAATTAAATCCGGTGATGAAGTTCAAATCTCAGAGCTTTCCGGAGAGCTTCCTCAAAGCCAAGATGGCACGAGCTTTATGGATTTCACCAAAGAGCAAGGGTACGAACTTGAAGAGTCTTTCCCAGGTGATCGTGCGACGGTTCGCAAACTGACTAAATTTGTTGGAGCTGGTGGTGGTTTGAATATTAGCTTCGATAGTCTCTTACTTGGCGAGCGTATTTTTTATGATCCAGAGACGGATACCTTAACGATTAAAGGGACGCCTCCAAATCTAAAAGATCAGTTAAGTCGCAACTAAAATCATATCGTTAAATAAAGAGAGCAAACGGCTCTCTTTTTTTATGTGAATAAGAAACATCCATAGTATATGCTTGTAATTAATGGAGATATGCGAGGGGCAAGTGTTGCTGAAGCTAAAAGAAGGAATACGGCGGTTTGTTTGGTTCTGGTTCGTTTTGTGGTGTGTTTTAGCACTTGGCATTTGGCTGCAAGCCAAACAAACGATTCAAACGATTTCGACTGTAAATGAGTTAGGAAGTAAAGTTGAAGAAGTCAGGCACTTTTTTAACTTCGATCTGCCTTACCGTGTTAAACACGTCGACCAAATTTCACTGAAACTTCAGTTGGCTTATGCAGTTCGCTTACAGCTTGAAAGTGAGTTTTCTGAAGGGAAAATCACACCAGATATCACTCAATTGCTTTATACGACCGACCGATTTTTAGAAAGTGCTCGAGCTTTTGTGAGAAGTGACAGTGAATTGGTTTCGTTAGCAGAACAGTTACGAAGCAGCCGTGCTCGAACAGAAAACTCTGAGCAAATTCAGGCAATGTACTATCGCTTAGGTGCGCTTGTTTTTGAGTCTGTCTTTAGTGACTCTGCAACGAATAGCGATACTTACCGTGACTTAGACCGACTTTTTATTGAATCAGAGACGCTCTCTCCCGAAGAGCGAAGCGCTCTTCAGCGCCAGCTTGCTCAAACCTCAAGCGCACTATCTGCTCAGGCACAGGGCAGTTATTTATCTAATCAACTGCTTAATCCAGATTTCCCGAACCAGTTAACTTCGATAAATGAGCAGTTGGAACAGAAGCTAATGACTTTTATTGTTTGGCTGTCTGTAATCAGTGGTTTGCTCCTTTTCCTCATTTCATGGGGAGCCTTCTCCCCAAAAACGATTCAACCGATACCACTACCCAGAACCGATGATAAAAAGTCAGAGCAAGTTGGCGATGATGAAAATGGAGCTAACACTGTTCCCTCAGCTCAGTCAGAAAATTTTCAAAACGTCCAAATGAACGAAAAAAGTTGTAATGAGGTGAATTCATCACAAGTGGAAGTAGTGGAACGTGAGCCGTACATAGATATCAATAAAATGTTAGATTCTCTGTCTGGTGACGAGGGCGCTGTGCGGATGTTACTGGAGGTCTTTATTCAGGACCACTCTGGCGATGGCACTAAAATGTATCAGCTGTTAGAAGAGGATAAAGAGCAAGCGCAAAGAGCCGCACACAGTCTTAAAGGGGTCTCAGGGAGTTTAGGTGCAATGCCATTGCACTGTATTTCGGGTGATATTGAACTGTTGATTAAACAAGGGCAAAAAGTGCCGGAAGAGAAGTTGGCATGTTTAGATGATGTCCTAAAACAAACCATACTTTTTGCTAATAATGTTCTCAATAGTGAAAAGATAACAGAAGCGCTAACAGATTGATATTGCTCTGACTTAATGTCATAAGAGTTGAGGTAATAAAGGCTCGAACTATATGACTTAGTTCGCTTTATTCCTGTTCTATACAATTTGTTAAAGGTGTTTTCATGTCCGTTCGCCGAATGTCTTCAATGATGTTGATAGGGCTGGTTATGATGCTTTCAGGGTGCTCCCTGCTCGAAGTCAAGATCGAGAGTCAAACCGTCCCTCTTACCAAACAAGAGCTCAATATGCGTCTTTTGACTCGTGAGTATGCGCAGCAGTTTTTTGCTCAGGTTGAGCAAGCAGCAGATGCACTACACGAACAATATGATCCTCATGATAAAGTTCATCAATCTTATATTTTACTTTGGAAGATAAATGCTGAAGAAGGCATCCAAGCTTCTGCATACCAAGTGTCCCCAATGGCTGCACTGATTGATACATGGACTTTCACGCTACAAATGGAACAGTTTTTTATTACCGCTTCTGGTAATGAGCTCTTTGCGTCTGATGAGGCCAAGTTAGTTTCCGTTTATTTAGCGAAAGAGGTAGATAAACTGGCTCAATCTTTATTGAAGAAAGAAGCATACATCAAGACACAAACGTTTGTTGCAGAGTTCGCCAAGCAGCATCCATTCGCTGATTTAAGCATGATTAGGACTCCGGCTTACCGTAGGTGGTTAGATGCAAACCAAATTAGCGAAGAGGAAGCCGTTACAACGCTAGGCACGATGCCAGAAGCACTCGGGGATGTCTCTGATCGTCTAAGTCTGGTATCAGAGCAGACACCAAAAATTATGACGTGGAAAGCGCAGTTGTTGGCCTTGAATAGCTCTGCCAGTATCGAAAAAGTCAATGCGGCGCTCAATAGTTTGCAAGTTACCGCTGATTCGATGAGGGATTTTATCGATAACAACCCAGAGTACATGCGTTATTTGGCAGAACAAATGGCGCTGGAGTTACAACCTTTGGTTGACGATATCGATCAAAGGACGGAGGCGCGTTTATCTCAGTTGGGTGAAGAACGCCAAGCTATAGAGCTGATGGTTGCCAGAGAGCGCCAAGAAATCGCACAGATCATTACCCATGAGCGCGAGAAGTTTGCTCAAGATATGGATCGAGTGTCGCAAGAGGTTGTGAATCTCGCAATGACTAAGCTGATTGAACTTGTCAAAAGTACCATCATCTACTTTATTCTGTTCATTGCCGTTATATTCTTTGCACCGCTTGGCTTGGGCTATTGGTTTGGGAAGCGTGCAGCCGTGAAAACGCTAGTCAAACAAAGCTAACGATTTGTTTTGGAAATAAAAAAAGAGCGCTTTAAAGCGCTCTTTTTTAGTATTGAATTCGAAAGGGAGGTTCTTCCTATCTCTGCGAAGTTAAGCGGTTTGCTGCTTTAATTCGCCTTCAGCTTCTTCAACTGCTTCTGCTGTTGGTTCGCACTTATCAACAAACCAACCCATGTAAGAAGTGAAGATCGTTACGATGATACATACAAAACTCAGCCACATGAACGGGGCATAAGACAGTGTAGCAACACCCAAAATACTGGCCATGTAGATACCGTTGTCACTCCAAGGGACCATACCTGAGGTTAGCGTGCCGCCAAATTCTGCGTTACGAGACAAATTCTTACGTTTGTAGCCTAGACGGTCATAGTTCTTCGCACAGATTTTTGGGGTCAGGATAAGTGAAACGTACATCGCTGAACCAAATACGTTGCCCATAAAGGCCGTACCAATTGTGCTTGTTGCCAATGAACCTGCACTTTGAACGCGTTTTTCAAACAGCTTCGCGATAGTCTCTAGCACGCCTACTTTATCTAGTAGACCACCAAAACCAAGGCCAAATACGATAACCGCTACCGACCCAAGCATTGAAGACATGCCGCCACGGTTAAGGATTGAGTCAATGAAATCTACGCCAGATGAGATTGCAAACGGAGCCCAAGCCGTGTTGAACGCGGTTAGGAAATCGACATCTTGGATCATCACTGCCCAAATAATACCTAGCAGAGAACCAAAACTGATCACTGGGAATGAAGGCATACGCATCGCTAGAAGTGACAATACGATGATCACAGGAACAAATGAGTAAGGGGTGATGTAGAACTGTTGTTCCATCGCTTTAATGACAGAGTCTACCTGGCTCATGTCAACTTGACCTGCGTAGTGGAAGCCAAATGCAGTAAACATAATGCCTGTAATAATGTAGCTAATGAGTGCTATCGGCAACATGCCTTTAATATGTTCCATCACTTCAACGTTAGACATAGATGAAGCAAGGATTACTGAATCCGATAGAGGCGACATTTTGTCACCAAAGTAACAGCCTGAAAGTACGGCACCTGCAGTGATTGGTGCAGGAACACCAAGACCTTGACCGATACCCATCATTGCAATACCTGCCGTGCCAGCCGCACCCCAAGACGTGCCAGTCGCTAGCGCAGTCAATGAACAGATGATCATGGTCGCGAGCAAAAAGATGGAAGGGTGGATTGCTTTAAGGCCGTAGTAAATAATGGTTGGAACAATACCACCAGAGATCCAAGTACCTACAAGCGCGCCAACGGCCAAAAGGATTAAAACGGCTCCAAGTCCATTGGAGATGCCATTTAGTGCTGCTTTTTCCAGATCTTTATACTGATGGCCAAGCTTTATGCCCAATATCATGACAATGAACCAACCGATGTATAGCGCTAGCTGAATCGGTAGGTCTAGCTTGGCTGTGAACGAAAATGCCAGCAGGAGAAATAAACCGAGCGAGATAAATACCTGTATCAAGCTTGGTAGGCGTGGTGTAACTTGCTTCATATGTGCCTCTGTCAATCTTGGAGCAATAGAGGAAGGCGCTCCTTGTTGTAATCGCGCATAACATACATTAACAAAAATTATATTTCGAACATTTGGTGTTTTATCTTGATGTTCGTCGGTAAAAACGTTTGCTTGTGAAATTAACTGTTAGTTTGTTTTAACTTTTTTGGTTTTAAATGTTGTGTAATGTGAAATTATTGTGCTTCATGTGTTATTTTCTCATTGAGTGGTAAGACCAATTAGGGGGCTAAAGTGCTTTCCCTACTTGAAAAATGGTTAAAACCGCAAACCAAACACTAAAAAATCTCGTGTAACCCGGTTTTTCAGAGGAAAAGGTTAAAAAACGCGCTTATTTACAAAATAGGGGTTGAGATTTTGCTGTGAAAAATTAACTATGGGGTAGGTTTTTTAATACATGGAGAGTTAATACGATGAGAGTTGGTTTAGTTGGTTGGCGCGGTATGGTTGGTTCAGTCCTTATGCAGCGTATGGTTGAAGAGAAAGACTTCGACCTAATCGAACCAGTATTCTACAGTACTTCTCAAGTTGGTATTCCTGCTCCTAACTTAGGAAAAGACGCAGGCTTACTGCAAGACGCATATGATATTGAAAGCTTAAAACAGCTTGATGCGGTAATCACCTGTCAAGGTGGTAGCTACACAGAAAAAGTTTTCCCTGCACTTCGTCAGGCTGGTTGGAAAGGCTACTGGATTGACGCGGCCTCCACGCTACGTATGGCTGAAGATTCGATCATCACACTTGATCCAGTGAACTTAAAGCAAATCCAACAAGGCATCCACGGTGGCACGAACACATTTGTCGGTGGTAACTGTACGGTTAGTTTAATGCTAATGGGGCTAGGTGGTCTATTTGAGAAAGGCCTTGTTGAGTGGACAAGCGCAATGACTTACCAAGCCGCATCTGGTGCTGGTGCGCAAAATATGCGTGAATTGATCTCGCAAATGGGCGTTATCAATGATTCTGTTAGCTCTGAACTTGCAAACCCATCAAGCTCTATCCTAGATATTGATAAGAAAGTTGCGGATACAATGCGCAGCGGCTCTTTCCCTACCGATAAGTTCGGTGTGCCACTAGCTGGTTCGTTGATCCCATGGATCGATGTGAAGCGCGATAATGGTCAGAGTAAAGAAGAGTGGAAAGCGGGCGCTGAGGCGAATAAAATTTTGGGTTCTCAAAGTTCACCTGTCCCAATTGACGGTACCTGTGTGCGTATTGGCGCGATGCGTTGTCACTCTCAAGCACTTACTATCAAGCTTAAACAAAATGTACCAATGGACGAAATCGAAGAAATCATCGCCACTCATAACGATTGGGTGAAAGTGATTCCTAACGACCGTGACATCACTGCTCAAGAGCTAACGCCGGCAAAAGTTACGGGCACAATGTCTGTACCAGTGGGTCGTCTACGTAAGATGGCAATGGGTGATGATTTCCTAAATGCTTTCACTGTTGGTGACCAACTGCTTTGGGGTGCTGCGGAGCCATTGCGTCGTACTCTGCGAATTATTCTGTCTGAGAAAGCATAATCACATCAATCCTTTATTTGATGACAAAATAAAAGAGCTCCTTAGGGAGCTCTTTTTTCATGCGTCGTCTTCCGTTCGAACGACTCTTTTGTCTGGATCGGCCAGTTCACTACCACAATGTTTACAGTAAATTGCGTCAGAGTCGTGCCCTGCGTGGGAGCAGTTTGGGCATTTCACCAATACTTTGTGCGATTGCATCTCTTGGTGCAGTTCGGCAGTGAAAATACCTGTAGGTACCGCCAAAATGGAATAACCCAGTAACATGGTGAGTGATGCAAGCCCTTTACCTAGGTCTGTTTGGGGGACCAAGTCACCATACCCAACCGTTGTGATGGTCACGATCGCCCAATAAATACTTTTAGGAATGCTAGTAAATCCGTTTTCAGGTCCTTCAATGATAAAAATCAACGAGCCGAAAATCGTTACCATAATGGCGACGGAACTAAAGAAGATAAAAATCTTTCTGCGCGCCATAAGCAGTGAACGTAAGAGGATATTGGACTCTTGGAGGTATCGGACTAACTTGAGTATGCGGAATATTCGCATCACTCGCAGCGCCCTGATCACACCCATAAACGAAGCGGATGGGAAGAAGAGTGCTAAATAAGTGGGCAAAATCGCAAGTAAATCGACGACACCATAAAAACTCTTTGCGTAGGCGGCAGGTTTGGGGGAGCAATAAAGCCTTAGAAGGTATTCAATCGTGAATAGGCCAGTAAATGTGTATTCAATAAACTTCAGCTCTTTTTCCCACTCGGCACGAACGGAGGGTATCGAATCTAACACCAGTACGATTAACGAGCTGATGATCGCGATAATGAGAGCAATATCGAACGTTTTACCAGCTTTGGTATGAGTACCAAAAATGGTGACATATAGAGTATGTTTAAGAGAGTCAGTCGTCATGACAAAGCGATCCATTGTTGAATCGCTCTATCATACAATTTTATAGAAACTCAGGCTAATCCTGGAAATAAGTTGCGTAAGCCATTCGCAATGAACTCTATGCCAAGCGCGCCCAATATCAAACCCATGATACGAGTAATGACGTTGATTCCAGTTTGACCTAAAAATCGTACGATCAATGGGGCAGAGCGGAACAATAGCCATGAACAAAGGCAGAACAAACCAATCGTAATACTAATGCCCACGGTATCGAACATGCTTGGGTAGCGTGCACCATAAACAATAGTCGAACTGATTGCACCAGGCCCTGCCATTAAAGGCATTGCAAGAGGGACCACACCAATCTGTTCACGACTGACGTATTCCGTTTTCTCTTGTTTGTTCTGCTTATCTTCCCCCAGTTTACCGCTCATCATCGAGAATGCGATGCTAAGTAATAGCAACCCGCCAGCGACACGAAACGAATCCAGAGAAATACTGAACATGTCTAACAGTAACTGACCAGCAAAAAGCGAAATGATCAGGATGATCGCAACAGCCACATTTGCTGTTGTTGCCGTATTGCGCTTTTCGTCTGGTGTCATATGCCCGGTTAGTGACACAAACACAGGCATGATACCAACAGGGTTTACTGCGGCGACCAAACCGAGAAAAAACTGCAAGAAGATAGCAAGTTCAAAAGTTTGCATGTTGCGTACTCATCAAAGTTCACATTAGTGAAAAGGAGAAGGGGTAATTTGGGCGTAATGTAAGGCAAAAGTTAGGTTGTAAGAAATGAAAAAAACTAACGCATTCCCTGCCATTTAAGTGAGAAAAACTAATTCTTTAATAAACTGTATCTAATCTGGAAAGGAAATGTTACGTATAAAGTTGCTGATAAATTGCACTGTTTTACATAAACGTTAACATTCGCACATTTTTGATAAAAACCAAGGTGGTTTGTAGAGAGATGTATTCGGTTCGATATACTCTCAGTAGCACAAAGAATTGGGCCTACATGTAATTTTGTTGGTCAAAAATGAAACTTTTTTACAGGTTGTTGTAGTTTCTTTTATTTATTTGTCCATTTGCTTCTTTTTTACTCAATAAAAAATGAAAGTTAATTTATTTGTTTATCAGTGATTTATGTCATTTTGGTGTGATGAGGCACCACTTTGGTAGTATTTAGGTGGTGAGAACTGATCCAAGTCAATTTTTTTCACACTCTGAAATATTATACTCAGTCCTGAAAGCAATTTACTAAGACGTTTGTTTTCTAAGTGACTGATAAACAGTAAAAACGATAAGTAATAGCCTTAGTAAAAAGTTTTTAATATTTGTTAATTTTAGGAGATTCCCTATGCCTGTAACTAATATGGCTGAACTAGATGCAATGGTTGCTCGCGTTAAGAAAGCGCAAGAAGAGTTCGCTACTTACTCTCAAGAGCAAGTAGATAAAATCTTTCGTGCAGCATCGCTTGCAGCTAACCAGGCCCGTATCCCGCTAGCTCAACAAGCGGTAGAAGAATCTGGTATGGGTATTGTTGAAGATAAAGTAATCAAGAACCACTTTGCTTCTGAGTTTATCTACAACAAATACAAAGACGAACAAACGTGTGGCATCTTAGAAGAGGATGACAACCTAGGTACTATGACTATCGCTGAGCCTGTAGGCATCATCTGCGGTATCGTACCAACGACTAACCCAACTTCTACAGCGATCTTCAAATCTCTAATCTCTTTGAAGACTCGTAACGGTATCATCTTCTCACCACACCCACGTGCGAAAAACTCAACTAACGATGCAGCTAAACTCGTTCTAGATGCAGCAGTAGCAGCAGGCGCACCAAAAGACATCATCGGTTGGATCGACCAGCCTTCTGTTGAGCTTTCAAACGCTCTAATGAAACACGATGACATCGCTCTTATCCTTGCAACTGGTGGTCCAGGCATGGTTAAAGCCGCTTACTCTTCTGGTAAGCCAGCAATCGGTGTAGGTGCAGGTAACGTTCCTGTTGTTATCGATGAAACAGCAGACATCAAACGTGCTGTTGCTTCTATCCTTATGTCTAAGACTTTCGACAACGGTGTAGTATGTGCTTCTGAGCAAGCTGCAATCGTAGTTGATGAAGTATACGACGAAGTGAAAGAGCGTTTTGCTTCTCACAAAGCGTATGTCCTAAGCAAAGCAGAAGCTGATAAAGTTCGTAAAGTTCTTCTTATCGATGGCGCGCTAAACGCGAAAATCGTAGGTCAGCCAGCAGCAGCAATCGCTGAAATGGCAGGCGTTAAAGTTCCAGCAGACACTAAAGTTCTTGTTGGTGAAGGTCTGGGTAAAGTATCTCACGATGACGCATTCGCTCACGAGAAGCTATCTCCAACTCTAGGTCTATTCCGTGCTGACAACTTCGAAGACGCGGTTGCTCAAGCGGTAACTATGGTTGAGATTGGTGGTATCGGCCACACATCTGGTCTTTACACTAACCAAGATACTAACGCTGATCGTATCCGTTACTTCGGTGACAAGATGAAGACAGCTCGTATCCTAATCAACATCCCGACTACTCACGGCGGTATCGGTGACTTGTACAACTTCAACGTTGCGCCATCTCTAACGCTAGGTTGTGGTTCTTGGGGTGGTAACTCTATCTCTGAGAACGTAGGTCCTAAACACCTAATCAACAAGAAAACTGTAGCGAAGCGAGCTGAAAACATGTTGTGGCATAAACTACCTAAGTCAATCTACTTCCGTCGTGGTAGCCTTCCAATCGCACTGGGCGACCTAGAAGGTAAGAAACGTGCATTCCTAGTAACTGACCGTTTCCTATTCAACAACGGTTACGCAGATGACGTAGTAAGCCTACTAAAAGCTCAAGGTATGGAAGTTCAAACATTCTTCGATGTTGAAGCTGACCCAACACTGTCTGTAGTAGAAAAAGGTGCGGCTCAAATGGCTAGCTACCAACCTGACGTTATCCTAGCGCTAGGCGGTGGTTCACCAATGGATGCAGCGAAAATCATGTGGGTAATGTACGAACACCCAGAAACTCACTTTGAAGAACTAGCAATGCGCTTTATGGACATCCGTAAACGTATCTACAAGTTCCCTAAAATGGGTAAAAAAGCTGAGCTTGTATGTATCACTACAACTTCAGGTACTGGCTCAGAAGTTACTCCATTCGCGGTTGTTACTGACGACAAGACTGGTGCTAAATACCCACTAGCTGACTACGAAATCACGCCAAACATGGCAATCGTTGATGCGAACCTAGTAATGAACATGCCTAAGTCTCTAACAGCATTTGGTGGTTACGATGCAGTAACTCACGCTCTAGAAGCTTACGTATCAGTTCTTGCTAACGAATACTCAGATGGCCAAGCTCTTCAAGCACTTAAGATGCTAAAAGAGTACCTACCATCAAGCTATGCGAACGGTGCAAATGACCCAATCGCTCGTGAGAAAGTACACAACGCAGCTACTATCGCTGGTGTTGCATTTGCGAACGCATTCCTAGGTGTTTGTCACTCAATGGCTCACAAACTGGGTGCTGAGTTCCACTTGCCACACGGCCTAGCTAACGCACTACTTATCTCTAACGTGGTACGTTACAACGCGAACGACAATCCAACTAAACAAACTGCGTTCTCTCAATACGACCGTCCACAAGCACGTCGTCGTTACGCTGAAGTTGCTGACCACCTAGGCCTAAGCCAAGAAGGTGACCGTACTGCTCAGAAGATAGAACGTCTACTAGCATGGTTGGATGAACTAAAAGTTAACCTAGACATCCCAATGTCTATCCAAGCGGCAGGTGTTGCTGAATCAGATTTCGTAGCGAAACTGGATGAGCTAGCGGTAGAAGCGTTCGATGACCAATGTACTGGTGCGAACCCACGTTACCCTCTAATCAGCGAACTTAAAGATGTATTGATGGCTTCTTACTACGGTAAAGCATTTGTTGAAGGCGAAACTTTCGAAGGTACAACTGTTATCAAGAAGAAAGCAGACCAAGAAGCAGCAAAAGCAGCACCTAAAGCAAAGAAAGAAAAAGCTGACGCGTAATTAAAAAATCGAGTGAGCAAGGTTTTCGCTAGCACGGAACCTTAATCGGGAAAAGGTTAAAGCCCCAGTCAAATGACTGGGGCTTTTTTTATTTTGGTGCAGGAGTTACATCTGGCTTGGGAAAACAGAGTTGCTGTGTATGCTTACACTTCGGTCGCAACTACTCGGCCACTGAAGTATTCATTCGCGACGATGTATGCTGTGTTGCGGACTAGTTCGTCTTGGATCTCAGCCCAGTGCCTCTCGTTGAGCTCTTCTTTTGTATGATTTACCGAGGGAATAACGCCGCCCACTCGAATGTTGAATGGTGTGAGTTCTTTTGCCCAGCTGTGAGTAAAACCTGACACCAACGCCGCCATGCTTTCAACTCCCGTAAAGTCTTCATGGTTGTCATGAGAAATGACGTTAACAATGACGCCTTTCTTGTTTCTGGCTCGAAAGCGCTCTGCTCCTACTTGGCCGTAGGTATAAAGGAAGCGTGCCGCAGACGACAAGTGATCAATGTAAGTACTCATTGGTTCTGGCGCCATTAAACCAGGCATAGGAGAGCTGGTCCAGCAATTAACAATCACATCTGGTGTCGCACGTAGCTGTGATTCTATCTGGTCAAACAATAAGTTAATGGACGTTGTGTTATCACTACACACATTCATCGCATACACTTTGTCAGTGAAAGCGCTGATTTGCTCATAGCTCGCTCTCAAAGCGCTAGAATTTTGGTCACAAAGAATCAACGTTGCTCCAAGGTGAGCAAAGTGATTTGCGCAGGTTCTTCCTATAACCGAGCCTGCAGACGTGACGAGAATAATTGATTCTTTAATATCCATAGCACCTTCACTGTATCCATATGTGAAAAACAATACACCAGTGGTTTGTGCTAATAGCATGGTTGAAATTCGTTGGGTTCAGTGTGAAAGGCTTCAAACTAACGCTTTCGAGTGAGGACTATTGTGCGGTAATTTGTAAGACGTCACATTTCTGACGTGTAGGTATTGCAAGCTATTGTATAAAAAGCAGATCTCTATGCTTTAGCTTGAATTTGATGCTGACGTTGAGCCGTCACTAGCTGATTATATAGCCCAGCATCTGGGATGAGTTGTTTGTTGCGTTCGCCCAATCTGCGTCGCTCATGACCAGATAGGTTGTGATAAACCTCCTCTGGTAGGTTGAATGTGTCTTCAGGCAGGTAAGTCAGCGCATCTGGTTTTAGGTAATGGCTCAGCTTTGCGGAAGGCAATCCTGCATCGTGAAACTGTTTCGCTTGTTCAGCTGCGAGTTCATAGCTGCTGCTATCAGAACGAAGAGCTTGAGGTTGTGATAAACCCAATTGTTGGCGAAGAATACTGTCACTGGTGATGACTTCCTGGACCTCTTCAACCGGGACCACATCGCGAACATCATTAGAGAACATAGACAGAATCAGCGAGAAATCCGCACGACGACCTTCGTGTACGGCATGGTTAATACCATTACCGAACTGAAGTTCGTTGATAATTGCAGCTTTGTCTAACGTATGAATTTGCATGATGTTCCTCGCTCGATGCTCTTTTAACGGCGTGGATAAGAAGAACTTTAGTAAAAGAGGGAATTATTTAAAGGTGCTAGGGAAGGCGAAACAAAAAAGCCCGCTAAATAGCGAGCTTTTGAATAAGACTAAATTGAACTTAGGGGGAAGTATATTACTTCGCTAGGTTCTCAGCTACGAAATCCCAGTTTACTAGAGCCCAGAAGCCGTTCATGTAATCAGGACGTACGTTGCGGTAATCGATGTAGTACGCGTGTTCCCATAGGTCAACAGTTAGAAGTGGTGTTGTACCTTCTTCTGTTAGAGGAGTAGCAGCGTTAGAAGTGTTAACGATCTCTAGAGAGCCGTCAGCTTTCTTAACAAGCCAAGTCCATGAAGAACCGAAGTTGTTGATTGCTGAGTCAGTAAACTTCGCTTTGAATTCTTCAAAAGAACCGAATGCTGCGTTGATAGCGTCTGCAACTGCGCCAGTTGGCTCGCCGCCCGCATTTGGAGCAAGACAGTGCCAGTAGAACGTGTGGTTCCAGATTTGCGCTGCGTTGTTGAATACGCCACCAGTAGAAGTCTTGATGATCTCTTCTAGAGTTTTGCCTTCGAACTCAGTACCAGGGATAAGACCGTTAAGCTTAACAACGTAAGTGTTGTGGTGCTTACCGTGGTGGTAGTCTAGAGTCTCTGCTGAGATGTGTGGTTCTAGTGCGTCTTTCGCGTAAGGAAGAGCTGGTAGTTCAAATGCCATTACTCGATTCTCCATTGATTTGAAAGGATGACCTTTCGATTGCTTCCAGTGTTTTTTATAGCTATGTCGCCTTTAAGGCTGACTTGCTAAGTATTTTAGCAAGTTTTTACTTTATTAAAACCCCGATATGAAAATATTTTAAGAGGTTAGCAGTGGTGAAGTGCTGCATTGCTCGCCAATGAGCAACCTAAAATTAAGCCTTATTAATTATATGGTTTTTATTCTGTCGTTATTGAGTAGAATGTGGCAAATAAATAAAGTTCAAACCCATGAATGAGGAAGCGATGGAAACTATCGACAAAATCAAACAGCAGATCTCTGAAAACTCAATCCTGCTGTACATGAAAGGATCACCGAAACTACCTAGCTGTGGTTTCTCTTCTCAAGCGTCACAGGCACTAATGGCATGTGGTGAGAAGTTCGCTTACGTAGACATTCTGCAAAACCCAGATATCCGTGCTGAGTTACCAAAGTACGCGCAATGGCCAACTTTCCCTCAACTATGGGTTGAAGGCGAGCTTATCGGCGGTTGTGACATTATTCTAGAAATGTTCCAAAAAGGTGAACTGCAGCCTCTAATCAAAGAAGCAGCAGCGCGCGCTGAAGATCAAGCTGAGTAATTCGTAAATACTCACATTTAGCGATAGAATACGAAGGAGCCGTACTGGCTCCTTTTTCTTTTTAGGTTAGTGGAATGAACATAAAGCTTTGTTCTGACTGCCTATCTCGTAAACCTCGCGAAGCCATGTAAAGTCCGCCTAGTGTATACAAAAACTTCAATATGCATTTTAATGCATTTTGGCGCGTAATTACGATGTATGCCGCCATCTATTTCGTAAAGTCGTTTTCAAACATCATTGCTTACAGGTCTTGACAAGGGAGTTGCTACAAATGGTATTTGGTTAAGGAATTACACTAAAGGCAATTTAAGTCCCCCAGAATTTTGAGGCCAACTTATTTCGGTACAAAATGCACTCGAAGAGTAAGCCCCATCATAAATCGGCATTGGACGCTAAAAATCAAGTTTTGGAAGGATTATGACAGTTTACAAGATAATAGATAATTTAAGAGAATTTCAAACGATCTGCTCTGGTCCCGATGAAATCGCTAGCCAGTTAGGTGACTTCGACTATTTTGAGAGGATCTTGTTACAGGCAATTAAAAATCAATCTCTGCAAGATATTTGGAAGCCTGTGGAGGTAAAGTTTCAAGATGTATTTAAGTACAATTCTCTATTGCCTGATATTAGTTTGTGGGCGCGAACATATCTTGTTTTATCTCCGAGGGCATATGAAATATTGAATGCTTATCTAACTGAACACGGAGAGTTTTTACCTGCTAACTACCAAGGTGGGCAATGGTATTTATATGCATCACTGACTTTTGGACAAGAAAACAAGAGAAAGTGCGTAGAAAAAATCGCATATGGGAGCCGAGATGGGTTAGATACCCTTGTTTTTATTGACGATGATGTTAAAGACAAAATGGTTTTCAAGTCTCGGCTAGAAGGAGCGGGCACCTTGTACTGTACAGATAAGTTTAAGGCTTTGTGTGAACAAAATCAGCTCAATGGCATCATGTTTTCTTCTAATTTGACAGATCCATTTAATTAGTGATTTTTATTAATATGAAAATACTATTTCTCTGATACTGGGGTTTGGAAGCACTGTAATGGTCGACGAGAAAATTAGCTTTCTCCTCTAAAACGCAGCTTTTTTAGGCCTGTTTCCTTCATGAAGAATGATTTGAAAAGTAACTTACCCATAGGTGGCTCCTGGTAGTAAAACATGAGGAGTTGATAGATTAATGACGGTTTATAAAATTTTCGACTGTCACAATGAATATAAAATCGTGAGCACTACGCCTAGTTCTGTAGCTAGGCAGTTAGGTGACATTGATTTAATAGAAAAAATCGTTGTGCAGCCATTAGAAAACTTTTCTTTCAAAAGTATATGGGGTGAAGTAGATATTGAGTTTGAAGATGTTCTCAAGAAAGACTCATTACTTCCTGATATCAGTTTATGGTTACGGGTTTTCTTAGTGCTTTCCCCTAAAGCTTATGCATCTTTAAAAGAGCCATTGAGCAAAGTAGGCGAGTTCTTATCGATTCGTTATAAAGGAGAGGAATGGTACCTGTATACACCGTTGGAGTTTGGGCAAGAAGATGAAGATAAGTGCGTCCAAAAAATTGAATATGGCAGCTTAGCAGGTGTAGAGGTGTTAGTATTTAATGAAAGCGACGTTGCAGAAAAGGTTGTTTTCAAGTCAAAGATGCTAGGAGCGAGCTTTCTGTATTGTACTGAACATTTTAAGAGTTTGTGCGAACAAAATGAGCTAGGTGGGCTAGAGTTCTCAGCTGACAGACTTGTTTATCTAACCTAAGATCTACAATGAAACTTAACACGCCTCGTATAGACTGGCTTTAGAGCGAATTATTAAGATAAAGCAGTTTTTCAACTTATGAGACTGTATAATTACTCCGAGATTTTGAAATGATTTTAAAGGTTTAATTATTAAAGTGGATATAAAGCTTTACTACGTGCATGACCCAATGTGCAGTTGGTGTTGGGGTTACAAACCAACGCTGGATAAACTAAAACAGCAACTGCCAGGTGTGATTCAATTTGAGTATGTGGTTGGTGGTCTTGCGCCAGATACTAATTTACCGATGCCGCCCGAGATGCAACAAAAACTCGAAGGTATTTGGAAGCAGATTGAGCGCCAGTTAGGCACTAAGTTTAACTACGATTTCTGGAAGCTTTGTACGCCAGTTAGAAGCACTTACCAATCTTGTCGTGCGGTTATTGCAGCGGGCTTTCAAGACTCTTATGAGCAGATGCTAGAAGCGATTCAGCATGCGTATTACTTACGTGCGATGCCTCCTCATGAAGAAGCCACTCACTTGCAACTAGCGAGAGAAATTGGCTTGAATGTTCAGCAATTCAAGAATGACATGGATGGCTCTTTCTTAGAGGGTGTGTTCGAAGATCAATTGAGCCTTGCAAAGAGCCTAGGTGTGAACTCTTACCCTAGCTTGGTTCTTAAAATTAACGACGCTTATTTTCCGATTGCCATCGATTACCTGTCGACAGAACCAACCTTGAAGCTGATTCGTGAGCGTATTATTGACAATATGCCAGCGCAATAACCACAGTTATGAATAACAAAAAGCCGCTCATTGAGCGGCTTTTTCGTAACTAAATGTATATCCATCCAAACGATAGTATTAAAGCACCATTGCTGCAATCCAACCAAAGATGATTAGAGGGATATTGTAATGGATAAAGGTTGGAACGACTGTTTCCCAAATGTGCTCATGTTGACCGTCGGCATTTAGACCAGATGTAGGGCCTAATGTAGAGTCAGAAGCTGGAGAGCCTGCATCACCTAACGCAGCCGCAGTACCTACCAGTGCAATCGTTGCCATCGGCGAGAAGCCGAATGCTAGCGCAAGAGGCACATAGATAGTTGCAAGGATTGGAATCGTAGAGAACGATGAACCAATGCCCATTGTTACCAACAGACCAACGATCAGCATCAGTAGTGCAGCTAAAGGCTTATTGTCACCGATGCTGGTTGATAGCGATTGTACTAGTGTTTCAACACCGCCAGTTTGCTTCATTACTGCTGCAAAACCTGCCGCTGCAATCATGATGAAGCCAATCATTGCCATCATGTGTACACCTTTAGTGAACACGTCGTGCGTCTCTTTCCATGCAATAACGCCGCCGAAAGTAAACACCATAAAGCCAGCTAGAGCACCGATAATCATTGAACCCGTGTAAAGCTGAACACCCAATGCAGCGACAATACCAAGTGCCGCAACTAAGATGTGCTTTTTATTGATGACATGATCGGTTTCGTCAACGACAGTCAACTCAGTTTCTTTGTAGACACGCGGTTTACGATAGCTAACAAAGATAGCCAGTAATAGACCAAACAGCATGCCTGCACCTGGCAGTAACATGGCGGTTGGGACTTGGCCTGCAACCACGTTTTCCAAACCGTTGTCATGTAGGTTCTTTAATAGAATGTTGTTTAAGAAAATACCGCCGAAACCAACAGGTAAGATCATGTAAGGTGTGATCAAACCGAAGGTAAGAACACACGCGACCAAACGTCGGTCGAGCTTAAGTTTCGCGAATACGCCCAAAAGAGGTGGAATCAAAATTGGAATAAAGGCGATATGGACCGGAATTACGTTCTGAGATGACATCGTGACAAGCACTAACGCCACCAACACGGCGTACTTTAAGCCAGTAGTGGAAGCGGAGTTTTCTTTACCATTTAAGCGCTTGATAACACTTTTGGCCAGTAGATCCGTGATGCCTGATTTCGAGATGGCAACAGCGAAAGTACCTAACATGGCGTAGCTTAGCGCGATAGTTGCACCGCCACCTAGACCACTTTCAAATGCGGCAACCGTATCCCCAAGGCTCATGCCTGCGACTAGGCCGCCTACGATGGCACTAAACGTGAGGGCAACCACCACGTTTACGCGCATCAATGCTAACACGAGCATGACGCACACTGATATAACGACAGGATTCATACTTTTCCTAATATGTTGTGTTTACTTATTATTCTTCGTCGACAAGCGGCCAACCGCCGAGGGCCTTCCATTTGTTGACAATACCGCAGAATAATTCTGCTGTTTTTTGTGTATCGTAAAGCGCAGAGTGTGCTTCACGGTTATCAAATTCCATCCCGGCTGTTTTGCATGCTTTAGCGAGAACTGTTTGGCCATAAGCAAGGCCACTTAATGTAGCCGTATCAAAAGTAGCAAAGGGATGAAAAGGGACTCTTTTTAGTTTACAGCGTTCATTTGCTGCATTTACAAAACCCAAGTCGAATGCTGCGTTATGAGCAACCATAATTGCACGTGAGCAATCTGCGGCTTTTTGTTCTTTGCGAATAAGCTTATAAATTTCCTTTAGCGCCTCTTGCTCAGAAACAGCACCACGAAGAGGGCTGAAAGGGTCACGAATACCATTGAATTCAAGCGCTTCTTTTTCTAAGTTAGCGCCTTCAAATGGCTCCACATGAAAATGAATGGTGGAGGCCGGATGCAACACGCCATGTTCGTCCATTTTCAACGTAACGGCACAGATTTCTAAAAGTGCATCAGTTTGAGCATTGAAACCAGCGGTCTCAACGTCTACTACCACAGGGAAATAACCACGAAAGCGTTTTTTCAAGGTTAGAGCTTCATTTTCTAGTGTCATGTTGGCTTATTTTTGTGTGACGAAGGCTGCATTATTGCAGATTATACCGATGAGAAAAACCGCAATTTAAGAGAAAACCGGAATTCTATTTTGCATCCAATCAATAAGTTTGTATTGCATATTATGTAGACGTTTATTCGCCATACTTTGCATCATGTAAACCGATACAACATGAGGAAGTAAAACGCTAAGTGGCGGTTAAGGTGATTGGAACACGGTGGCTCACATTAATGGCAGTGTGACAGATAACCCTATATTGGCGAGATTTTTGCATGCCGGTTGAAGTAATTTTATTGATGCAAATTGACGGCAACAGACTGCCGTTTAAGAGACAGTATTAGATGAAGAAATGGCTGATTACCAGTGGTGTTGTATTTTCGTTGTTTAGCACAAGCAGCTTCGCTTTGATGGGCAAACGTTATGCTGCAACTCCACAGCAATCTCAATGGGAAATGGTGGTCAATACACCATTAGAATGTCAGCTTGTACACCCCATTCCAAGCTTTGGAGATGCGGTATTTTCATCTCGTGCGAATAAAAAAATCAATTTAGACTTTGAGTTAAAAATGCGTCGTCCGATGGGAGAAACACGTAACGTCAGTCTCATTTCTATGCCGCCACCTTGGCGGCCAGGTGAACACGCCGATCGAATTACAAACCTAAAGTTTTTTAAACAGTTTGATGGTTATGTCGGAGGGCAAACAGCATGGGGCATTTTGTCTGAGCTGGAAAAAGGCCGTTATCCGACTTTTAGTTACCAAGATTGGCAGAGCCGAGATCAGAGAATTGAAGTCGCATTGTCATCAGTACTATTTCAAAACAAGTACAACGCGTTTAGCGACTGTATTTCCAACTTATTGAAATATAGTTTTGAGGACATTGCTTTTACGATTTTGCACTACGAAAGACAAGGTGATCAGTTAACCAAGGCTTCTAAAAAGCGTTTATCACAAATTGCAGATTATATCCGACATAATCAAGATATCGATCTCGTGCTGGTGGCGACGTACACAGATTCAACCGATGGTAAAAGTGCGAGTCAAAGTTTATCAGAGCGACGTGCAGAGTCACTTCGTGATTATTTTCAGTCTCTAGGGCTACCGGAAGATCGAATTCAAGTGCAAGGGTACGGCAAGCGTCGTCCTATTGCAGATAACGGTTCGCCAATAGGAAAAGACAAAAACCGCCGAGTCGTGATATCTCTAGGGCGAACCCAAGTGTGATGCATATAAAAACGCCGAAGCTGAAAGCTTCGGCGTTTTTGATTTATTGACGTTGTTCATAATATTTTAGTGGTATTTTGCCAAGCACCTTTCGGTGATTCCTGCTGTATAATTTGAATGTTAGTTTAAGCGGAATTTGGCAATGACTTCGCAATTGGTTGCGGTATCTATTTTTTCAACCTGTTTGGCAATAGCTGGATTAGGGTGACGCTTCATAAAGTCTATCAACGCCTTAGTACAGCATCCTATCGAGTCGATAAAGCTTGCACACTCTTTATTTGGGCATTGTGGGATAAGTGTTAAGACCTTCTCAGAGGCCAGTTGAAGGTATTTGAGTTCATAGTCAGTATCTCCAGCCCAACGCCAGAACTGAGCTAAGTTATGACAAGAAATCACAGAAATTAATAATCGCTCGTCCGCCTCAATTTCCACACATTCGCTGATATCTTCACTCAGGCTTAGGGCTTGCTGGTAATGAAGAATGCTGCGAACAGGGTCATCTAGTTGAAGTGCCGTATCGGCTAGAAGTGTGTGTTTTTCCCATTCACTGATCATTATCGTAATCCCGCATATCGAAGTTGCGGATAAATCTAAACGATAACTATTATCAAGTAAAGGGTTTTGTTTATAAAAGGACAGGCAGATCGCAGACCTGCCTGTAATCGGAGTTCAACTTGCAGTACAAGTGATTATTAGAAGTGCCGCTTAGCCTTCAAGACCTGATGAAGCTTGCTTGTTTTGAATAAGCTCAATCATATAACCATCTGGGTCTTTTACGAATGCAATGTGCGTGCTTCCGCCTTTTACTGGACCTGGCTCACGCGTCACATTACCGCCCGCCGCTTTGATAGCGTCGCAAGTTGTGTAGATATCATCAACACCAATGGCGATATGACCAAAAGCGGTACCTAAGTCATACTCAGTTTTACCCCAGTTGTAAGTCAGTTCGATCACTGCACCTTGGGATTCGTCACCATAACCAAGAAACGCTAGCGTGTATTCGTACTCTTTATTTTCGTTAGTACGAAGCAGCTGCATGCCCATAACTTCAGTGTAAAACTTGATGGATTTGTCTAGATCACCTACGCGAAGCATAGTGTGGAGAATTCGACCGTTTGACATTTTTTGCTCCTAGCTTTGATTTACAAATAGCGTTAGCTATCTGGGTATACTTTCTCTTTATATTCGCACAAATCTTCGATAATGCAGCTACCGCAGCGAGGCTTTCTTGCTACGCACGTATAACGACCATGAAGAATGAGCCAGTGGTGCACATCGAGTTTGAACTCTTTTGGCACAACTTTTAATAGCTTCTGCTCGACATCATCAACCGTTTTTCCCATCGCAAATTTAGTGCGATTCGACACGCGATAAATGTGCGTATCGACGGCAATAGTTGGCCAACCAAAAGCGGTGTTGAGCACGACGTTTGCGGTCTTGCGACCTACGCCTGGTAGCGCTTCTAACGCTGCACGATCTTCAGGAACTTCACCATTGTGTTTTTCCAACAAGATCTTACAAGTCTTGATTGTGTTTTCTGCCTTTGAGTTAAACAAACCGATGGTCTTTATGTATTCTTTTAAGCCATCGACTCCCAAATCAAGAATGCTTTGAGGTGTATTCGCTACAGGGAAAAGCTTGTCGGTGGCTTTATTGACGCTTACATCGGTTGCTTGAGCTGATAGTAATACAGCGATTAGCAGCTCAAAAGGGGAGCTCCAGTTAAGCTCAGTTTGAGGATTCGGATTGTTTTCTCGTAATCGCTCAAGAATTTCGATTCTTTTTATTTTGTTCATTGCTGACTTCCAATACCGTCTCTGCGGTTTATGAAAAAGGCTCCTATGACAGAGCCTTATCTTGTTATGCGTTAGTGACGCGAGCACGTTCTATGGTTGGTTTTTCTTCTTTTGGTTGACGTGCCTGAATTGAATTATCTATGACATTTTTGAGCGCTATCAACAGCCCAACACCGATAAATGCACCAGGTGGGAGAAGCGCTAACAGGAAGCTATTGTCAAATTGGAAAACTTGAATCCGTAGAGCTGAAGCCCAGTCTCCTAGGAGAAGGTCTGCTCCGTCGAATAGTGTGCCATTACCAATTAATTCGCGCATGGCACCTAAAACAACCAAGACGCTCGTCATACCAAGGCCCATCCACAAACCATCTAGCGCAGCGGGTGCAACATCATTTTTTGACGCGTAAGCTTCTGCTCGGCCAATAATAATGCAGTTCGTTACAATCAGAGGAATAAAGATACCTAGAGACAGGTACAAACCGTACGCATAGGCATTCATTAACAACTGAACGCAGGTAACGAGTGAGGCAATGATCATAACGAATACAGGTATACGGATCTCTTTTGGCACATAGTTACGGATAAGAGAAACTGTTACGTTGGATCCAACTAGCACGAGTAAGGTTGCAATACCAAGACCTAATGCATTGGTTATCGTGGAAGAAACCGCTAGCAGTGGACATAAGCCCAGCAGTTGTACGAGAGCGGGGTTATTACTCCACATACCGTTTTTCATCAGTAATTTATTCTCATTCATTACTGCTCTCCTTCACAGCCTAACGGCTGGCTAAGAATGTCTTCACGAGATTGGTTTACGTAGTTAACGGTATTTCGCACCACTTTTACGACGGCTCTTGGCGTGATCGTTGCACCAGTAAATTGATCGAAATCGCCGCCATCTTTACGAACTTTCCACGAATTCCAATTGTTTTCCGTGACTTGTTTTCCTGTAAAGCTCAGGATCCAGTCGGTGACACGAAGATCGATTTTATCGCCCAGACCAGGGGTTTCTTGGTGGTTTAGGACGCGTGTCCCCAAAATATTGCCCTGATTATCAATCCCAGTAATCACTTTTATCTCACCATTGTAGCCATCTGGCGCGATAGATTCTATTGCGATTGCTGTTGGTTCACCATTCTTCGTGGCGAGGTAGGCTGGCATCGCACGTAATGTCCCCAGATCTGGAGACGTGACCATTGTACAAGCTTGCGTGAGTGCGTTGTCATGCATGTTTTCTGGAATGACTTGATTCAAAACAGAAAGTAATTGTTTTTGCTCTTGTACCTTGATTTGGTCTTTTGTTAGGTACTGAGTAAGGGCGACTAATCCGGTTGTTGCACATGCAAATATCGCGAGTGTCAGACCATTTTTTCTAATAGCGGTTAACATGTTTACCTCAGTGACCGTAAGTTCTAGGTTTGGTGTAGTAATCGATCAGTGGCACACACATATTTGCAAGCAACACTGCAAATGCAACACCATCTGGGAAACCGCCCCAACTGCGAATGATAAAAACCAAAGCACCAATAAGCGCACCGAAGATTAAACGTCCTTTGACGGTGGTAGACGCCGAAACGGGATCGGTTGCAATAAAGAATGCGCCAAGCATGGTTGCACCAGATAACAAGTGTAAAATTGGCGACGCAGTTTCCCCTGGCGTCAGCAACGTGAACACTAGGCTAAACAGAGTCAGACTCGCAAGGAAACCTGCTGGAATATACCATTGGATGATACGCTTTTTGATCATGACTATGCCGCCAAGAAGGTAAGCAAGGTTTACCCATTGCCAACCAATACCACCTAAGCCATCAAATATCGGCTGCGACATTACTTCGCTTGGAGTGGCACCTGTAAGAATGCCAGTCTTAAATGCATCAAGTGGTGTCGCCATTGTCACACCGTCAACACCTGAGCGAACTTGCTGAAGTGATAAGCCGTCGTAATCATAGCCCGTAAAAATTAAAGAGAGTGTATCTGCAAAATTTACATGATCAGGTATGAGTGATGTCGGTGCACTCCAACTCGTCATTTGTACTGGGAAAGAGATCAACAAGACCACATAAGCGACCATTGCAGGGTTGAATAAGTTTTGTCCAAGGCCACCATAGAGGTGTTTAGCGATTACTATCGCAAAAATAAGCCCGATCACCATAATCCACCACGGAGACCATGGTGGTATAGCAACGGCTAACAACCAAGCGGTAACTATTGCACTGTTATCACGTAGCGCTCTCATTGGTGAGCGTTTACGACAGATCATGACTAAGGCTTCAAGGGATACAGCGACTGCAATGGCAAAAATCAGCTGAATCAGCGTACCCCAGCCAAAGAAGTAGGTTTGAGCTACTAAACCTGGAAGTGCGCAAAGTGCCACCCATTTCATTAAGTCTGGCGTATTACGACGACTGTGGGTATGCGGTGAACTGGCAATAAAAAACGACACTACTCGTTCTCCTCAGTATTATTTTTATTAGCTTCTTGTTGCGCTTTGCGTGCCTTCGCGCGCGCAATTGCTGCGGCAACCGCGGCTTTCTTCGGATCCACTTCTGGTTCTTCAGAAGTTGCGTCTTCAACAGGCTCAGTTTGCGTTTCTTGCTTCGCTTTACGTGCTTTGGCACGTGCAATGGCAGCTGCCACGGCGGCTTTTTTCGGATCTTCGGTTTGCTCGGCAGGTGCTTCAGCTTCTTCCGCTTCAGCTGAGTCTGCTTGCTTCGCTTTGCGCGCTTTGGCACGTGCAATGGCAGCGGCAACTGCGGCTTTTTTCGGATCGTCGGTTTGCTCGGCAGGTGCGTCAGCTTCTTCCGCTTCAGTTGAGTCTGCTTGCTTCGCTTTTCGCGCTTTGGCACGTGCAATCGCAGCAGCCACGGCGGCTTTTTTCGGATCGTCGGTTTGCTCAGTAGGTGCTTCAGCTTCTTCCGCTTCAGTTGAGTCTGCTTGCTTCGCTTTACGTGCTTTGGCACGTGCAATCGCAGCAGCCACGGCGGCTTTTTTCGGATCTTCGGTTTGCTCGGCAGGTGCGTCAGCTTCTTCCACTTCAGTTGAGTCTGCTTGCTTCGCTTTTCGCGCTTTGGCACGTGCAATCGCAGCAGCCACGGCGGCTTTTTTCGGATCGTCGGTTTGCTCAGCAGGTGCGTCAGCTTCTTCCGCTTCAGTTGAGTCTGCTTGCTTCGCTTTACGTGCTTTGGCACGTGCAATGGCAGCAGCAACCGCGGCTTTCTTCGGATCGCTGTCTTGCTGTGCAGACGTTTCCGATTCTACAGATTCAGTTGAATCTTCTTGTTGTGCTTTTTTCGCTTTAGCTCGGGCGATGGCGGCCGCAACTGCCGACTTTTTATCATCAGCGTTATTGTCTGGCGTTTCGCCTTGTTCTTTTTGCGCTTTCCGTTCGCGAGCAAGACGTTTGCGCTCTTCGCGCAGTTTTGCCATTTCTGAGTTATCAGGTTCACTAGAGCCTGCTTTAGCTGCTGCCGCTTGTTTCGCCTTCGCTTTGGCAATGGCTGCCGCTACGGCTGGTTTTACTGCTGGCTCTGTTTTTTCTGTGGTTTCTGTCTTTTGAGCTTTCACTCGTGCGATTGCTGCTGCTATCGCATCATCGCCGCCAGAAGACTTCATCTCTTTACGGCGCTGATCGGCAGCTTTCTTGAAGCGATTTTCACGTTCTGCTTTTTCGCGTTCCATACGCGCTTTTTTCTCTTCAAAACGCAGTTTTGCTCGCTCTGCAGCTTCCGCTTCTTGTGTTCTAGTTCTAATTTCTGCTTTCGCTTGGCGGTAGTACTGTACGAGCGGAATTTCACTTGGACATACAAACGCACAAGCGCCGCACTCGATACAATCCTTTAAGTTTAATTCTTCGAGTTTGTCATACTCTTCAGCTTTTGCATGCCATTGCAGTTGTTGAGGCAGCAGCGAAGCAGGGCACGCTTCTGCACATTGGCTACAGCGAATACATTCCATCTCATACTGGTGCGGAGAGATCTCACGACGAGTCGGAGCAAGGATACAGTTTGCTGTCTTGGTAATCGGCACTTGGGAGTGAGGAAGGGTAAAGCCCATCATTGGCCCACCCATAATTAAACGCTGTAACTTCTTATCTGCTTTATAGCCAAACTCATCCAACAGTGCTTGTACTGGTGTCCCTAACAATGCCCAAACGTTGCGTGGTTGTTTGAAGGTTTTACCAGTGAGAGTCACGATGCGCTTTATCATCGGTTCACCGTCGATGACTGCGCGTTTTATAGCGTAAAGAGAACCAACATTCTGAACCAAAATACCAATATCGGCTGGAATCGCGCCACTTGGTACTTCTTTATTGGTTAAAATTTTGATCAGCTGTTTTTCACCGCCAGAAGGGTATTTAGTCGGGATAACGCGAATAACGATATCTTTGTTTATAGCCGCAGCTTCTAGCGCTTTGATTGCTTCTGGCTTGTTGTCTTCAATGCCAATAATCGTGAGCTTTGGTGTCAGGATATGTTCGACAATTTCGATACCTTGAATAAGCTCTTCGGCATGTTCTTGCATGAGCTTGTCATCAGACGTGATGTATGGCTCGCACTCTGCTGCATTAACGATAAGAATCTCGGTACGAGCAAAACCTGATTGGATTTTTTTTGCAGTAGGGAAGCCTGCGCCACCCATACCAGAAATACCAGCGAGACGAATAATATCAATCAGTGCGTCAGGGGTTTCTTGTTGGTAATCTGCGACGGGGTTTCTTTCACACCATGCATCTTTCCCATCAGGCGTGATGACTGCGCACAACTCACTTAACCCAGAAGGGTGCGCGACAGTTCGTGGCTCAATCGCGGTGAGCGTACCTGATGTTGGAGCATGCACTGGAACCGTAAAGCCGGTCTCCGATTGCGTTAATGGCTGACCTTTTAATACGTAGTCACCTTCGGCAACCAGTAGGTTACCCGCTTTACCAATGTGCTGTTTTAGCGGCAATACAATTTCTGACGGGATAGCCGCATGAGCGAGTTCAGTTTTGTTGGACTGCTTTTTATTTTCTGCCGGATGCACACCACCTGGGAAATCCCAAAGCGCGCCTGTACGAATTTGTTCAATCAAAGACAACATGTGAAACCTTACTTAATTGAATCTTTCACGTTCGCTGCATTGTCGGCAGCATCCGTAATGTTAAGTACCGGAATGGAGTGAAGTTGCCACTTCCAGCTTTCTGTGGTCGTTGCCACAGGAATCATTTCAATACAATCAGTCGGACATGGGGCAACACACAAGTCACAGCCCGTACATTCATCTTTGATTACGGTATGGACCGCCTTTGTTCCGCCTACAATTGCATCCACCGGACACGCCTGAATACACTTAGTGCAGCCAATACACATGTCTTCATGAATAAACGCAACGGTTGGAATTTTGCTGTCGAGATCGTGCGCAGATTCTTCTGGCTCAACACCCATTAAGTCGGCGAGCTTTTCGATTGTTGCCTGACCACCAGGGGGACATTTGTTTATGTGGTCGCCATTTGCAATTGCTTCAGCATAAGGGCGGCAACCAGGGTAGCCACATTGACCGCATTGAGTTTGCGGTAAAATGGCGTCGATTTGATCCACAATAGGGTCCGCTTCAACTTTAAAGCGAATAGAAGCAAAACCAAGTATCGCGCCGAAAATCGCAGCCAGAACCGCTAACGCGATAATCGCAATTAAAATCGTACTCATCGCTTACTTCACCAAACCTGTAAAGCCCATAAAGGCGAGTGACATTAAACCTGCTGTAATCATTGCTATTGATGCACCTTTAAAAGGTACAGGAACGTCGGCGGCGGCTATGCGCTCTCGCATGGATGCAAAAAGTATCAACACCAATGAGAAACCAACAGCGGCGCCGAAGCCGTAGATGATCGATTCAATAAAGTTATGGTTTTCATTAATGTTAAGAAGTGCCACGCCCAATACTGCGCAGTTTGTTGTGATCAGCGGTAAGAAAATGCCAAGCAAGCGATAAAGCGTCGGGCTGGTTTTGTGCACAACCATTTCGGTGAACTGCACCACAACGGCTATCACCAAAATAAAACTCATGGTTCGAAGGTACTCAATACCTAGTGGACGAAGGATGTAGCTTTCCACTAAATACGCACACACTGACGCGAGTGTTAGCACAAAAGTTGTCGCTAAGCCCATACCTATTGCTGTTTCCAGTTTTTTGGACACACCCATGAAAGGACATAGGCCCAAAAACTTCACCAGTACAAAGTTGTTCACCAGCACAGTGCCGACCAACAACAAAACATATTCGGTCATAGTTATTACGTTCTTAAAATCCGATCTTGATATTATCGTGTTTTGTGACACCAATAACAACCAGTGAACGATGTGGTTTTACATACACGATGGAAAAATAGTCGTCTATTTGATCTATTTTGATGAATCAATAAGAAATTGAATCGTTTGCTGAATGTATTGTTAGCGAGAGGATACTACCTATTAATTTTCATCTAATGTGTGATTTTAAAAAAAGCCCGCCTCTCCCAGGTAGAAAAGAGAGGCGGGCAATGTATATTTACAAGCTAATTATTTAAACTTTCTGAGTGCTTGATGGACTGTGTTTATATCTTACTCGTGAAGGTACGAGTGATGACGTCTTGCTGTTGCTCTGTCGTTAGAGAGTTAAAACGTACCGCATAACCAGACACTCGAATCGTCAACTGAGGGTATTTCTCTGGATGTTCAACCGCATCCAATAACATCTCTCGGTCTAGAACGTTGACGTTAAGGTGTTGACCACCTTCAATCGCAATGCCCTCGTTGCTTGCTTCGTGATGGAAGTAACCATCCATTAGCGCAGCTAGGTTCTTCTTCTGACTCAAGTCATCTTTACCCAATGCGTTAGGCACAATTGAGAAAGTGTAAGAAATACCATCTTTAGCGTAAGCGAACGGTAATTTAGAAACCGATGCCAGAGACGCAACCGCCCCTTTTTCATCACGACCGTGCATTGGGTTTGCACCCGGTCCAAAAGGCATACCTGCGCGACGGCCATCTGGTGTATTACCCGTTTTTTTACCGTAAACCACGTTAGATGTGATTGTTAAAATCGATTGAGTTGGCACTGCTTCGCGGTAGGTGTGCATCTTCTGAATTTTCTTCATGAAGCGCTCAACTAGATCACAAGCGATGTCATCAACACGGGCATCGTTGTTACCAAATTTTGGATAATCACCTTCGATTTTAAAATCAACGGCGATGCCATCTTCATCACGAACGGGTTTCACGGTTGCGTATTTAATTGCTGCTAAAGAGTCTGCAACAACAGACAGACCTGCAATACCACACGCCATCGTGCGGTGCACGTCGCGATCCATCAATGCCATCAGTGATGCTTCGTAGCTGTAACGGTCATGCGAATAATGGATGATGTTCAACGCTGTGACGTATTGCGTTGCTAGCCACTCCAACATATTGTCGAAACGAGGCATCAAAGCGTCAAAGTCGAGAATTTCATCTTGAACTTTGTCCACTACCGGACCCACTTGCGCTTTCGATTTTTCATCGATACCACCATTGATGGTGTAAAGCAGTGCTTTTGCAAGGTTGGCACGTGCACCAAAGAATTGCATGTGCTGACCAACAACCTGCGGGCTCACACAACAGGCAATCGCGTAGTCGTCATTGTCGAAATCAGGACGCATTAGATCGTCGTTTTCGTATTGAACCGAAGAGGTATCAATCGACACTTTTGCAGCATATTGTTTGAACGCTTCAGGCAATTGCTCTGACCAAAGAATCGTCATATTTGGTTCAGGAGCAGGGCCCATAGTATGTAGCGTATGTAAGTATCGGAATGTCGTTTTAGATACTAGTGTACGGCCATCAACACCCATACCTGCCATGGCTTCGGTTGCCCAGATTGGGTCGCCAGAAAACAATGAATCGTATTCTGGTGTGCGTAGGAAGCGAACCATGCGTAGCTTCATGATGAAGTGGTCAATCATTTCTTGCGCTTGTGATTCATCAATCAAATCGTTTGCGATATCGCGCTCTAGATAGACGTCTAGGAAAGTCGAAGTACGGCCCAGTGACATTGCTGCGCCGTTTTGCGATTTAACCGCCGCTAGGTAGCCAAAGTAGGTAAATTGGATCGCTTCTTGTGCTGTTTTTGCAGGTAGCGACATATCAATGCCGTATTTCAGACCCATTTGACGAATGTCTTCAAGCGCTTGAACTTGATCGGCTATTTCTTCGCGAAGACGAAGTGTTTTCTCAAGATCGTTGCCTTGTTCTAAGAACGTTTGTGTTGAATTGTATTGTTCTTTTTTGTCTGCTTTTAAGAAGTCGATACCGTATAGGGCGAGACGGCGATAGTCACCAATGATACGACCACGGCCATAAGCATCAGGAAGGCCCGTGATGATGCCGGATTTACGACAGGCTAGAATTTCTTTGGTGTAAAGGTCGAAACACGCTTTGTTGTGAGTTTTACGGTATTCAGTGAAGATTTTTTCAACCGTTGGATCCAATTCGCGGCCATAAACTTCGCACGAGTTTTTTACCATGCGAATCCCGCCATTGGCGATGATTGCACGTTTTAGCGGTTGATCAGTTTGTAAGCCAACGATCTTTTCCAGATCTTTGTTGATGTAGCCTGCATCGTGGGAAGTGATTGTTGAGGGCAAGTCTGTGTCAAAATCAATAGGGGCGTGTGTGCGGCTTTCTTGTTTTATGCCTTCAAGCACTTGGTTCCATAATGCTGAAGTGGATTTGCTAACCTCGGCTAAGAAAGACTCGTCTCCCTCATAGGGTGTATAGTTTTTTTGGATGAAGTCACGAGTGTTGACAGAGTTTTGCCATTCACCAGCAGTAAATCCAGCCCATGCATCTAGCATGTCAGTTGTCGGAATAGTCATAAGTAAATCCCTAAGTTATTGATAATTAGAATGGAGGCGACGAGTAGGACGGAACCATTCTTAACCCTTTTAATCGTATGGATTTATTTGGCATGAGTAAAATGAATGCTTTTCATTTTTTCAATGATTAAATTGCATTAATAATAGATTCAATTGGTTATGATTGTTTTTTGCTAGAAAAGAGACAGAATTAAATGTGTGGTACTGTGAGAACACTATCTATGACAATGTTATGAGTTCTGTAATTTGAACTTATTTCGGTGTGATTTTATGACGCCTAGATTGGCTTAGATTTCATGGCGATTAAGATACAAAAAAAGCCGTGTCTTGCGACACGGCTTTTCTATAATCTGGCTCCTCCTGCTGGGCTCGAACCAGCGACCTGCGGATTAACAGTCCGTCGCTCTACCAACTGAGCTAAGGAGGAATTGCTTTGCTTGAAAGCGGGAAGAATCTTACCGAGCACTCAAACTACTGTCAACAGTAAAAAAATACATTTTTAGCAAAAAATATTGATTTAAGGGCTTTACTTTTCTGTATGGCTTGCCAGTAAAGGCTCGAGGTTAGTTATCCACTAAATTTGTGGATAAGTATGTTGATGAGATCTGGGTAAAGAAAATTGATATGCAACTAAGTTTTTATTTAATGAATTTTTAGTCGGAGTTATGCGTAAAATAAGCAAATAAAACAGAGATTTATCGATGTTAATCAAAAGGTATTCAAAGTGGATAAAAATCAATCTTTTGGGGATAAGAAAGTTTTAAGCTAATTTTTGGGGAAAAGTTGTGGAAACTATAATGTGAAGAATGTGTGTGGCTCTTCAACTAGGGCGAAGTACTATATCAGAGTCACTTTTGTATGGCTATAGCATTCTAGACAAACAAGAAAATTTATTAACAATGATGGTTAAATTCTCGATAGACGTAGATTTCATTAGCTAAGGTGTATATATATACAGCCTTAGCGCAGTAAAATTGAGGAAGGGTATGAGTAAAGTCTATGAATTGGTCTCCGATTATCAGCCGTCGGGCGATCAACCAGGAGCGATCAATCAGTTGCTTGAGGGGCTCGATGCTGGGCTAGCACATCAAACATTGTTGGGGGTCACAGGCTCAGGTAAAACCTTCACACTAGCGAATGTGATTGCTCAAGCCCAACGACCTGCAATATTACTTGCGCCAAACAAAACGCTTGCTGCTCAGTTATATGGTGAGATGAAGTCATTCTTTCCTAATAATGCGGTTGAGTATTTTGTTTCTTACTATGATTACTACCAACCTGAAGCATACGTTCCCACAACAGATACTTTCATTGAAAAGGACGCTTCGGTTAACGCCCACATTGAGCAAATGCGACTGTCTGCCACTAAAGCTTTATTGGAACGGAAAGACGCTATTATCGTTGCTTCGGTTTCAGCTATCTATGGTTTGGGTGATCCGGAATCCTACTTACAAATGATGCTTCATTTGCGACGTGGAGATGTGATTGATCAGCGTGATATGCTTCGTCGCCTAGCGGAGCTCCAATACTCGCGCAATGACGTTGCATTTGAGCGTGGCCAATTCCGTGTTCGAGGTGAAGTGATTGACATCTTCCCAGCCGAATCAGACCAAGACGCTGTGCGCGTTGAGATGTTTGACGATGAGGTGGATTGCATCAGTGTGTTCGACCCATTGACAGGCGTGGTCAAACAACGAGACTTGCCGCGCTATACCATCTATCCCAAGACGCACTATGTCACGCCAAGAGATCGCATTCTTGAAGCGATTGAAAATATTAAAGTCGAACTAGAAGTGCGCAAAAAGCAGCTTCTAGATAACAACAAGCTACTGGAAGAGCAGCGAATTAGCCAGCGCACTCAATTCGATATCGAAATGATGAATGAGTTGGGCTTTTGCTCCGGTATCGAAAACTATTCTCGTTATCTCAGTGGACGCTCGGAAGGTGAGCCGCCACCAACCCTGTTTGACTACTTACCTCATGATGGCTTGTTGATCATCGATGAATCTCACGTGACAGTACCGCAGATAGGTGCCATGTATAAAGGTGACCGTTCGCGTAAAGAAACGCTGGTGGAGTTTGGTTTCCGGTTACCTTCAGCTTTGGATAATCGTCCACTGAAGTTTGAGGAGTTTGAAGCACTAGCGCCACAAACGATTTTCGTCTCTGCTACGCCCGGAAATTACGAACTAGAAAAATCGGCGGGTGATGTGGCGGATCAAGTCGTTCGTCCAACAGGCTTGCTTGACCCTGAGTTGGAAGTTCGCCCAGTAGCGACCCAAGTCGACGACCTATTGTCTGAGATCCGTATTCGCGCTGCTAAAGATGAACGAGTTCTGGTTACAACACTGACCAAACGAATGGCTGAAGATCTCACCGAATACCTTCACGAACATGATGTTAAGGTACGTTATTTACACTCAGACATTGATACTGTTGAGCGTGTGGAAATTATCCGTGACCTTCGTCTTGGGGAATTTGACGTGCTGGTGGGAATAAACTTATTGAGAGAGGGCCTGGATATGCCAGAGGTCTCGTTAGTTGCAATTTTGGATGCGGATAAAGAGGGCTTCTTGCGGTCTGAACGCTCACTCATTCAGACCATTGGTCGTGCTGCACGAAACATCGAAGGTAAGGCGATTTTATACGCTGACCGAATCACCAACTCAATGAAAAAGGCGATGGATGAAACTAACCGTCGTCGCGAGAAGCAGGAAGCGTACAACGAAGAAATGGGTATTTCGCCACAAGCGCTCAAACGAAATATCAAAGACATCATGGAACTTGGCGATATCACTAAGTCTAAACGCCAGCGTAACACTAAACAGGTACCATTATCGAAAGTGGCGGAGCCTTCGCAAACTTACGAGGCACTGTCCCCTCAGCAGCTAGAAAAAGAAATCAGTCGACTGGAGGCAGCGATGTATCAGCATGCGCAAGATTTAGAATTTGAGTTAGCGACACAAAAGCGTGACGAGATTGAAAAACTACGAGCGCAGTTCATCGCAAATAGTTGAACAAACTTACCGATTTAACTATCCAAGCATTTTAGGTCGCTTGTAAAAAAAAGAAGCCAATAGGCAGTCGGGTCTATTGGCTTGTTTTGTGAACATATCGTTCACTAACAACGTCAGTTGGCTAGGTGACCCGAGGGGTCACTATCGTTACAGCATGGTTTGTGCCACTTTTTAAATAATTGATATTATTTTTGAATTTTTTCCTTTGCCCATAATTTAGCTAATGTTATTTGCAAAATGCAAAGCGTAATGCGATTATTGTTTAAAACACAACAAAATAATAGCTAGGTTATGCAACAAAAACCCGAAGGCCCAAAGTCTCGTTACCTTTTAATGGTCGAGGACACCGCATCTGTTGCGGCTCTGTACCGCTCATACCTGACACCGCTTGGCATAGATATCAATATTGTCGGCACAGGTAGGGATGCCATTGAGAGCCTAAATCATCGAATTCCAGATCTTATTTTACTCGATCTCCGTCTGCCAGATATGACGGGGATGGACGTTTTACATGCCGTTAAAAAGAGTCATCCCGACGTACCTATAATCTTTATGACGGCGCATGGTTCTATCGATACCGCTGTCGAGGCCATGCGTCATGGCTCACAAGACTTTTTAATCAAACCGTGTGAAGCAGACCGTTTACGTGTCACGGTTAACAATGCCATTCGTAAAGCGACCAAGCTAAAAAATGAAGCCGATAATCCAGGCAATCAGAGCTATCAGGGGTTTATCGGCAGTAGCCAAACCATGCAGCAGGTTTACCGTACGATAGATTCAGCGGCGAGCAGTAAAGCGAGTATTTTTATCACAGGTGAAAGTGGTACTGGTAAAGAGGTATGTGCCGAGGCTATTCACGCAGCAAGTAAACGTGGTGACAAACCTTTTATTGCAATTAACTGTGCTGCAATTCCAAAAGATTTGATTGAGAGTGAACTGTTTGGTCACGTAAAAGGGGCCTTTACTGGCGCTGCGAATGATCGTCAAGGTGCTGCTGAGTTAGCGGATGGCGGCACACTTTTTCTAGATGAGCTTTGTGAGATGGACTTGGATTTACAAACCAAGTTGCTACGATTTATTCAAACGGGCACATTCCAAAAAGTGGGTTCCTCAAAAATGAAGAGCGTGGATGTGCGCTTTGTTTGTGCCACTAACCGTGATCCCTGGAAAGAGGTACAAGAAGGTCGATTCCGTGAAGATTTGTACTATCGTTTGTATGTCATTCCTTTGCATTTACCGCCTTTACGCGAACGAGGCGAAGATGTTATTGAAATTGCATACTCACTGTTAGGTTACATGTCACACGAAGAAGGAAAAAGCTTCATACGTTTTGCGCCTGATGTCATCGAGCGATTCAACAGCTATGAGTGGCCGGGTAACGTTCGTCAGTTACAAAACGTGCTACGCAATATCGTTGTTCTAAACAACGGTAAAGAGATTACGTTGGACATGTTACCGCCACCGTTGAATCAACCGCTTGACCGTCCGTCGTCTGTGGCTAAATTAATTGAGCCGAAAGCGATGACCGCATCTGAGATTATGCCATTATGGATGACGGAAAAAATGGCAATCGAGCAAGCGATTGAAGCATGTGATGGCAATATTCCTCGAGCGGCGGGATACCTTGATGTCAGTCCGTCGACGATTTACCGCAAGTTACAGGCATGGAACGGCAAAGAAGAGCGGCAAAAAGTATGAGTGTAAATGTATTAAATCAGCAAAAAATAGATGAACTGTCGATGGAAATTGGCAGTGACAACGTACCTGTACTGTTCGATATCTTCCTAGGAGAAATGGATACCTATATCGAGAACTTATCCAAACTGCAGGGGGCAGAGCGATTAGCTTACTCAAAAGAAATCAGCCACGCGTTGAAAAGTAGTGCTGCGAGCTTTGGGGCAGATCGCCTTTGTGAACTGGCGATGTCCATAGACAAAAAAGCGAAAGCCGGTGAGTTGACTGTGGAGTCTGAGGAGTTAGAGGCTATGTTCGATCTTTTGCACGAAACTCGAGATGCTTATCGCTCTTGGCGACAGTAACTATTTATTCCTATTAACCATTTTTTCTTAGTAAACATCTGTTCTTACTGGATGCCTGAACTAAAACCCTTCGATGACAGAAGGGTTTTCATTATCAATAAACACCTTGAAAGAGGGCGCTAGCCAGGTAACGCGCTCTTAAATAGAAAGTTGTAGCTGACTTTCAATCGCTAGCTTGAGCTTGTTTCTATCGTGACGCCAGTCTCGGTTAGAGGAGGCGAGTGACTCCGTCACTACATTCCATTGACTTAAGACGTCTTGCTCGGTTTTCTCTGCTAGAACCACGTCTATTTTTCTTCCTTGACAGGCACGTTCACACCATTCTAATTTTTGAGCCATCGTCATTCGTCCCGCTGGGCCGTATTCTGGACTCAGGTTAGCAACAAAAATGACTTTTGCTTTTGTGTTTGCTGCAATCGCTTTGCCGAGTTCAGGCAGCAATAAAGGAGGCATGATACTAGTTAAAAAACTGCCAGGGCCAAGAATAATCGCGTCCGCTTCCGCCAAAGCTGTGATGGCTTCTTTGGTAGCAGGCACTTCTGGTGAAAGATCCAAACGTCGCAAGTCTGCTTTCATTTCGTCGACATTTGTTTCTCCCGTAACCCACTTCCCATCTACGGATAACGCGGAAAGATCCGAAGGGTGTTCGGACATAGGAAGGATGTTAACGTCGACTTTTAACATATTGCGAATCAGATTAATGGCATCTAAAGGTCTGACCGATAAGTTATCGAGTGCAGTAAGCATCAAATTACCAAGATTATGACCATCAAGTTCGCCAGTGCCTTTGAAGCGATATTCAAACATCATAGAACTGATCGAAGGCTCTGTAATGAGCTGATTAATACAGTTACGTGTGTCTCCCCAAGCGATTCCTCCTTGGCAGTGACGAATTCTTCCTGTTGAACCACCATTGTCAGTCGTGGCAACAATCCCAGTTGCATTGCCGCCAAAATCTCGTAATGCGGCCAGCATTCGACCTAAGCCATGACCACCGCCAACAGCGACCACTTTTTTATCTGTGTAGATATTCATTATGTTCTTCTAATAATCTAATAAAAAACGGCTACAATTTATCTTAAGGAGTGTCTTAAAGGTACTCACTTAGCGGTAAATTGTGTCTCTAGAGAGTTTTTTATCACTCAAGTCTGGATTCCATTACAAATATTAAGTATTTTACACCGCAAAGCTATCAGAGATTTCATATCTCTGGTTGCCATAACTCCGAGCTCACTATTGCTAAGTCCTTGGATAAGCGTTTTGAGCCAGTGGCATACTGTCACAAGGGCATGATTGGAAATGGCCATGCCTCCCGTGTTTGGAAAGGTGTTCCGTGGCGCAACAATTCGAAGACAAATTTCATCGTAAGTTTTATTACTTGCGTCTGTCTGTGACCGACGTATGTAATTTCAAATGTACCTATTGCCTTCCTGATGGCTATAAGCCTTCGGGCAATAAAAACTCGTCTTTTTTATCTCTCCCTGAAATCAAACGGGTCGTAAAAGCATTCGCTGATTGTGGCACGTCAAAAGTGCGCATCACTGGTGGTGAGCCTAGCTTACGCAAAGATTTTACCGACATTATCCATTCAGTAGCGGCGACGCCTGGCATTCAAAAAGTTGCAACGACAACCAATGGCTATCGCATGGCAAAACAAGTCGCAGATTGGCGTGAAGCGGGTTTAACCCACATTAATGTCAGTGTGGATAGCCTTGACCCGCGTATGTTTCATCAAATCACAGGTGAAAATAAGTTTACTGAAGTCATGAATGGTATCGAACGTGCGTTCGAGGTCGGTTATGAGCAAGTAAAAGTTAATGTGGTGTTGATGAAAGATCTGAACCATCACGAGCTGCCAGCGTTTCTTAACTGGATAAAAGATCGTCCAATCCAACTGCGTTTCATTGAGTTGATGCAAACGGGTGAGATGGATGAGCTATTTAATAAGCACCATGTATCCGGAGTGGCAATTCGTAACCAGCTAATTGCAAATGGTTGGTTGCTGAAAGTGCGCTCGCATAATGATGGTCCTGCGCAAGTATTTGTTCATCCTGATTACAAGGGTGAAATAGGTCTTATCATGCCTTATGAAAAAGACTTTTGTGAAAGCTGCAACCGACTGCGCGTTTCTGCGATGGGTAAGCTGCACCTATGTCTGTTTGGAGACCATGGTGTAGAATTGCGTGATCTTTTGGAACGTGATGAGCAAGAGAGTGAGCTTATTGAACGTATCCAGGCGCAGTTACAAACCAAGTCGGTAAGCCATTTCTTGCATGATGGCAATACTGGTATGACGCCACACCTCGCGTCTATCGGCGGCTAACTTCATTCAACTTTTAGAGCGAGCTTAGTGATAAGCTGGCTCTAACTTTTTCCGAATCGATACCAAGCGTATCAAAGCTAATTAAGAGAATAGGTGAACAAATGGGTCACGCTGAAAGCAAATTCCAACCTGCAAATATTGCCGTTCTAACGGTATCTGACACTCGTACTGAAGAAAACGATACCTCTGGTCGTTACCTAGCTGAGCATGCTCAAGAAGCGGGTCACAACGTAGTAGACAAGCAAATTGTTATTGATGACATGTACAAGATCCGCGCGATTGTTTCTCAATGGATTGCTGATGAAAGCGTACAAGCGATCATGATTACTGGCGGTACAGGTTTCACCTCACGTGATAGCACGCCAGAAGCACTTAAGCCTCTATTTGATAAAGAAGTTGAAGGTTTTGGTGAGTTGTTCCGTATGGTGTCGTACGAAGAGATCGGTACGTCTACCATTCAGTCTCGTGCGATTGCAGGTTTTGCTAACCACACCGTGATCTTCGCAATGCCAGGTTCAACGGGTGCGTGTCGTACAGGCTGGACAAAAATTATTAAACAGCAGTTGGATGCAAGTCATCGCCCTTGTAACTTCATGCCACACCTATCTGTATAACCTTTCCTAAAAGCGAAGGAAAAACAATGACCCAATTTACACATATCAATGCTTCTGGCGAAGCAAACATGGTTGACGTGTCAGCAAAAACGGAGACGGTTCGTGAAGCTCGTGCTGAAGCATTTGTTCACATGGCCCCAGAAACACTTCAACTGATTGTCTCTGGCCAGCACCACAAAGGTGATGTATTTGCGACGGCTCGTATTGCTGGTATTCAAGCTGCGAAGAAAACCTGGGATTTGATTCCACTTTGTCATCCGCTACTACTCTCTAAAGTTGAAGTTCAACTGGAAGCTATCGAAGCAGAAAACAAAGTTCGCATCGAATCAGTATGTAAACTTGCGGGTAAAACTGGTGTGGAAATGGAAGCGCTCACGGCAGCTTCCGTTGCTGCTCTAACGATTTACGATATGTGTAAAGCAGTACAAAAAGACATGGTCATTGGTCAAGTTCGTCTACTAGAGAAAACGGGTGGTAAATCTGGTCACTTTAAGGTGGAATCATGATTAAAGTACTTTTCTTTGCTCAAACTCGCGAGCTGATTGGCATCGACAGTGTCGAGTTAGACGGGCCGTTTGAAACGGTTGAATCAATTCGTGCACATCTAGTGGAAGAAGGCACTAAGAAAGATGGCAAGTGGGATTTAGCGCTCGAGCCAGGAAAGCTACTTGCTGCAGTGAACCAATCCATCGTCCCTCTGGATACACAAGTAAAAGCAGGTGACGAAGTTGCGTTTTTCCCGCCGGTAACTGGGGGTTAAGATGGATTCTCGTGTTTCTGTACAAATTGAAGACTTTTCGGTTGAGCAAGAATATCAACGTCTATCTGAAGGGACGGCTGCCGGTGCTGTCGTTACATTCGTTGGTAAAGTTCGAGATATGAACCTTGGGGATAATGTCATTGGTTTACATCTAGAGCACTATCCGGGGATGACAGAGAAGAGCTTGAGCGACATTTGTGATCAAGCTGAGTCTCGCTGGCCACTATTAGGTGTACGCGTGATTCATCGCGTCGGAGACATGGATAGCGGTGATCAAATTGTATTTGTGGGCGTTTCCAGTGCGCACCGCGGCGCGGCATTTGATGCGTGCGAGTTCATCATGGATTATCTGAAAACCCAAGCTCCATTTTGGAAAAAAGAGCGTACGACGAATGAAGATCGTTGGGTTGAGTCGCGCGACACCGATCATCAAGCTGCACAGCGTTGGGAAAAATAGAACTAACCCGCATTCTAGTGAAAAAAGCTAAGTGCTAATGGTACTTAGCTTTTTTTGTATTTATCTTCATTGTATTGCTCACTTTGTTTCAATATTTCCTATCTTTTGTCTGGTGATATTCTTCACAATAAAAGTTTTTTGCCCAATATATAAACAATTATTTGTTAGACTTGATTTGTCATAAATGTTAAATGATGTGTAAATATCTAGCATAAGATGCTAGTAAATGGTTTAAACTCAGATTAATCGAAAGTTTCGCCTGTTAAATGTCGCTTCTGGTCTTTATTTGGCTGGTGAATGCTTTGGGGTTAGAGTTTACTGCTAGATATGTGTGGTTTAGTCAGCATTATTGGTTTTTTTGCTACATTTTTATGGCAAATTACTTCAATGATTGCTAATGTGTGCCGCAGTCTTTGTAAGGTTTTAGACTTTTGTGCTCAGAAAGTGCACTAAAAAAATCTAAAACTCTGACCGTTCCAGGCCCTTACAAAGAAGTCATGGATGCTAACGAAAAAATTTGGAGTTTTACGCATGTATAAGAATAAAATCACGCGCGCTTTATTTATTGGTGCTGGTCTTTCTCTCGCTCTAGCTGGTTGTGGTGAAAAGCCTGCGGAGAAACAAGCTGCTGAGCCTGCTCCGGCTCCAGCCCCTGAAGCTAAATCTGATTCTAAAGAGCCAAAACTTGCTGCTGTTCAAGAATTGGTGCGTGGTAACGGTACAGAAGTTGCGACAATAGACCCTCATAAATCTCAAGGTGTTCCAGAATCCCACGTGATTCGCGATCTTCTTGAAGGCCTTGTAAACCAAGATGCGGACGGTAACACTATCCCTGGTGTTGCAGAATCTTGGGAAACTGAAGACAACAAAACATACACTTTCCACTTACGTGAAGACGCAAAATGGTCAAACGGTGATCCTGTCACTGCAGGTGATTTCGTTTACAGCTTCCAACGCGCAGTCGATCCAGCAACCGCCTCTCCATATGCTTGGTACATGGAATACACCAAGATGAAGAACGCAAAAGACATTGTTGCGGGTAAAAAAGATAAGAGCGAGTTAGGTGTTAAAGCGGTTGACGATCACACGTTAGTGGTTGAGTTAGATACTGCAGTACCATATTTTGTAATGATGATGGGCCACACGACAGTGAAACCTGTTCATCAAGCAACTGTTGAAAAGTTCGGCGATCAATGGACGAAGCCAGAGAACTTTGTAGGTAACGGTGCTTATGTTGTTGACAACTGGGTTGTAAACGAGCGTTTGGTTCTAAAACGTAACGAACAGTACTGGGACAACGAAAACACGACGCTTGACCAAGTTACTTTCCTACCAATCGAGAACCAAGTAGCGGAAATGAACCGCTTCCTAGCGGGTGAAATCGACTTCACGAACGAGCTGCCTACAGAGCACTTCAAGCGTCTGAAGAAAGAGCACCCACAAGAAGTGTCTGTAACCGGTAACTTATGTACTTACTACTACATCTTCAATACGAAGAAAAAGCCGTTTGATGATGTTCGTGTGCGTAAAGCGATTTCTTATGCGATTGACCGTAACATTGTGACTGATGCGATTTTAGGTCAAGGTCAAAAGCCAGCTTACTTCCTAACACCTGAAATTACGGCAGGTTTCAACCCAGAAATTCCTGCATACGGCAAAATGACGCAAGAAGAGCGTAACGCAGAAGCTGCGCGTCTATTGGAAGAAGCGGGTTACGGCGCAGACAACCCTCTTGAATTTAACCTTCTATACAATACATCAGAGAACCACAAGAAACTTGCGGTTGCACTGGGTTCAATGTGGAAGAAGACGCTTGGTCTAGACGTTACGCTAGAAAACCAAGAGTGGAAAACTTACCTATCTACCAAAGATTCTGGCAACTTTGAGGTTGCTCGTGCAGGTTGGTGTGGCGACTACAACGAAGCTTCATCTTTCCTAACGCTGATGATGAGTAATAACACTACTGGTGGTATTCACTACGACAGCAAAGAGTACGATGCGATCATGAACAAAGCATTTGCTTCAACTTCTGACGAAGAGCGTCAAGCGCTTTACCTAGAAGCAGAGAAGTTGATGGCAAAAGATATGCCAATCGCACCTATCTACCAGTACGTGAAATCACGTCTACTATCACCGAAAGTTGGTGGCTTCCCAATAAATAACGCGGAAGACAAGATTTACTCTAAAGATCTCTACATCACAGAGTAATTCGTAACTCGATAGAACTATAAAAATGAGGCTCTACATGTGAGAAATTGCATGTAGCGCCTATCTTTAGTCCAAAAGAATTGGACGACTTCTTTAATTTAACTGTCACAGACTGAAAGAGTGAGTTTATGCTTAAATTCATCGCAAAAAGGATATTTGAGGCGATCCCAACAATGTTGGTTTTGATCACCGTATCTTTCTTTCTTATGCGCTTTGCACCGGGAAACCCTTTCTCGACAGAGCGTCCATTGCCACCCGAAGTAATGGCAAATATCGAAGCTAAATATGGCTTGGATAAACCTGTATTTGAACAATACACCACGTATTTGACCAATGTTATCCAAGGTGATTTCGGACCGTCATTTAAATACCTTGATTACTCAGTAAACGAGCTGATCGCGGTTGCCTTACCTGTTTCGGCTAAAGTGGGCTTCATCGCCTTTATCTTTACTTTGATAATGGGGGTTACCGTCGGTACCATTGCTGCGCTCAAGCAAAATACTTGGATTGATTACACCATTATGTCGACTGCGATGCTTGGTGTCGTAATGCCATCCTTTGTATTAGCGCCTGCGCTTATCTACATATTCTCGCTTCATTGGAATATCTTCCCTGCGGGCGGTTGGCAAGATGGTAGCTGGCAGTATTTAGTGCTTCCTGTTATTGGTATGTCGCTACTGTATGTTGCTACCTTTGCTCGTATCACGCGTGGTTCGATGATCGAAACCCTAAACAGTAACTTTATTCGTACGGCACGTGCTAAAGGTCTAAGTTACCGTTATATCATTATCAAACACGCTCTTAAGCCGGCACTTCTCCCTGTTGTTTCTTACATGGGCCCAGCTTTCGTAGGTATCATCACCGGTTCCGTTGTTATCGAAACCATTTTTGGTCTGCCTGGTATTGGTAAACTATTCGTTAACGCTGCGTTTAACCGTGACTACTCGCTAGTAATGGGGGTAACCATTCTGATTGGTTTCCTATTCATTCTATTCAACGCGATTGTAGATATTTTACTTGCGATGATTGACCCGAAAATTCGCTACTAACAGGGACGTTTGGTTATGTTAACGAAAAAAGAAAACCTAGAAGCGATTGAGAAATTCTCCGAAAACTTGGAGATTGAAGGTCGCAGTCTTTGGCAAGATGCTCGTATCCGTTTCATGCGCAACAAAGCGGCGATGGTGAGCTTATTCCTTCTTGTTCTAATGACGTTGGCGGTTATTATCCTGCCAATGATCGCTCCGTACACATTTGATGATACTGACTGGTACGCGATGCACGTTGCACCGAATGCTGACCATTGGTTTGGTACTGACAGCTTAGGCCGTGATTTATACGTGCGTACGCTAATTGGAGGTCGTATTTCGTTGATGGTAGGTGTTATGGGTGCATTTGTAGCGGTACTGATTGGTACGCTCTACGGCGCAGCATCTGGTTTCATCGGCGGTAAAGTTGACCGCGTAATGATGCGTATTCTAGAAATTTTATACGCGGTACCGTTTATGTTCCTGGTGATTGTACTGGTAACATTCTTCGGTCGTAACATCATGCTGATCTTCGTTGCGATTGGTGCTATCGCATGGCTAGATATGGCGCGTATCGTACGTGGTCAGACTCTTAGTCTACGTAGCAAGGAGTTTATCGAAGCGGCACATGTGTGTGGTGTAACCAACTGGAAAATCATTACTCGTCATATCGTACCGAACGTACTGGGTATTGTAGCGGTATACTCTACGCTGCTTATCCCAAGTATGATTCTAACGGAATCATTCCTATCATTCCTTGGTCTTGGTGTTCAGGAACCAATGACAAGTTGGGGCGCTCTTCTACAAGAAGGTGCACAGACAATGGAAGTAGCAATCTGGCAGCTGGCATTCCCAGCAGTGTTCATGGTTGTGACGCTATTCTGCTTCAACTACGTTGGTGACGGCCTGCGCGATGCGCTGGATCCAAAAGACAGATAATTAAAAGATAAGATTAAGGAAGCAATGATGAGCTTATTAGATGTCAAAGATCTGCGCGTCGAATTCACCACGCAAGATGGTATCGTAACCGCAGTAAACGATTTGAACTTTTCTCTAAACCAAGGCGAAACCTTAGGTATCGTTGGAGAGTCGGGATCAGGTAAATCTCAAACCGTATTCGCAATCATGGGCCTTTTGGCTAAGAACGGTATTATTTCTGGTAGCGCAAAGTTTGAAGGCAAAGAAATCCTAAACTTACCAGAAAAAGAACTGAACAAAGTGCGTGCGGAACAGATCGCAATGATCTTCCAAGACCCAATGACATCACTGAACCCTTACATGAAAGTGAGTGATCAGTTGATGGAAGTGCTTATGCTGCACAAAGGCATGGGCAAAGCGGAAGCATTTGAAGAATCAGTACGCATGCTGGAAGCGGTAAAAATCCCTGAAGCGCGTAAGCGTATCACGATGTACCCGCATGAGTTTTCAGGCGGTATGCGTCAGCGTGTAATGATCGCGATGGCGTTGTTATGTCGTCCTAAACTGCTTATTGCCGATGAGCCAACAACAGCACTTGATGTGACGGTACAAGCACAGATCATGGACTTGTTGAATGAGCTGAAATCTGAGTTCAACACAGCGATCATCATGATCACGCACGACCTTGGTGTGGTTGCAGGTTCGTGTGACAAGGTGCTGGTGATGTATGCAGGCCGTACTATGGAGTACGGTAACGTAAACGAAATTTTCTACAATCCAAGCCATCCTTATGCGGAGGGGCTGCTGAAGGCGATTCCTCGCCTCGATACTGAGGGTGAAATTCTGCCGACCATTCCTGGTAATCCACCAAACTTGCTTCGTCTACCGCCGGGCTGCCCTTATCAAGAGCGCTGTCACCGTGTGATGGATCGTTGTAAGCGCGAGGCGCCAATTCTGACACCATTTGGTGATGGTCGTCAGCGTGCATGTTTTTCTGAATGGGAGGCTTGGAACAAATGAACGCAGTAGACAAAAAACTAATTCTGGACATTTCTGAGCTGAAAGTTCACTTCAGCATTGCCTCAAAGTCGGCATGGCCGTGGTCAAAGCCTTCGAGCCTGAAAGCGGTAGATGGCGTGAACGTTCGACTATACGAAGGGGAAACGCTTGGTGTAGTAGGTGAATCAGGTTGTGGTAAATCGACGTTTGCTCGTGCCATCATTGGTCTGGTTGAAGCTACTGACGGCCAAGTAGTTTGGTTGGGTCAAGACCTTACTAAAATGAAAAGCGTTCAGCGCCGTGAGACGCGTAAAGAAATTCAGATGATTTTCCAAGACCCATTGGCATCGCTGAATCCGCGTATGACTGTTGGTGATATCATTGCTGAACCTCTTGAGACATTCTATCCAGAACTGTCTAAGCAGGAAGTGAAAGATCGCGTTAAAGAGATGATGGCGAAAGTTGGCCTATTACCTAACGTGATTAACCGTTACCCACACGAGTTCTCGGGTGGTCAGTGTCAGCGTATCGGGATAGCGCGTGCGCTTATCCTTAAGCCTAAGATGATCATTTGTGACGAGCCAGTATCGGCGCTTGATGTATCTATTCAAGCTCAGGTTGTTAACCTGCTTAAAGAGATTCAAAAAGAGTTAGGGCTTTCTCTGGTATTCATTGCGCATGACTTGTCTGTCGTTAAACACATTTCAGATCGCGTTTTAGTTATGTATTTAGGTAATGCCGTGGAACTTGGCGAGGCCGAGGCTCTGTTTGCTGATCCTAAGCACCCATATACGCGTGCGCTGATGTCTGCGGTTCCGATCCCGGACCCGGATATTGAGCGCAATAAGAAAATCCAAATGCTAGAGGGTGATCTTCCTTCACCTATCAACCCACCGTCGGGTTGTGTATTCCGCACTCGTTGCCCACAAGCAACCGAAGAGTGTGCGAAGACAAAGCCAACCATTTTAGGTAATGACGTTCACGCGGTATCTTGTTTACACGTTAGTGTATAAATTCAGCCTGTGACGGGCTTAAGCGCGACACCTTCATCGGGTCGCGCTTTTTTTATGTGTCTGATTTATACATTCGAATTTCTTGAACATGATGTCCTAAGTTCGATGATTCTCTGTTTGATAGGAAACGCTAATATAGACACAAACAGAACGAGAGGAGAGCAATCATGGGTAAGTTGGTTGAAGGTGTTTGGCAAGATGTCTGGTATGACACAAAATCAAATGGTGGCAAATTTGTGCGCGAAGATGCCGGATTCCGTAACTGGGTTAAAAACGACCCTGATGCGGAGTTTACACCAGAGTCCGGTCGATACCATTTGTATGTCTCTCTTGCTTGTCCGTGGGCACATCGAACCCTCATTTTCCGCAAGCTGAAAGGTTTAGAACCACATATTGATGTCACGGTCGTTTGCCCTGATATGCTCAGCCAAGGTTGGCAAATGGGGCTTCCTGAGCCATTGTTTGGTCACACGCGCATGTATCAAATTTACACGCAGGCCAAACCCGATTACACGGGCCGCGTAACCGTGCCTGTACTTTGGGATAAAAAGACCAATACTATTGTGTCAAACGAGTCGTCAGAGATCATTCGTATGTTTAACTCGGAGTTCAATGCGTTAACAGGGAATCGCGACGACTACTATCCAGAACATCTAAAACACGTTATTGATGAGTGGAACGATTTTGTTTATCCGAATGTCAACAACGGAGTGTATCGTTGTGGCTTCGCGACTACGCAAGAGGCGTATGAAGAAGCGTTTGATTCTTTGTTTAATGCATTAGATAAAATCGATGCTCACCTAGCTACGCATCGTTACTTAGCAGGGAACACAATTACTGAGGCGGATTGGCGTTTGTTTACGACTCTTATTCGTTTTGATGCGGTGTATGTGGGGCATTTCAAGTGTAACAAGCAGCGCATCGCAGACTACGAAAATATACAAGGCTACTTAAAAGAGTTGTATCAAGTAAAAGGCGTCGAAGATACGACGGATTTCTATCACATTAAACGCCACTACTACTTCAGCCACACTGGGATTAATCCGACGCAAGTTGTACCAAAAGGGCCTGATTTAGACCTAAATACTCCTCATGGAAGAGAAAGGATTGGCTAGTTTGCTGCTTCCATCGCAAATGAAAAAGTACTTAACGGTTAGCAATGCCGTTAAGTACTTTTGTGTCATCTAAATACCGGGAGTAGGAAGTTTACTTTTTCATTCATCGCCACCTTACTTAGCGCGTACGATGTCCATCACTAGCTTTCCGTCCACTTTTACAGGACCGTCCTCTTTAGCGCCGAGCGTATACTCAAACACACCAGTCTTCATGCCACCTTTCTCTCCGTGGACCATTAACATCAGCATATCGCCTGATTCTACTGGTTCCATCAAAATTGCATTTACGTTTTCATTCTTTCCCATTTTTAACGGAGCGTAGCCGATAACAGGACCAGGCTTCATTGATTCGTCTGTTCGGTGGACAACCATCCACCCATTGTCATCAGCATGAGCCATTTCAGCGGTCACCGTTCCTCCGGACATATCTTGATCGACGCCTTTAATACTCGGGGCGGAAAAGCTGAATGAAGAAAAACTAATCAGAAACGCAGCTAAACCAAACTTTATCAGTGATGTATTGATGAAATCCTTCATATATATTCCTTAGCAGTCAATGAGTTTGTGTATTGCAGTAGCTTTTACGTATTTCCTAGCAAAAAAGTTTAGCTAAAACGTAAATAATGCCGATAAATTGAACAGGGACCGTGCTGGTTTGGAGCCAATGCATTTTTGGGAGTGGGTCAATCGGTGTAAGAACAAGCACGAGCAATGTCGATTAGGTATGGGGGGCGATAGGGAGAAAAGCTTTGTGCACCAGTAATTATAGGTTGTGCAGTGATTGGTACAAAAAACAAATAAGTGTTCTGGCCAGCAATAGAAAAAGCCCTCGACGAATCGAGGGCTTTGCATCTATATCCAACTAGATGTCAGAAGCGATTATTTAGCTTCTTGGTCTGCTTGGATAGCTGTTAGAGCGATGGTGTACACGATGTCGTCTACTAGCGCGCCACGAGACAAGTCGTTTACAGGCTTACGCATACCTTGCAGCATTGGACCGATAGATACTAGGTCAGCTGAACGTTGTACCGCTTTGTAAGTCGTGTTACCCGTGTTTAGGTCTGGGAATACAAATACTGTCGCTTTACCTGCAACTGGAGAGTTTGGTGCTTTAGAAGCAGCAACGTTTTCCATAATAGCAGCGTCGTACTGTAGAGGACCGTCAATGATAAGATCAGGACGTTTCTCTTGAGCCAGTTTTGTTGCTTCACGTACTTTATCAACGTCTGCACCCTTACCAGATTCACCAGTAGAGTAAGAGATCATTGCAACGCGTGGTTCGATACCAAATGCTGCTGCAGAGTCAGCAGATTGGATAGCGATTTCAGCAAGCTGTTCAGCAGTTGGATCTGGGTTGATTGCACAGTCACCGTAAACCAGTACTTGATCAGGCAGAAGCATGAAGAATACTGAAGATACGATAGACGCATTTGGTGCCGTCTTGATGATTTGGAACGGAGGAACGATAGTGTTCGCCGTAGTGTGAACAGCACCAGAAACTAGGCCGTCAACTTCGTCGTTCTCAAGCATCATTGTGCCTAGGAATACTGAATCTTGTAGCTTCTCACGAGCCACAACTTCAGTCATGCCTTTCGCACCGCGCAACTCAACTAGGCGAGCAACGTAGTTTTCACGAACAGCATCTGCATCGATGATGGTTACACCAGTACCTAGCTCAACGCCTTGTTGAGCCGCTACGCGACGGATTTCATCTGGGTTACCTAGAAGTACACAGTCTGCAATGCCGCGTTCAGCACAGATTGCCGCTGCTTTAACTGTGCGTGGTTCGTCACCTTCTGGAAGAACGATACGCTTACCTGCTTTACGAGCAAGTTCAGTTAGCTGGTAACGGAACGCTGGTGGGCTTAGACGACGAGACTTCTGAGTGCCTTCAGTCATAGACTCGATCCAGTTACCGTCAATGTGGCCAGCAACGTGTTCGTTGATGAACTCGATACGCTCTTTATCGTCTGCAGGTACTTCGATGCTGAAGCTCTGTAGGTTTAGAGACGTTTGCCAAGTGTTACCTTGTGCTTTGAAGATAGGTAGACCAGTGTCGAATGCTGGTTTACATAGGCCTTCGATTTCGCTAGGGATATCGTAACCGCCAGTTAGCAGTACTGCACCAATATCCACACCGTTCATTGCAGCAAGAGAAGCAGCAACGATAACATCAGGACGGTCTGCAGAAGTAACAAGTAGAGAGCCCGGTTTGAAGTGCTCAATCATGTTTGGCAGAGAACGTGCACAGAAAGTGATGCTCTTGATGCGACGAGTGTTGATGTCACCTTCGTTGATGATATCTGCTTTCAGGTGTTTAGCCATGTCGATTGCACGAGTCGCAATCAGATCAATGCTCCATGGCACACAACCTAGTACACGAATTGGAGAAGTGTTAAAAATTTCCATCACTTTCAATTCGTTTTGTTTCGCGCTGTCTGCATCGTCAAAGATTTCAGATAGGTCAGGGCGAGTACGGCCAGCTTCGTCAACAGGAGCGTTTAGCTTGTTGATGATAACACCAGAGATGTTTTTGTTTTTAGTGCCGCCGAAGTTAGAACATGCTACTTCGATACGCTCTTTCAGTTGCGCAGGGTTATCTGTACCTGGAGTCGCAACTAGCACGATTTCTGCACCAAGTGTTGCCGCGATTTCCGCGTTTACTTGGTTTGCAAATGGGTGCTTACGAGTAGGTACAAGACCTTCGATTAGCGTAACGTCTGCGTCTTTGTTGATTTGGTTGTAACGTTCAACAACGGTTTCTAGCAGCTCGTCCATGTTGTCGTTACCGATTAGGCTTTCAGCAACAGACATCGCCATTGGTTCACCGATCTTCATATCGCTGTTACGACCAACGATAGTTGAAGTCAGATCTGGCTGATCACCACCTGAACGTGGCTGACAGATTGGCTTGTAGAAAGAAACTTTAACGCCTTTACGCTCCATAGCGCGAAGAACACCCATGCTAACGCTTGTTAGGCCAACGCCTGCGCTAGTAGGGATAAGCATAATAGTACGAGACATTCGTAGAGTACCTTTAGCTATTTGGGGGATAAAAGCTCAACTCTTATTCCATGAAGCTCGAAGAATAGGAGTTGAGCCCCTAAGAAATTCGTTTGAATGAAAATCTGGCTAGCCGAGTGGCTAGCCAGGAATTCAATTAAAGACCTGTCAGGCGAGCAGTGTCTTCAGCGATGACTAGCTCTTCGTTAGTAGAGATAACCATTGCAGGGATACGGCTGTTTTCAGTCGTGATAACGCCTTCGCCGCCGAAGCGAGCTTTAAGGTTAGCTTCGCTATCTACTTCGATACCGAAGATGCCAAGACGGTTTAGAACCATTTCACGGATAGGGCCAGAGTTCTCGCCGATACCGCCAGTGAAAGTGATTGCGTCTAGACGGCCTTCCATTGAAGCAGTGTAGCCAGCAACGTATTTAGCTAGACGGTGGCAGAACACGTCCATTGCGCGTGTTGCTTCTTCTTTTTGACCGTAGTTGTCTTCAACGAAACGACAGTCAGAAGTCACTTCAGTTAGACCTTGAAGACCAGACTCTTTAGTTAGCATCGTGTTGATTTGATCAACAGAGTAACCTAGAGCGTCGTGTAGGTGGAAGACGATAGCAGGGTCGATGTCGCCACAGCGAGTACCCATTACCAGACCTTCAAGTGGAGTAAGACCCATAGAAGTGTCTACAGATTGACCGTTCTTGATCGCACATACAGATGCGCCGTTACCTAGGTGACAGTTGATGATGTTTACTTCTTCAACTGGTTTGTTTAGTAGGCCTGCAACTTCACGAGTGATGAACAAGTGAGAAGTACCGTGCATGCCGTAACGACGGATACCGTGTTCTTTGTATAGGTTGTATGGAAGAGCGTATAGGTAAGATTCTTCAGGCATAGTTTGGTGGAACGCAGTGTCAAATACAGCAACGTTTTTCAGCTCTGGGAAGTTTTTCTTAGCCGCTTCGATACCGATGATGTGAGCAGGGTTATGAAGAGGTGCGAATGTTGCAGCGTCTTGAATACCTTTTAGAACTTCATCAGTAATTAGTGCAGATTGAGTGAACTGCTCGCCGCCGTGAACGATACGGTGACCGATTGCGCCTAGGTTAGCTTTAAGCTCTGGCTTAGAAGCAAGAATAGTTTCTACCATAAACGCTAGTGCTTCTTCGTGAGCTGCACCATTGCCTAGTTGAGCTTCGTGCTTGCCATCAAGTTTCCACTTGATGCGAGCTTCAGGAAGGTGAAGACACTCAGCAAGACCTGACAAGTGCTCGTCGCCGTTCTCGGCATCAACAACGGCAAATTTAAGAGAAGAACTACCGCAGTTTAAAACTAAAACTAGCTTAGACATGTATGACTACCTGTTATTCGTCTGATAAAAAAATCAGTTAAAGAATGAAAAATTAATCACAAGAATAGCCGATACCCAGAAGGCTGCGTACTAATCCTGGTCAAAAATTGTTCTAATTCCATATAAAGAAATAGTGATGAACCCTTCCATCACTATGATGCGATCCGTGCAGATAGATATCTCGGAGTTGCTTAAATTGTAAATAACAGCAACAATGAGATTGAGGGTCTGCAAAGGATAGCGATAATAAGCAATGATAACAAAAAAAATTTGAAAGAATATTAACTTTCATCAATTTTTTGTACCTTCAGTTGAAATGTTCAACTATTTTTTAGTGAGAGAGCGGTATGAGTAATAAAGTCGGATTGATCCATAGCCTGAAAGATGGCCAGAATTACATGGAGATCTGGCCGGTTCGTAAAGAGCTAAGCGCCATATTTCCGGAACAGCGTATCATTAAGGCGACTCGCTTTGGCATTAAAGTCATGCCGGCCGTTGCTGCGATCAGCGTACTCACTCAAATGGCATTCAACAATTACCACGCGTTACCTCAATCCATTGTTGTCGCCTTGTTTGCGATTAGCTTGCCACTTCAAGGCATTTGGTGGCTTGGTGCTCGATCCAACACGAAATTGCCGCCTTCTTTGGCCTCTTGGTATCGGGAGTTGCATCAAAAAATTGTGGAAACAGGTTTTGCATTAGAGCCTGTCAAAGCTCGCCCTCGTTACAAAGAGCTTGCGATAATACTGAACCGAGCGTTTCGCCAGCTCGATAAATCGTCATTAGAGCGTTGGTTCTAATTTAAATTGTTTGAAATGGAGTGTGCACTGGCCGCTCCATTTTTGATCCTGCCTCTATTACCTACTTTGACGGTCGTTGATGAAGCGAGCGAAGCTTTGTTTACCAAAGATTCTTTCCGGATGAAGAAGTCCCCCCGATCACAAATGTTGCTTTAGTGTTAAATCTTTCTTTTCTTTACTAAGACTTAGTAGTAATAATAAAAACAAGATGCGCAAGAAGTGCACAGTTATATGAACACAACAATACCGCCTTCAAACATTTGAATTCACGAGTCGATACACATATTGAAAGCTCGTGAAACAAGGACGAAGTCACATCAAGGAGTTATGATGAAAACGAAACGTTTATTAGCCACTGCCGTTCTATCAGCTACTGCTATTTTTTCTTCTACCAATGTACTGGCCGCCACTGCAACTGTCGCAGTTTCACAGATTGTCGAACACCCGGCGTTAGACGCGACGCGCCAAGGATTGCTTGATGGTTTGAAAGCGAAAGGCTACGAAGAAGGCAAAAATCTAGAATTTGATTATAAGACCGCACAGGGTAATCCAGCGATTGCGGTGCAAATTGCCCGTCAGTACGTCGGCGAAAATCCTGATGTGTTAGTTGGCATCGCGACACCTTCGGCACAAGCTTTGGTGTCGGCTACTCGCTCTATTCCTGTTGTCTTTACTGCGGTAACAGATCCGGTTGGTGCGAAATTGGTTAAGTCGATGGAAAAACCAGGCAAAAACGTAACTGGCCTGTCTGATCTTTCACCCGTTGCTCAGCATGTCGATCTCATCCAAGAAATTCTTCCTCAGGTGAAAAGCATCGGGGTTGTATTTAATCCCGGTGAAGCTAATGCCGTGACTTTAGTTGAATTACTAAAAGAAAGCGCAAAAGCAAAAGGCATACAAGTGGTTGAAGCGACCGCACTAAAAAGTGCTGATGTTCAGTCTGCGACTCAAGCGATTGCAGCGAAATCAGACATTCTTTACGCCCCAACAGACAATACAGTTGCAAGTGCGATTGAAGGGATGATTGTTGCAGCGAATCAAGCGAAGAAACCTGTATTTGGTGGCGCGACGTCGTATGTCGAAAAGGGTGCAATTGCAGGCTTAGGTTTTGACTACTACCAGGTTGGTGTACAAACCGCGGATTACGTGGCGGCGATTCTTGATGGTCAAGAACCAGGCAAGCTGGATGTAAAAGTCGCGACGGGCTCTGACCTTGTAATTAATGAAAGCGCAGCATCTAAGCTCGGTATCAAGCTGCCAAGTTCTGTGATTGAACGTGCGACAAGCATGCAATAAGTAACGCTTTTTGGGGTTAAGCCTGTCACGTTGGTTGATAGAGGCTTGCCCCAAAACTGATACTCTCCAGATTTCTCGTGTAAAGCATTCTGCTAGAGAGGAAGGGGAGTATACGTTAGAAGTCTTAAGTTCAGGTTGGTATTAGCCAGCCTGAGCATGCAGAAAGGAGCAGTTATGTCTGCATTTGCTTTTTTTGGTGCACTCGAAATTGGCTTGATTTATGGCCTAGTCGCTCTGGGTGTGTATCTTACGTTCCGTGTTCTCGATTTCCCCGATTTGAGTGTGGATGGCAGCTTTCCAATGGGAGCGGCGGTGGCTGCAACGGCGATTGTCGCAGGTATTAATCCTTGGCTTGCGACAATAATGGCGATGATAGCTGGTAGTATGACGGGGTGGGTAACCGCTTTTCTGGCTGTTCGGTGTGGTATTTTACACCTGTTAGCTTCCATTCTTACCATGATCGCTGCATTTTCAATTAATATTCGTATTATGGGCAAACCTAATATGGCGTTGCTTGGAGAGGGTACTATTCTCACTCCGTTTGAAGCATTGGGCGATGCGATGTTTATTCGCCCTCTGGTTGTTGGGGTCTTAGTTCTTCTGTCCGCTTTCTTTGTCATTCGCCTGCTGAACAGCGACTTTGGTCTTGGTTTACGAGCCACGGGTGTGAATGCGCGTATGGTTTCTGCGCAGGGGGCGAGCACTGGCTTTTATACCTACTTTGGCTTGGCTTTATCCAACGGGTTTGTGGGATTCGCAGGCGCGTTGTTTGCACAAACGAACAGCTTTGCGGATGTGACCTCTGGCGTGGGCACCATTGTCGTTGGTTTGGCAGCTGTGATTTTGGGGCAGACCCTTATTCCCGGGCGCAAGATTTGGGTTGCGGTATTTGCGGTCATCATCGGTTCGGTACTTTATCGCCTTGCAGTGGCTTTCGCTTTGAGCTCTGGCATGTTTGGTTTACAAGCTTCAGACCTCAACCTGGTTACCGCAGTATTGGTGGCTGTGGCGCTTATTGCTCCAAAGCTAAAACAGAGCATGAGAGCGAAACAACGCGTTACTGATGCTAAACAAGCGGCATCAAAAAATGGTTCTGGGGAGGCATTATGATCGAACTAAATAATATTCAGGTCACGTTCAACCCTGGGACGATTTTGGAAAATCGTGCATTGAAAGGCGTCTCTTTAGAGGTTCCAGAGCATCAATTTCTTACCGTGATTGGTTCTAATGGCGCAGGAAAATCGACGTTGCTTGGTGCGGTGACAGGTGAGACGCCGATGATAGGTGGTCAGGTTATCATTGACGGCAAAGACGTCACCAAGCAGACGGTTGCCCAACGTGCGACGCAATGCGCCCGAGTGTTTCAAGATCCATTGGCCGGGACTTGTGGTGAACTTACGATAGAAGAGAACATGGCTCTAGCGCACATGCGTGGTAAAAAACGCAGCTGGGGGTTGGCGCTCTCTACTAAACGTCGCAAGCTGTTCCAAGAGCGAATTAGCATCCTCGGTCTTGGTTTAGAAGACCGCTTGGGCGATAGCATTGGGTTGCTGTCTGGTGGACAACGACAAGCCGTTAGCCTTGTGATGGCGACGTTATCGGAGAGCAAGTTGTTATTGCTTGATGAACACACGGCTGCGCTTGATCCTCGTATGGCGGCGTTTGTTATCGACTTAACTAAACGTATTGTCGATGAGTTCGATTTAACAGTGATGATGGTGACGCATTCGATGAAAGACGCATTAGCATGTGGCGATAGGACCGTAATGCTTCACCAAGGTGAAATTGTGCTTGATGTGGCTGGAGAGCAGCGCGCTAACATGCAAGTACCAGACTTGTTGGATATGTTCTCCAAAGTGCGTGGTGAAGAGCTGGCAGATGACAGTCTCTTGTTGAACTAAGCGGTATCCGACAAGTCACTACGCCTACTAAGTGTGATCCTCCTTGAGAAAATTGGCTGATATGTCAACTCGCAAGGAGGATTTCTTGTCTCTAATTCTTCAATAACATAGTGGCATATCCGATGACGAGGAGTGCCCATAATGAACCTGCCATTTATTTTTCATAGTCAAACTATTGATGGTTTAGCTTTTAATGACGAGCAAGTTACAGTCAGACTGAAAACCGAGACATTGGATTTTGATTCCGTCTATGTGCGTATTGAGCCGGACAACGAAGAATATCTGGTCGACATGGCTCAAGTAGGAACGGCTGGTGAATTATTACTATGGGAGGCATCGTTTCGACCAAATCAAGATCGAGATGTCACGCATTATGTGTTTAAGCTCCTCAAAGACGGACAACAATACTGGCTCGATGCACGAGGCGTACAAAAGCGTATTCCACCCAAAGAGTTCCACTTTAAGTTGAATGTAGAGCATCAACCACCAAGCTGGGTCCAAGAGCAAGTTTTCTATCAAATCTTTCCTGACCGTTTTTCTGCTAGTAAAAGTGAGTCTGATATTCGCCACGCTTATGCTCAGTATGATTCTGCATCGATCGTCAAGCCGTGGGGAGACGCGGTAGGCTCTCACCAAAATACCGGGGCGCGTGAATTCTTTGGCGGCGACCTCAAAGGTGTGGAGCAAAAGTTGGACTATCTTGAACAGCTCGGCGTTACTGCGCTTTATTTTAATCCGATCTTTTCTTCACCAAGTAATCATAAATACGACACCACTGATTACTTCACTGTTGACCCTATGTTCGGCACCAATGATCAGTTTGCTGAACTGTGTGAGAAAATCCGTGGTAAGAATATGAAGATTGTCTTAGACGCGGTGTTTAACCACACGTCAGTGCATCATCCTTGGTTTGATATCGAACAAAAAGGAGAAGGAGCGTATGGCAATCCGCAGTCAAAGTTCCGTGATTACTACTTTTTCGAAGGCGAAACCAATCACTACATGGGTTGGAAAGGCATTGGTAACTTACCGGTTCTGAACTTTGAAAATGAACAGGTGCGCGACTACATCTACCAAAGTGAAGAGTCTGTCATCAAGTATTGGCTGAAGCCACCGTACTTGGTTGATGGCTGGCGGTTTGATGTAATCCATATGCTTGGCGAAGGGGAAGGCGCGAAAAACAATGCTCATTATGTGGCAGCGTTTCGTCATGCAACTAAGTCAGTAAACCCGAATGCTTATGTGTTAGGTGAGCACTTTTTTGAAGCAACGCAGTGGTTGCAAGGTGATCAAGAGGATGGGGCGATGAACTACTACGGTTTTGCTCATCCAGTCCGAGCTTTTATCGCACGACAAGACATTATGTACGATCCAATCAACATTGATGGTTTGGAGTTTAAAGTATGGTTGGACGAAGCCAGAGCAAAAATCCCATTTTCGAATCAGCTATCGCAGCTGAATCAACTCGATAGTCACGATACTGCTCGGTTTATCACACTGGTTGATGGTGATAAGCGTAAAATGAACATCGCGCTAGCAATGCTTATGACTTACGTTGGCACGCCTTGTATTTACTACGGGAGTGAAGTCGGTCTAGAAGGAGGTCTAGACCCGGATAATCGTCGTTGTTTTCCTTGGAATGAAATCGAAAGTTCACAATGGCTATCGCTTTACCAACAATGGATCAAGATACGTAAACAATGTAAGCCTTTACAGTCGGGCTGTATTCAATGGCTGCATTGCACTAACAACCAGTTGGCGTACGCACGTGTACTGGGTCGTGAAGCAGTCGTTGTTATGATTAATCTCAGTGGTAATGAATGTTCAATCGATTTACCTATGTGGCAACTGGGCTTGGAGGTTAGCCAAGTTATATCGTTGTTAGATGACACAGAACAGGTTGATTATAAAGGTCATATCTCTGTCAATATGTCGGCACAGAGCTGCAAATTATGGCGACTAAAGTGACACCACACTCTATATTGATTAAACTCCTTTAATATATAAACGGTCTCAAACAGCGCGCACACATTTGTTTGGTCTCTTGTTATCTGGTGCTGCATTGCATGCGTCACCAGATAACGAGTATCAATTTAATAGCAGTCATAAGAGACTATTGACCTTTCATATGCATGGTACTCAATGGTAAACCAAAGGCGATTTAGCCTCTCATTTGTCATCTTTTTTCCTCTGGCGTTATTTGTAGTGGTTTTACTCGTGACAACGAAAAATTACTATGATGCGGTTAACCGCTATATCGATTCTGAGTATTCGCGTATCGAGCGTGCAATGTCTCGCGGTATCAAAGTGCTCACGGCTTTAGATTACAGCTTCACCAACTATACCAATTACGCTAACCCACTGTTTGAAGAACATAATTCTTTAGTCAAAGAAGGGCTTTGTTATCTTTGGCCTATAGATGTGTTATTACTCGAAAGTGTTTACAGTGAAGGGTTACCTGCGGTTGACCTTGATTATATGATCGTAGGGGACGAAAGCTTATGCCAGCAAGGTTCAACGATTAACCAGTTAGCTGAACAAAAGGCGGGTTTTGCGCCGTCCTTGTCATTTCTGCACGATATTGAATCGCACATTGTTGGAATCCATTACATTGACAAGCGCGGTTACGTTATCTCCTCACCCGATACCTACGCAAAAAATTTCACGAGAGAGCTTTTGTCAACGCTAAAAGCCCGACCTTTTTGGCAAAAAACCGCGCAAGATAAAGTGAACATTACCTTGGCTGGACCAGGGCCTGTGTTGGACTCGATGGAAGGTCAAGTCATTAGTATGACGGTACCCGTCTATGAGAAAGGAGAACATCAAGGTGTTTTATCTATTGATTTTGACATCAATACGCTTATGGCTTCGTCGCTAGGTCTTGTAGGTCAGTTTCATTTGGTTTCCAATTTACAATCCATTCCTTCAAACAGTACACGAATCAAACCAGTCGAATTAGAGCGATTGAGTGCGAATCACAGCATGTACTACGAGTACAACCTTTGGGATGAAGCTAAGAACCTAGCGGTTTTTGAAAAATACAGCCTTATTGTCGCACTATTTATTTACGTGTTGAGTACCGTCGTCTTGTTCTATGTGAATATGCATAGCGAGCGACGCTACTTTAAAGAACTGGCAGCAAGAGACCCAATGACCAGCTTATTGAATCGTCGAGGTATGCAAACCGTGTGGCGTAATAAGATGACAAAAAAACAGGTTGCTTTAGCAGTGTTCGATATTGATAACTTCAAGAAGATCAACGACACCTATGGTCATGATGTCGGTGATTCTGCAATTCAGCTTGTTGCAAAATGTATACGTGAAAATATTCGCCATACCGATGTTGCCTCAAGGTTTGGTGGCGAAGAGTTCGTTTTAGCGATTTATGACGAAGATTCAGAGGGCATTAAACTCATTTTAGACAGAGTAAAAAAGGCCATAGATGAGCGCTCGACACGCGTAACGAAAGAAGGCTTTACGATCTCTGGCGGTGTGGTGTTTAGTAAAGAGAGCCGAGTAGAAAACTTTGATGAATTGTTTAAAGCGGCGGATGAAAAGTTATATCAAGCCAAAAGTACCGGCAAAAATAAGATCTGTTACTAGGATTTAGGTACAAAAAAGGACGAGATATTCGTCCTTTTTTGTGTTCGGGAGTTATGCAACCTGAGAGTTTAAGTCATCGCGGTAGCGTTGAATATGCTCAACAATTGGTGCGGCTTTGTTGAACGTTCTGATTTCTTTAAATAGGTCTTTTGCTTCAGGATAAGCCTGACGTAAGTAAGAGAACCATTGTTTTACGCGGTTTGGGTAATACAAGCCTTTATCGCCTTTCATCTCAAACTTGGAGTAATAGATGAGCAACTCAACCACCTCGGGCCATGACATTGGCTGGTGGTTATGTTTTACCATATTGCCTAAGTTAGGGATATTGAAAGCGCCTCGGCACACCATCAAAGAGTTAACGCCAGTCGTTTCAATGCAACGTTGACCGTCTTCATAATTCCAAATTTCGCCATTCGCAATCAGTGGGATATCAAAACGTTCGCGAATTTGGTTGATGTAATCCCATTTTATCTCAGAAGCTTTATAACCACCTTGTTTAGTACGTGCGTGTACGGTCAGTTCATTTGCGCCAGCAGACTGAATGGCATCGACAATTTCAAAGCAATCTTCAGGGTTCTCCCAGCCAAGACGAATTTTTGCAGTTACGGGAATGGCTTCTGGAACGGCTTCTCGACAAGCTTTAACCACACGGTGAATGAGCTCTGGATGTTGGAGTAGCGCTGCTCCACCTTTACTTTTGTTGACCATTTTGGCTGGGCAACCAAAGTTTATATCAATACCTCTGGCGCCAAGATTTGCCGCTTTAATTGCGTTCTCAGCCATCCAGTTTGGTTCTTGTCCCAACAATTGCACATGTACTGGCACACCAGATGCAGTCTGAGAACCTTGCAACAGCTCCGGGCATAAACGGTGAAATACATGATCGGGTAATAGCTGGTCGATTACGCGAACAAACTCCGTAACACACAGGTCATAGTCGTTTATCTCGGTCAGGATTTGGCGCATCAAATGATCTAAAACGCCTTCCATTGGGCCTAGTACAACTCGCATAGCTTGCCTAATACAGTTTGGTGGTAAAAAGGAGGGCGATTGTAGCGATGTAAGTTAAGTTTGTCATTAAAAGAGTCGAAGCGCCCAATGCAGTCAAACACACAACGTTAGGTTACGTGCTTTTGAGCTCTGAGGTATAATGCCGCCAAATTTATGGGAAACCAGATGTCATGCAATACACATTGATTGAAAAAGGTGAAGTTCACGTCGATGAATCTTGCCTATTTATCGAAGGCGCAGTGTTAGCTGCGAATCTGACGACAAAACCACTCGCTCCTGAAAAGTGGTTAGAGCCGCTATTAGGTGAGGGATTCAAAGCGATTCAACCAGCTGTGGAAGAGCAAATTCACAAGCAGCATAACCGAATTCAACGAAACGAATATTCCGTGCTAGAGCTAACAGGCAAAGATCCCGAACAACTTGCTGATTTTGCCGAAGGCTTTATGTCTGTTTGGCCAATGATTGAAGAACAGTGGCAGGACGTTGAGCTCAATGATGGATTACAGCGTATGCTGCAAGCATTACTGACCACTTTGATGCTGGCTATCGATGAGCCAGCAACGCAGCAACAGATGCGCGACGCAGGTATTGAAACGCCACCGGCCCTGACAGATTTAGTCGACCAGCTTGATTTAATGGTCGGTGAAGTCGCGCTGGGCGCGGATGAGTTGATGGTAGGCAATAAAGCTCAAAGCCTAAACCCATTCAAAGGTATCGGGCGCAATGATCCCTGTCCTTGTGAGAGCGGAAAAAAATTCAAGCAGTGCTGTGGTCAATCACGCGGCTAAAGCGAATCGCCGCGCTATCCACTTAACAAAAAGCCGACCAGATGGTCGGCTTTTTGTTAATTTTTACGCGTCAGTAGGATTAACGAATTGGATTAACGCGTTTTGCAGGGAAGAATTGTGCAATTACAATTAATGCCAAAGCGATTAAATTGCCTGCAAAAATTACGACTAACCATTGTGGCATTGATAAATCAAGGAACTGCCACACAACCTTAGAGCAATCACCATATGCTTCAAACATCCAAGGAACCCACTGATTGAGCGGAGCCCAGCTAGGGAATGTGACGAATAAATCGCAAGTCGCGAATGGTGATGGATTAAACTGGTAGTCAACGTGCTGCATCGCAAGTAACAAACCCTTGTAAGCACTTAATCCCCAGCCTATCAAACCTAGCCAGCGGAAAATTGGGTTCTTGGGTGCCAATATACCAACCATTGCAGCGACGCCCACTCCCATCATCGCGACTCTTTCATAAATACACATGACACATGGTGCAAGCATCATGACGTGCTGAAAATAGAGGGCACATGCTTCAAAGAAAACGACGAATAGCAGAAGCAGTAGCCACGATAAACGTCCCTTTGAAAACTGGTTAAGTGAATTTAAAATAGTCACGTTTTTGTTCCTGTCTGAAATAGAAAAAGCTCTGAATACTCAGAGCTTTTTATCGTGGATAAGTTTCCTAATCAACTCAAATTTTAGTGACCACCGGATACTACGGGAGTCAGATCACCACTATGAGGTAAAATCCAACCAGCTTCGTAGAAAGAAGCGGTTGCAGGCTCTAGGAAGAACATGATTCCCATCAGACCGACAATCGCAAGAACGACGGTGTAAGGCAGCGCCATGATAACCATTCGACCGTAAGACAGGCGAATTAATGGAGCGAGAGCCGATGTGAGTAAGAATAGGAATGCCGCTTGACCGTTTGGCGTTGCAACAGAAGGCAGGTTAGTACCAGTATTGATTGCCACCGCCAGTAAGTCGAACTGATCACGAGTAATGAGGCCTTCAATGAGTGCAGTTTTTACTTCATTGATGTAAACCGTACCAACGAACACGTTATCCGACACCATAGATAATAAGCCATTCGCCACATAGAACAGAGCTAGCTGAGTACCTTTATCTTCAACGGCAAGCACCGCATCAATGACTGGTTTAAACAGCTCTTGGTCAATGATTACAGCAACGATCGAGAAAAATACTGCAAGCAGTGCAGTGAAGGGCAGGGCCTCTTCAAACGCTTTCCCCATGGAGTGCTCTTCAATGACACCAGTAAATGCGGTCGCTAAAATGATCACAGAAAGGCCAATTAAGCCGACAGCCGCTAAGTGCAAAGCGAGTGCAACGATCAACCAAACCGCAATAAGACCTTGAACCCATAGTTTTGCGACATCTTGATTTGTTCGCGTTTTACGCTCTTCACGGTCAAAATCGACGAGGATCTGACGAACGTTGTTAGGAAGCTTCGCGCCGTAGCCAAACACTTTAAGCTTTTCAACTAAAGCACAAGTGATGAGACCACAGAAAAATACAGGGAGTGTCACTGGAGACATACGGATTAGGAATTCACCAAACAACCAACCCGCTTGGTCTGCAATAATTAAGTTTTGAGGTTCACCAACCATCGTGGTTACGCCACCTAAGGCAGTACCTACACCAGCATGCATCAACAAAGAGCGCAAAAAGGCACGATAGTTTTCTAGGTCATCACGCGTTAGTTCAGTGATCGTGTCATCTTGTGTATGGTCATGGTCACCGATAGGGTTACCAGACGCCACTTTGTGATAGATAGAGTAAAAGCCGATCGCCACGCTGATAACAACGGCGATAACCGTCAAGGCATCCAAAAACGCAGACAAAAATGCCGCAGCAAAGCAGAACGCGAGTGATAGTAGGGTTTTAGAGCGAATGCCAAGTAAAATTTTGGTAAAAATGAACAGCAATAGCTGCTTCATGAAGTAGATGCCCGCAACCATAAATACCAGAAGTAGCAGTACTTCGATATTTGCTACTAATTCGTGCTTAACTTGCGCAGGGCTAGTCATGCCGATAGCAATGGCTTCAATAGCAAGTAAACCGCCAGGTTGTAATGGGTAGCATTTTAATGCCATTGCTAGCGTGAAAATAAATTCAGCGACCAACAACCATCCAGCTACAAATGGGTTTATTAGGAAGAATACAATCGGGTTAATTATTAAGAAGGCTATAATGGCAACTTTGTACCAATCAGGCGCTTTACCAAGGAAGTTCTTGATAAAAGCGTTTCCGAGCGATATCGGCATGATAATTCTCTTTATAACAAAATTATGAATAGACACTACAATAGTGCTTAAGTATCTGTTTGTTAGACTTATTAACTAGTCTTTAAAAACAATAACTTAGTAAAACAACAATCCTTTGTTTATTGTAGTCTTGCCAAGTTACTTCCCCTGAACTCAAGCACCGCTCACTTTCGACCGCAAACTCTACACTCAGGCATTTATTAGTCAATAACAAAACGTGATGCTACCGACTAAAATGACTTTTTAAATGTAATAACGCGATCAAAACGGCGTTACTATACCATGAAAGTCTTAAAAAAATCCTCTTGGATTTTAAATGACGGTCAGTGACGAGAAAAGGCAAATTAAGAAAGAATATTAACTGTGATATACAAAGTAATTTTTCATATTTTGAATATGAAAATGTGACACGGTTGTCTTTATTTCTCCGAGATTTGTGAGCTGTTTAATTAAATGAAAATTCATATTTTACTGCTTTCGCTCGCATGTTAGAGCCTCTTAAATTGACACAACATATAGAGTATTAACTCTATGTTATGGAGTCGTTTTCACTATTGATCGTAAATTTTCTCAAACCGCTAAGTAGTGGTATGATGAGTAGTATCGACCCTCAGAAATCAATATTGGATAAAAAGTAGAATGGTCATAAAGGCGAAAAGCCCTGCGGGATTCGCAGAAAAATATATTATCGAGAGCATTTGGAACGGCCGTTTTCCTCCAGGCTCAATTTTACCTGCTGAGCGCGAGCTGTCCGAACTGATTGGTGTTACTCGAACGACTTTAAGAGAGGTTCTTCAACGACTAGCCCGTGATGGATGGCTGACTATCCAGCACGGCAAACCTACGAAAGTTAACCAATTTATGGAGACCTCTGGTCTGCATATTTTGGATACTTTAATGACGCTAGACGTTGATAATGCGACAAACATTGTAGAAGATCTGCTTGCGGCACGTACTAACATCAGTCCTATCTTTATGCGCTATGCATTTAAAGCGAACAAAGAGAGCTCTGAGCGTACAATTAAGAACGTAATCGAATCTTGTGAAGCTTTAATGAATGCGGCTTCCTGGGACGAATTCATCGCTTCCTCGCCGTATGCCGAAAAAGTTCTGCAGAATGTGAAAGAAGATAACGAGAAAGATGAAGCGAAGCGTCAAGAAATCTTGATTGCTAAAACGTTCAACTTTTACGATTATATGCTTTTCCAGCGCCTAGCATTCCATTCAGGAAATCAAATTTACGGTTTGATCTTTAATGGTTTGAAGAAGCTCTACGATCGTGTCGGTAGCTACTACTTCTCAAATCCAGCTTCTCGTGAGCTAGCTCTGAAGTTTTACCATCAATTGCTCGAAACTTGTGAAAGTGGCCAGCGTGAGCAACTACCAGTAGTGATTCGTCATTATGGTATGGAAAGTGCGTTGATCTGGAACGAAATGAAAAAGCAATTACCAACGAACTTCACGGAAGACGACAGCTAAGCGCTGACAAGTTGAATAAACGAAAACCGCAGTGCCTTAGGCCTGCGGTTTTTTTGTTTTTATTTATAAGTCGGCGACGGACCTAGCACCAATAATAAGGTATGGAACGTTTATCCTGCTAGCGAGAGTCTGGGTAACGGTAGATATAATGACTCTACGACATCTGAAAGGACATGGTCGTAAGTATTGAAGATGGTCAATGACAAGTCCGATGTGACGCCATAAAGCTCTGCTTCTGTTAAGTCGACATGACTCCCTGTCACGTATTCATTTAGCGTCTGTATTGAGCGCGTGGAAGCAGGAGAGGTAATGCTAAGTGGAGCGATAACCGCTAGTTGGTTTAGCTTACGCATCATGACCGATGCATAGTTTTTGAAACGCTCATTTCCGCCTTGTTCTCCTAAATCTTGAATGCTGATTCGTAACTGAGTCAGGGTCTCCAAGCTATCCATAATGTTTTGCCAGTTCATGTGATACTCATTATGCAAGTCATCTCTTTGCTCAACCGCTAGCCATGCGATGGTTACTTCATCCATCAAGAACAAGCAATGACGAATCAACTTACCATGCTCCATCTGGTTTCTTGCAACACTAAGGTCATCCCATTGTTCAAGTAGTTTCCCTACTTTAATCTGTAATACGCGATACATGGGTTTGTTTTCAAACCGTGATGTTTCGACTAAAAGATGCAGCTTGTTAGTCAGAGCATCATGAAGAGCGTCCAATTTTTGTTGATCGTTTTGTTGGAATTGAAGCGAGTAGTGAGTAGCAGCTCGGTGGTGTCTCAGAAGGTGAACAACATCTCGCAACAATGTTAACAGCTGATATTTGCGCGCATGTTGCTGCTCTCGTTTAGAAGATAAGTGATATATTCCGGCTAAAATAGCGATGGACAATAGTGTGGAAATCAAAACAAACATAACCAACTCCTTGTTAGTGTTTGGACCTAACAAGGAAGATTGCAGTTTTGATGCCAAACAAAAACTCAATTTAAACAATTGGTTATATTGAATGTTCTTTTTGAATGGTCGTTGTTGGTGCATGGATTCACCAAATTTGTGAATATGGTTGATTATTCGGTGTCGATGCTTGGTGTACGCGTTATTCTTTGTGAGTTACATATTGATTACTTTTTGTAGTCTGATTCAAGTCACAATGTTTAGAAATTAAAATACTCGAACACTTCATATGATATAAGTTGTCTATTTTGTTGATTGTTCGAGGTAATTAATTTGTCTAATAAATTCGACCTATGCTTCAGTACTCACTCAAAGATAACGCTCCCTATCGATACAAATGATGAGGATAGGTACCTTCAGTTTCGTAAGGACAACCCACATATATTTGGTAGTTTTATTCCCGCAGGTACTCCTTTCATACTGAACGAAGGCTCTGTGAACAATATAGCTAAGTTGCGTAGCGAGAGACCTGATATAGCTTGTGCTCTTGATACTGTAAAAAGTTGGTCACAAGAAACCAAAAGAAATGTAGCCAATCTAACACGTGAGTTTGGCGATGAAAACTAACAAGCGGTAGCCCTCCTCTATGAAAAAGAGATTAAGCCTTTTTTAGATGCTACTAATCATACTATGGGGAGGGGGGAATCGATGAGTATACTGCAGTAGGTGCTGCCGCTACTGCTGTTAATGAAAAGCAAGTCAGATTGAGTAATTTCGGGAAAGCTTCGCTCAAATATCAAAACGCCTTACTAGATGTACGTACAGCCTCACGAAGTGGTGCGCAGAAAAAGGAGCTTGTGAAGCTTGGATATAGAGTTAAAGAAGCTCACAGTTCTTTGAATGCCAAATTTACAAAAGAGCTTGCCCATTATGCAGGACGAGTTAAAAGTAGCCGTGGAAACATTTGGAGCAACCCGAATAGGGCTGTCAATATCGCGCGAAGTGGCAGGGATATAACTAAGTTACATTTAACATCTATAGCTAACATCCGCTCAATTCGATTTCTTGAACAAAGCTCTAGTATTGTGGGTAAAAAGATCATCATGATTGATGCTGGTGTTCGCTTTAACAATGTTCGAAATGCCAAGAATAACGGAGAAAATTGGCAAAAAAGAGCAGCAATGGAAGTTGCAGGGTTTGGTGCGAGCAACGCTGCTGGCGTTTGGACTACATCCAAAGTGATTGTATCTGGAATGGGAGTCGCTTTGGCTGCTGGCCCATTTGGAGTAGTAGTATTAATAGGTGTTGGTTTAGGGGCTGGTTATGCGGCTGCAAAAATGGGTGATTGGTTTGGGCAAGGTTTAGCAGAAAAAACCTATGAAACTAGCTCTAAAGTAAATTGGTTTTAAAGGAGTAGTTGTGTTTTGTTTCGATCTTATAGTGATGATTGTTGGTTGGACATGGTTACTGAGCACATTGGTTTTTATTCGTGTATCAGCAAAGCGGATTGAGACAAAAATATTGCAGGATGGTCATGATCCAATTGGCTGGGACAGAAATGGGTGGGGTTTTAGATTTCCCATGTACGCCTCAGTGTTGATGCGAGGTAAACCTGCGAAAGTATCGCTGGTAGAAGACAAACTTATTCTAAAGTACGCGACGGTCTTTGACCGAGTGCTTGCGTATATTGTCACAATAAGCTTCGTGATGGCACTTGCTTTGGGAGCAGTAATGGGGTTGGGGCCTGAAGAGTACTGAGTGAAAACCAGTTAAGCGCAGGGCTCTGTAGAACGGTGAATACAAGCCTAGTTGAAAAGCCAAATCCTAGTAAAGGGAACAAAGTGTTTTATTTTAATATTGTAAACATTATTGTTGGATGCACTTGGCTAGTGAGTACCTTGTTTTTTATTCGTATATCGGTAAAGCGGATTGAGAAAAAGATGTCGAAGGATGGTCATGGCCCTGTCGGTTGGGATAGAGATACCTGGGGGGTTAGATTCCCAATGTATACTACAGTTTTAATGCGAGGCAAGCCTGCGAAAGTATCACTTGTAGATGATCAGTTAATACTAAAATACGCAACGACATTTGATCGAGTTCTCGCTTTTGTAGTCACGATCAGCTTTGTACTTTTCCTTGCATGTGGCGCGATTATTACTTGGGGTCCAGTAGAATTCTCTTTGTAGTACAATCAAGCTTAATCGATAAGCTTAACTGCGAGAAAAGGCTTAACTGATTTAGTTAAGCCTTTTCAATAAAGATACTTACATTACGCGCATACCAGGTTGAGCGCCTTCGTGTGGCTCAAGGATCCACAGGTCACTACCACCAGGGCCTGCCGCTAGGATCATACCTTCAGACATACCAAACTTCATCTTACGAGGTTTTAGGTTTGCAACCATTACCGTTAGTTTGCCTTCTAGCTCTTCAGGTTTGTAAGCTGACTTGATGCCAGAGAATACCTGACGAGTTTCACCACCGATGTCCAATTGGAACTTAAGCAGTTTGTTGGCTTTTGGTACTTCTTCACAAGAGATGATACGAGCGATACGCATATCTACTGCAGCAAAAGCATCGAACTCAATCTCTTCAGCGATTGGTTCTTTGTCTAGCTCGGTTTGGCTAGCCTTGTTCTTTTCCGCTTCAGCTTTCTCTTTCGCCGCCATTTCTGCCGCCGCATCTTCTTTAGACGCTTCGATCATCGCTTCAACATTCTTCGGATCGATACGGTTGAACAGTGCTTTGAACTTAGTGATCTCGTGGCCTGTTAGTGGAGCAGCGATGTTTTCCCAAGTTAGCTCTTGGTTTAGGAACGCTTCAGTACGCGCAGCTAGCGATGGCATTACTGGTTTCAGGTAAGTCATCAGTACGCGGAACAGGTTGATACCGACAGAACAGATGTCTTGTAGTTCCTGATCTTTGCCTTCTTCTTTTGCTACAACCCACGGTGCTTTTTCATCAACGTATTGGTTAGCTTTGTCTGCCAATGCCGTGATTTCACGGATTGCACGACCAAACTCACGCGTTTCGTAAAGCTCAGCGATACGGTCAGCAGCAGCAACAAATTCGTTGTAAAGTTCAGGCTCTGCAAAGTTGTCAGACAGTTTGCCTTCAAAACGTTTCGCGATGAAACCTGCGTTACGAGATGCCAGGTTAACGATCTTGTTAACAACGTCAGCGTTTACGCGCTGAGTGAAGTCTTCAAGGTTAAGATCTAGATCATCGATACGGCTGTTTAGCTTCGCAGCGTAGTAGTAACGTAGACACTCAGGGTCTAGGTGCTCTAGGTAAGTGCTTGCTTTTACGAACGTACCTTTAGACTTCGACATTTTCGCGCCGTTTACGGTTACGTAACCGTGTACGAATACGTTGTTAGGCTTGCGGAAGCCAGAACCTTCTAGCATTGCTGGCCAAAATAGGCTGTGGAAGTAAACGATGTCTTTACCGATGAAGTGGTACAGCTCTGCTGAGCTGTCTTTTTTCCAATACTCGTCGAAATCTAGGTCGTCGCGCTTGTCACATAGATTTTTGAAAGAGCCCATGTAGCCGATAGGCGCGTCTAGCCACACGTAGAAGAATTTGTTTTTCTCACCAGGGATCTCGAAGCCAAAGTATGGTGCGTCACGTGAGATATCCCATTGCTGCAAACCAGATTCGAACCATTCTTGCATTTTGTTCGCTGTTTCAGCTTGTAGCGAGCCAGAGCGAGTCCACTCTTTTAGCATGCTTTCAAACTGAGGCAGGTCGAAGAAGAAGTGCTCTGAATCTTTCATTACTGGCGTCGCACCAGAAACCGCAGATTTAGGATTGATCAGTTCTGTTGGGCTGTAAGTCTCACCACAGTTGTCACAGTTGTCACCGTACTGGTCTTCAGACTTACATTTTGGACATGTACCTTTTACGAAACGGTCCGGTAAGAACATCTCTTTTTCTGGATCGAACAGCTGAGAGATAGTGCGGCTAGAGATAAAGCCATTTTTCTTCAACTCAAGATAAATGTGTGACGCTAGCTCACGGTTCTCATCTGAGTGCGTGCTGTGGTAGTTATCAAAGCTGATATCAAATCCAGCGAAGTCTTTTTGGTGCTCTTCGCTAACTGCGGCAATCATTTCTTCAGGAGTAATACCCATCTGTTGCGCTTTAAGCATGATTGGCGTGCCGTGAGCATCGTCAGCACAGATGAAGTTTACAGTGTTGCCGCGTAGGCGTTGGTAACGAACCCAAATGTCCGCTTGGATATGCTCAAGCATATGACCAAGGTGGATCGAACCGTTAGCGTACGGAAGGGCACAAGTTACCAGCATTTTCCTTGACGGAAAGTTTTTTGGATCGTTTGCCATACTTAATATTCGCTTTTCTTGATAGGTATAAATAAATTTTGATGGATAATACTACCCCATGAACTGACTAACTCCAAGGTGTCAAACTGCGGAATGCCTTAGTTTTTTTGGGGTTCTGGTTGAGCCTGGACGGTGGTAGCATGACATCTAAAAGGAGGGCTTATGCATCAGTTCACTTCAAAACAAGATTTTTGTCACTGGTTTAACCAATTCCAACATCCACAGTTGGTGGAAAACTGGGCAGATATTCATGGCGCAATTTCGATTACGACACAGGGTTCTATTGATATAACGTTGCCATTCGCAAGTAATGAGCTTCAAACCGTACTGCATGACTGGATCAAACAGCAGCAAGCCTCGGGTAAAGTGGCTGAATTCCCATTTAATATTCGCCTTGGAGTTAAAGCTTTAGAAACTCAAGTGGCTCACTCGGTTAAGGGTGTTAAGAACATCGTTGCCGTCAGTTCTGCGAAAGGTGGCGTTGGTAAATCTACTACCGCAGTTAACTTAGCGTTGGCGATTGCTCAATCTGGGGCGAAAGTGGGATTGTTGGATGCAGATATCTATGGTCCGTCTGTACCTATGATGTTGGGGCAAGAAGATGCTAAACCAGAAGTTCGTGATGGCAAGTGGATGGAACCCATTTTTGCTCACGGCATCTATACTCATTCTATCGGTTATTTGGTGGATAAATCAGAAGCGGCGATATGGCGCGGTCCAATGGCTTCAAAAGCATTGTCGCAGTTATTAACTGAAACAGATTGGCCAGATTTGGATTATTTGGTGATTGATATGCCGCCCGGTACGGGGGATATTCAATTGACTCTGTCACAACAAATTCCGGTAACAGGTAGCGTGCTAGTCACAACACCGCAAGATTTAGCCCTTGCCGATGCAAGGAAGGGAGCGGCAATGTTTAACAAAGTCCATGTCCCGGTTATTGGTGTTGTGGAAAACATGAGTTATCACATTTGTAGTCAATGTGGCGCGAAAGAGCATATTTTTGGTATGGGCGGAGCTGAAAAAATGTCGCAAGAATTTGGCTTAGCATTGTTAGGACAAATTCCGCTTCATATCTCTATGCGAGAAGATATTGACGCTGGCGTGCCAACGGTAGCAAGACGCCCAGAAAGTGAGCATGCAGGGTATTATAAGCAACTTGCCGATCGCGTATGTAGCACGATGTTTTGGCAAGGCAAAGCAAAACCAGATGCGATTAGCTTTACAATGGTGAACTAAGTTTACTATGCCTGTTGGTTGATAATTGCACATTTTAACGTTTGCTCGGAGGTTAATCCTCTGAGCAGGCAGAAACTTATGACTAAACCCTAATTCCAACTAGTAACTATGGGGTGAACTCCCTATAATCAGGCAGTTTATCTTTTTATGTGACTAGAAATCATCATCGGGTGCAAACTAATGTCTGATAATAATCAATGCGTCATCGTAGGTATTGCTGGCGCTTCTGCTTCTGGAAAAAGTCTGATCGCGAGCACTATTTATAATGAGCTTCGCGCGAAAGTAGGCGATCATCAAATCGGTGTCATCACGGAAGATTGCTACTACAACGACCAAAGCCACCTAAGCATGGAAGAGCGAGTAAAGACGAACTACGATCACCCGAGTGCGTTGGACCACGACCTACTGTGTGAGCACCTAGAAAAATTGGTACGTGGTGAAGCAGTAGAAGTGCCTGAGTACAGCTACACTGAGCACACAAGAACAATTAACACCACCACAATGACACCTAAAAAGGTGATCATTCTAGAAGGTATCCTTCTTCTTACAGACCCTCGTCTTCGTGATTTGATGCATGCGACAGTATTTATGGACACACCGTTAGATATTTGCTTGCTTCGCCGTGTTAAGCGTGATGTGGAAGAACGAGGCCGAACTATGGAATCTGTTCTTAAGCAATACCAACAAACAGTACGTCCGATGTTCATGCAGTTTATCGAACCTTCTAAGCAATATGCGGACATTATTGTTCCTCGCGGTGGTAAAAACCGTATCGCAATTGATGTATTAAAAGCTCACATTGCAAGACTTTTGAAAGCTTAAGCCTATAGACGGCTATATCGCTTTATTTTTAGGAGAAGAAGTGGCACCTTAAGTGCCACTTCTTTTTTTGTTTTTAAATTAGTCAGTTGCAGGTTAAAACCAGACACTTTTCACGCTTTTGTGGAACTGTCAGCGGTAAATGGAGTCTGCGCTTATAATTGTAAAAACACTCGAGCAAGGAAAAACAAATGAAGAAACTGCTCTTAATTCTAGCAATACCGATTGTGGTCATTTTGGTCGCAATTTTAGCGTTAACCATCTTCGTCAATCCGAATCAGTTTAAACCCCTTATTGTTGAGCAAGCGCAAAAGCAAACGGGATTAGAGTTGGTGATTGAAGGGGATATCAGTTGGCAATTTTTCCCATCGATTGGCTTTGAGTTGGGACATACAGAATTGCGAAACCCGCAAGGCTTTAGTAAACCCAATTTATTCAAAGTTGATACCGTTGGTGTAGACATCTCTGTTATGCCACTTTTTAGTCAACAGCTTGAAATTGGAAACGTCACGCTTGATGGTGCTGAGTTCTACATTGAAACCAAGAAAGATGGCAGCAAGAATATTGATGCATTGACGAAAGCCCAAACACAACAAGCAGAACAAGAGAGCAATACTGCGCCTACGCAAAATGGTGAAACGCAAACTTCTGGTTCTGATTGGAGTATTAATCTTGCTGGCGTTACGGTTTCTAACGGTTCATTAGAAATGCAGGATAAGCAAGCCGGTAGTTACACCAAACTTTATGATATTTCATTAAACCTTTCCGAATTCGCTTTTGGCAACTGGACAACGGCTGATTTTGGCGTGAAGGGCGAAATGAACGACCAAAAGTTCACCGCGAAAGGTCAGGCAGACTTTAAGCTAGAAAAAGGTTTGGCAAACTACGCGCTAAAGAACATCAACTTTGATGCGACATACTCTGACCCTGCCAATAAAATTGAATCGGCAACGATCGGTTTAGACACGTTTGAATTCGATAAAGTAAATAACCTGACTTATGCCATTAAGGGTGACGCTGGTGGTATGAAGTTAGATATGCAGGGTGCTGGTCAACTTAGCGTGGACAAGGCTATCAGCAAAGTACAGTTGGATAAGTTAACTCTTAAATCGACTTTTGAGGGTGATGCTTTACCTCAGTCCCCAATGAAAGTCGACATGGTGTCTGATCTGTCTTTCGACCTAACGAAAAACCATCTGAGTTTTGTTCTAGAGAAGTTAACAGCGAATGCTATCGCCCTAGATGGTAAGGCAGATGTGACACTCGGTGATATTCCTAAAGTACGCTTTGCTCTCCATAGCCCCAATATCGATCTTGATGAGTTCTTAGGGTTAGATAAGCAAGCTGCCGAAGGTAATAAGCCTGCTTCTGGTGGCGAGAGTGCTCCTGCCGGACCTGAGGTTGAGCCTGATTTGTCTGCGTTGAAAGCGTTAGATGTAAAGGGTGACATTACTATCGACAAATTCAAAGCGGCAAATGCGAAGATGGAAGCGGTAAAAACGAGCTTCACTGTAAATCGTGGCGTGTTTGAGCTTACATCTTTTAGTTCGAAGTTGTACCAAGGCTCAATCTCAGCGACAGCGAAGTTAGATGCACGCCAATCACCAGCGACTTACAGTGTTAAAAAGTCAATCAAAGGCGTGAAAGTTCAACCGCTACTTATAGACGTTGCTGAAAACGACAAACTTGAAGGGACAGGTAACATTGATGTGAATGTTACAGGTAAGAGTCTCACGCCTACCGGTATCAAGAAGAATCTATCTGGTACGGTTGTTATCAATTTTGCTGACGGTGCGGTGAATGGCATCAACGTTGCTCAGTTGATTCGTGAAAACTATGCGAAATTTAAAGGGCAAAAAGTTGAAGGCACCAATGAAGCTAAGAAAACAGACTTCAGTGCGATGACGGCGACATTGAAACTCAACAAAGGTGTTGTATCAACGGATAATATGCAAGCTCAGTCTCCATTGTTACGTGTTCGTGGTAAAGGTACCGCAAACTACATCAATGAAACAGTCGACTTTACTATCAGCACGTCAGTTGTAGGTAGCCTAGAAGGCCAGGGCGGTAAAGATATAGATGAGCTGAAAGACATCACGATTCCAATCAATGTGTCTGGTAAGTGGGCAGAACCTAAATTCAAGCTCGTATTCGATGATGTTCTGAAGCAGAAAGCTCAGAAAGAAATCGATCGTGGCGTAGAGAAGCTAACGGACAAAATCAAAGACGAGAAAACCAAAGATGCGGTCGATGGTTTATTGAAGAATCTTTTCAACTAACCGTGCGTGAAAATCAAAAGGGTTGGCATTTTGCCAACCCTTTTTAAATTACTCTGCGAGTGTTACCAATCGACGCCTTTGAGGGCTTTTACGCCAGATTCAAATGCGTGCTTTACATTTTTCACTTCAGAAACGGTATCGGCCATTTCAATCAGGGTTCGATGTGCGCCACGCCCAGTAATAATAACCGACTGCATTTTAGGTCGGTTGCTCAGTGCTTCGACCACTTCGTCTAAGTCGATGTAGCCGTAGCTCACCATATAAGTTAGCTCGTCAAACAAGATGACATCGATAGAGTCGTCTTGCAGCATGCGTTTACATTCTTGCCATACGCCTTGCGCTGCTTCGGTATCAGCGGCTTTGTTTTGAGTTTCCCATGTAAAGCCGGTCGCCATTACTTGGAATTCAACGCCGAGTTTCTCAAGTAGGTTGCGCTCACCGTTGTCCCAAGTACCTTTAATAAACTGCGCGACAGCACAATTCAAACCATGACCCACTGCGCGTGCGATCGTACCGAATCCTGATGTCGATTTACCTTTACCATTTCCGGTAATGATCAGTAGCAGACCTTTTTCCTCTTGAGCAGCAGCGATTTTTGCGTCTACCTGTTCTTTGACTTTTTGTTGGCGAGCTTTATGGCGTGCTTCTTTATTTTCTTCGATAGACATAATACTTCCTTAATTCCTTTTCGTGCTGTGCCCAAGCTAATTTGGGTTCATTGATTTATCTCGCTATGATAGACCAACATATCGTGAAGAAAAACCACCGATAATTCAGGGAATAAAATGAAGAAAATACTTGTTGTTTGTATGGGAAACATTTGTCGGTCACCAACTGGAGAGGCAGTGTTAAGAGCGAAAGCTCAAAAGCTAGGCGTTGAAGTAGAGGTTGATTCGGCAGGTACAATTGGCTACCACGCAGGAAACCGACCGGATTCAAGAGCGATGGCAGCAGGAAAGCAGCGAGGTTATTCTTTTAAAGGAATGCAAGCGCGCCAAGTCACCATTGATGACTTTGAAAAGTTTGACCTTATATTAGCCGCAGATAAAGCAAATTTGGCCGATTTATTGGATATTTGTCCGTTGAAGTATCGACACAAAGTATCGTTATTTTTAAGTCATTCTGAGTCAGTTTACGACGAAGTCCCGGACCCATATTATGGTGGGGAAGATGGCTTTGAACTGGTGCTTGATTTAATCGAAGAGGCATCAGACGCAATTTTGAAGAAGCTATAATCACCGTACTTGAAGACAATAGAAAAAGGGATGAGCTCAGCTCATCCCTTTTTATTCGTGTTAACCCGCTAGTATGTCGGTTGCGACTTTGTAGCTTGGGTCTTCCTTCACGTTAATTTCAACCAAGCTGCCAGCTTTGTCCAAAAGTTTACGACAATCTGGGCTTAGGTGACGAAGGTGCAGCGTTTTACCTTGAGCATTGTAACGCTCAGCCAGTGTTTCAATGGCTTCAATTGCAGAGTGATCTGTCACGCGAGAGTCTGCAAAATCGACAATCACATCTTTTGGATCTTCAGGCGCGTTAAACAACTCCAGGAAGTTAGCCGCAGAGCCAAAGAAAATAGGGCCGTGAATCTTGTACTCTTTTGAACCTTCCTCGTTTAAGCACGTGTCGGCATAGATGTGCTTAGCGTGTTGCCATGCAAACATTAATGCAGAAACGATAACACCAACCGCTACGGCAACAGCAAGGTCAGTAAGAACAGTAACAACGGTCACAAGAACAATAACGAAGAAGTCTTGCTTCGGTACGCGGCGTGCTAGCTTAAATGTTGCCCATTCGAATGTACCAATGACAACCATGAACATCACACCAACCAGAGCAGCGAGTGGGATCATTTCAATTAGCGAAGAAGCGAATAAGATAAACATCAATAGAGCGATAGCCGCAACGATACCAGATAGACGGCCGCGACCACCTGAGTTTACGTTGATCATCGACTGACCAATCATCGCACAACCACCCATTGCGCCAAACACAGAACACGTCATGTTTGCCATACCTTGACCGATACATTCGCGGTTAGATTGACCACGAGTATTCGTCATCTCATCTAAAACTGTCAGTGTTAGTAGAGATTCAATTAGACCAATGGCCGCGAGAATGATCGCGTATGGAAGAATGATTTGTAGTGTCTCTAGTGTAAATGGTACCGCAGGAATAGAGAAGGTTGGTAGTGAACCTGCGAGTGTTGCAGCTTCATCACCAGACATTGTACGCAGGAAGTCAACAACAGTTCGAGTTTCCAGATCCAAGCCAACCACTAAAGCCGTCACCGTTACGATCGCAACAAGTGAAGAGGGTACAGCTGTTGTGATTTTTGGTAGAAAGTGAATGATTGCCATAGTCAGCGCAACCAAACCAAGCATTAGCAGCATCTGGTCTTGTGGTAGCCAAGTAAGCATGCCGTTGATGTCTGGCGCTTTAAACTGACCCAACTGAGCTAGGAAGATAACAATAGCCAGACCGTTCACAAAACCGATCATCACAGGGTGAGGTACGATACGGATGAACTTACCCAATTTAAACATACCAGCGGCAATTTGAAGAATACCAGCGAGCATGATGGCTGCGAATAGGTACTGGACACCGTGAGTCGCGACAAGCGAAACCATTACGACTGCCATGGCACCTGTTGCACCAGAGATCATGCCAGGACGACCACCGAAAATGGAAGTAATAAGACCAACGATGAATGCAGCGTAAAGACCGACCATCGGATCTACGCCTGCGACGAACGCAAATGCGACAGCTTCAGGAACCAATGCTAGCGCAACGGTTAAGCCTGATAGCACATCATTTTTTACGGAGTGCTTAGAAAATTGGGGAAATTCGAACATGTTTGTTTTTAAGTTCTCTTTGCAATGAGTTAAACCCGACACATATTCGTATTTGCACAAGCCACTGAGTGGTTGATTTTTAATCAAACATTGCAGTGTAAACCGTAGTATTAAAAGAGCAGCATCAGAATGGTGTCGAAAACTTGAGTCGGCGCATGCTACCGAAAAGTGTGATTAAGTTCAAGAATGATACTAATAATGGCGTACAAATGTGATCACGAATTGGTATTTATATGAACAATTTATTGGGCAAATATGAAGATAAAAAAGGCTACCAGATGGTAGCCTTTAATTTATTTATGCCGTTAAGCAGTTGAACGTAATGATTTAGCCTAGTTAAAGTTAGGCTTTGTCATCTCTGCCGATGCACGGTTTTTAGCCACTTGGCTACCAGCACCTTTAGCTTGGTAACGTTCGGTTTTGAACGGTGCTGCTGCAACCGTGATTTCGCGTAGCTCTTGAGGGCCAGGTGCTTTCGTCATCGGTGCGCTAGCGTTTAGCTTAGCCGCAACTTTAATGGCTTCGACTTTAGGCTCTGGTTTATCTACTGGCGCTTCGGCTGCAATCTCTTTTGCTGCTTCAACGATAGGCTCTACCGATGCTGTTTCTACTACTGCCGATTCAGCTTTTTCTGCGATTACTGTTTCAACAACAGGTGCTTCTACTACTGGAGCTTCCACTTTCGCTTCAACGGTTTCTTGAACCTTGTGTTCAACAACTGGCGCATCTGTTACGACAGGTTGCTCGCGACGAATAATCACTTTACCCATTGCCATTTCTGGACACGCAAAGCCACCTTGGATTGTAGGTACTGCTGCTACAGCTTCTTCCTTAACTCGCTCTTCCTTCTTAGGTGCTGGTTTCGGAATGTAACGTGGCATTACTTTACCCATAGCCATTTCAGGAGAAGCGACACCTCCCTTACGTAGGCGGAACGGGTTAGGGCGGCGATCACGGCCACGGCGACGACGCTGGCCGCTTGCACGCAGGTGACGTGGCGAACGACGGTTACGACGTTGCTTAGACTCTGCTTGCTTGTTGTCTTGTTGTGCTTCTACCGCTGCTTCTGTTGGCTTCTCAACTTTGGTTTCAACCGTTTCTTGAGTCTTAACCGCTGTTTCTTCGGCTTTCTTCTCAATAGCTTCTTGGTCCTTAACGCGTACAGACTTGTTCAATTTGCGACGTTGGCGGCGCTCTTTCACTTTTTCTGCTTTCGCATTTTGCTGCTTCGGTTTGCTCTCTTCTGGTTTTGTTTCAGTACGAGCTTCCGCTGCTAGCTGCAGACCTTTTTCCGCTACTTTTGCGTTTGCTTTCTGCTCTTGGGCTTTATCTGCCTGTTGAGCTTTAGGTTTACGCTTTTGGTTACGGTTTTGCGGTTTATTTGTTTGTTGTTGAGCTTCGTTTTGCTCATTAGCCTGCTCATCACGAGGCTTACGACGACGTCGGTTATCGCGATTGTCGCGGTTATCACGATTATCGCGCTGGTTGTTATTGCGACGACGATCGTTACGATCACGTTTGTTACGTCGATTATCGCGATTTGGTTTTTTCTCTTCCTGAGGTTTCTGTTCTTCTTTTGTTTCTTCAGAACCACCGAATAGGAAGCTACCAAGTGCTTTAAACAGACGGCTGAACAATCCAGGTTTCTCTTCTTGTTCAACGTTTTGTTCTTTCTTCTTCGCCTCAGGAGCTGGTTTAGCTGCTGGTGCAGGTGCGGTTTGAGACGGAGCCGCAAAGCCTTTAAGAACTGGCTCTTCAATTCGTTTTGGTTTTACGTCAACTTCCGCTGGCTCTTTACCTTCCGCTTCTTTCATTGCTTCCAGTTTTTTAGGAAGTAGGTAAGAAATCAGATCGAACTCTTCACCTTCACGAACACGGATAACTTCGAAGTGCGGCGTTTCCATGTCAGAGTTTGGAACAACCGTAATCTTCACTTCTTGAATGCGTTCGATATGGTTAACTGAACGACGTTTTTCGTTCAACAAGTAAGAAGCGATTGGCACAGGTACAACTGCGAGAACTTGCGCTGTATTGTCTTTCAGTGCTTCCTCTTCGATTAAACGAAGTACAGAAAGTGCTAGAGATTCGTTGTCGCGAACGACTCCAGTACCGCTACAGCGAGGACAGATGTGGTGGCTTGCTTCTGCTAGAGAAGGGCTTAAACGTTGACGTGACATCTCCAACAAACCAAAGCGAGAAATACGACCGATTTGTACACGAGCGCGATCAAGACGAACGGCTTCACGTAGACGGTTTTCTACTTCTCGTTGGTGGCGAACAGGTGTCATATCGATAAAGTCGATAACCACTAAGCCACCCAAGTCACGTAGACGTAACTGGCGAGCAATTTCGTCGGCTGCTTCTAGGTTCGTGTTTAGGGCTGTTTCTTCAATATCACCGCCCTTGGTTGCACGAGCAGAGTTGATATCGATAGACGTTAGTGCCTCAGTCGGGTCAATAACAATAGAACCGCCAGATGGCAGACGCACTTCACGTTGGAAAGCCGATTCAATTTGGCTTTCGATTTGGTAGTGGCTGAATAGTGGAACTTCGCCTTCATATTTCTTAACGCGGTTAAGGAAATCAGGGCGCACCAATTGAATGTGCTCTTTTGCACGTTCGTAGATGGTGTTGCTATCAATTAAGATTTCGCCAATATCACGACGCAAATAGTCACGGATTGCACGAACGATAACGTTACTTTCTTGGTGGATTAAGAATGGAGCAGGGTTAGAGTCCGCTGCACCTTTGATTGCACCCCAGTGGTTAAGTAGTACATTCAAATCCCACTCAAGTTCTTCAGCACTCTTGCCAACGCCAGCAGTACGTACGATTAGGCCCATGCCCTGAGGCAGTTCCAAAGTACTTAATGCGGCTTTTAGTTGAGTACGCTCGTCACCTTCGATTCGACGAGAAATACCGCCAGCACGAGGGTTGTTAGGCATCAGAACAAGGTAACTACCAGCAAGAGAAATGAAAGTAGTAAGAGCTGCGCCCTTGCTTCCACGTTCTTCTTTTTCCACTTGAACGATAACTTCTTGGCCTTCCGTTAGCACTTCTTTGATGCTTGGACGACCTTGGTAGGTGTAACCTTCAGGGAAATATTCGCGGGCAATTTCTTTGAGAGGGAGGAAACCGTGACGCTCGGCGCCGTAATCAACAAATGCGGCTTCTAAGCTTGGTTCGATACGTGTGATACGTCCTTTGTAGATATTCGCTTTTTTAGATTCATGACCTGGACTCTCGATATCAAGATCGAAAAGTCGCTGGCCATCAACCAGAGCGACACGCAACTCTTCTTTTTGAGTTGCGTTAATTAACATTCTTTTCATTGAAAATTCTCGTTGTCTTTTCTTTTATATCTTTCTTGTCGACTTGCCACTGTTTTTTCGCTCTTTCACGGTGCCTGATCCCATGGCTTGTATTTTGCAGCCTCCCGGCTGGAAGGGGATGCTCTCGGGCACTTCAGTCATCACAAGCCTCTTGTGGTTTCTGTTGGAAACGTAGACTTGTGACCCGCTATTTGGGCGGTAGGTACTCAACGTGAATATGCGAGGAGTAGGGTGGCAAGAGTGTTGAATTCGATGTGTCTCACGCCAATGCTGCACTCGACCTTCAACGATCTACTCACATTGCTTGAGGATAAATGATTGGTAATGAATAAAATGTAACCAAACCTTCCTTAGCAGCTGTGAACTATAGCAGTGCGCGTGGCTATCAGCAATCTGCTTTCACGCAAACGATAGAAAATTTGCCGCTAAACTCAAAATTTCTAATTTATAACTGGCTGTTTCATAAGCAATTGAGATGTGCAAACTGTTCAGGACAGAAAACAAATTGAGAACTTGATTGAGAGTTTTAATAATTTAAACAAAAGCTTGGCGAAATTTAGACCAGTATGTGCCATCGAGTGTTTCTTTTACGACAAGAATAATGTGAAGTCGCACGAAATTGAGTTTACAATACCGCCCATGAACGAAATAAGAACAAAAGTCCAGTTCGTCGATATCGACGAAGATATGGCAGGTCAGCGCATTGATAATTTTTTGCGCAACCAATTAAAAGACATTCCTAAAAGCATGATTTACCGAATTGTGCGTAAGGGCGAAGTGCGCGTAAATAAAAAGCGTATAAAAGCAGAGTACAAGTTAAAAGCAGGCGATCTCGTTCGTATTCCACCGGTGACCGTCGAGAAAAAAGATGACGATGTCGCACCAAGTACGAAACTTAACAAAGTCGCTGAGTTGGAAAATATGATTATCTTCGAAGATGATCATATGTTGATTCTAAACAAACCATCTGGCACCGCTGTGCATGGTGGCAGTGGTTTAAAGTTTGGTGCGATTGAAGCGCTTAGGGCTCTGCGTCCTCAAGCTCGCTTTCTTGAACTTGTGCATCGTATTGACCGTGATACTTCAGGGATTTTGCTGGTTGCTAAGAAGCGTTCTGCACTTCGTCACTTGCAAGCCCAGTTTCGTGAAAAGACAGTAAAGAAGTTTTACTTAGCTCTTGTCATGGGGCAATGGAAAAGCAGTTGTAAGGTTGTGAACGCGCCACTGCTCAAAAACGAAGTGAACAGTATTGTTCGTGTTAACCCTAATGGTAAGCCGTCAGAAACGCGTTTTAAGATTTTGGAAAAGTTCGAACAAGCTACATTGATTCAGGCGAGTCCGATTACTGGTCGAACTCACCAAATACGAGTTCATACGCAATACACTGGTCACCCAATCGCTTGGGATGATCGCTACGGTGATCGTCGCTTTGACGCTTACACAGGTCAAGTTGGTTTAGATCGTTTGTTCCTACACGCGGCAAACATCAAGTTCCAACACCCATCAAATGATGAGTGGATGGAAATCAACGCACCGATGGAACCGAAACTAGAAAAAGTGTTGGCGGGTTTAAGAAACGCGTAACCATGTTTTCCTCGCGGATGCAAAAGGGAGCCTGTGGCTCCCTTTTATCGTATTTGGGTTAAAGGACATCGAGTCCTTGAACATGCAACATATCAATCAAATCAATCAATGGTAGTCCGACAAGTGTGTTCGGGTCTTTACCAACTAATTTCGTAAACAAACAAATTCCCATGCCTTCGCTTTTAAAGCTGCCTGCGCAGTAAAAAGGTTCTTCCCTGTCGACGTAGCGTTCGATTTGTTCAAGCGTTAAATCTCTAAAGTGCACCTCGAAAGAATCAAAGCCGACTTCTGTATGGTTTGTCACGGTGTTATGTACCGCAAGACCAGTATAGAAAGTGATGACTTTTCCACTTTGAGCCAAAAGTTGATTTATCGCGTTATCTCTATTTAAAGGCTTGCCAACGATTTCACCATTAATGACACAAACTTGGTCACTGCCGATAACTAAACTTGCTTTATCCGTCTGGCAAGATATTGCTTTCTCTTGGGCCAGTCTCTGCACAAGTTCAGTTGGCGTTTCTTGGTCAAAAGGTGTTTCATCGCAATCAGGTGATAAACAAACGAATGGTAGTGAGAGCTTTTCAAGCAGTTGTTTACGAAAAGGGGAGGTTGAGGCTAAAACCAGTTGGTAATTTTTCATTTTGAATTACAATTCGTGGGAGCATTTCCAATAGGATAATAGATCAAAAATGATTCTGGCTAATGCTCTGTATGTTAAGCGTAAAAAAGTACAACTTTTTTGCCTTTTTCTTTGACTAATTTTGATTTGGAAGATAATATTCGCGCCCTATGCAAAAGGTAAAAATACCGCGAACGGTTGACCCAGCTAAAGCTGCACAGAAACGATTGGATTACGATGGCATCATCCAAGCTAGTCTTTTCAAGCGCTTAGTGGAAACAACTGAAGGCGTAAAACGCGACGCAGAAGTCTCATTGTCATTTGGGATGGATGAACAGCGACTCGTTGTTATCTCTGGTAAAGCTAACATCGAAGTCGATTTAGAGTGTCAGCGTTGTAATGAGGTATTCGCACATGAGTGCGAAGTTGAATTCCTTTCTACTCCTTACTACGGTGAGAAAACAGAACAGGAAGCACCAGAAATTTATGATTTGGTAGATCTAAATGAATATGGTGAATTAGACCTCATACAACTTGTTGAAGACGAGTTCATCTTAGCATTACCTCAAATTGCGATGCACGATGAAGCGGATTGTAGCGTTGATTCAAATAACATGGTTTTTGGTGAGATTCCTGAAGAAATTGAGGAAGAAAAACCGAATCCATTCGACGTTTTGAAAAGTCTGAAAAAGTAATAGGTGTGGTAGCCGATTCTTCTTCAGGTTTTTAACCCAATAGTATAGGAGTAGGGTCAATGGCCGTACAGAAAAACCGTAAAACTCGTTCTAAGCGCGGTATGCGTCGTTCACACGATGCGCTAACTACAGCTGCTCTATCTGTAGACGCGACTTCTGGTGAAACTCACCTACGCCACAACGTAACTGCTGAAGGTTACTACCGTGGTCAAAAGGTTATCAACAAGTAAGGTTGAACCTTTGCAAAGTATTACCGTTGCACTTGATGCAATGGGCGGGGATTTCGGTCCACGCGTAACAGTGCCTGCCGCCGTGCAGGCACTGTCTCATTTCCCAGAGCTAAAAGTGATTCTTATTGGTGATCAATCTCTGATCACGTCTCAATTATCTCAACTCGGTACCTCGACCAGTTCCCGCTTGACTATTCTTCACAGCGAGAAAGTTATCTCGAACTCAGAAAAACCTTCATTGGCGTTACGTAATAGCCAAAATAGTTCTATGCGTATGGCTATCGATTTGGTTTCTGAGCAGAAAGCGGATGCTTGTGTTAGTGGTGGCAACACCGGTGCATTAATGGCACTATCGCGTTTCATTCTTAAGTTACTTCCTGGCATTGAACGTCCTGCTTTAGTTTCCGCTTTACCGACGATTACCGGAAAGCGTACTTGGATGCTGGATCTGGGGGCGAATGTATCGTGCGATGCTGATAGCTTGTTCCAATTTGCTGTAATGGGCAGTGCATTAGCTGAAGAACACTTGGGTCGTCCTCCTCGCGTTGCTGTACTCAATATTGGCGCAGAAGAGATTAAAGGTAACGATTTAGTCAAACGTTGCGCAGAAATGCTTTCTCAGACCGATGCGATTAACTTTGTCGGTTATATTGAAGGTAATCAAATTTTGCATGATGTTGCGGACGTCATTGTTTGTGATGGATTTGTCGGCAACGTATGCTTAAAAGCCAGTGAGGGAACAGCTCAACTTTTTATCGAAAAAATTAAAACCAGCATAATGGCATCAACGATAAAGGGTTGGATAGCTAGAAAGTTGTTTTCTAGGCTGTTTAATGAACTAAAAACACTGAACCCCGACCAGTATAACGGCGCAAGTTTGCTAGGATTGCGCGGCATTGTCATAAAAAGCCATGGAAGTGCGGATGTATCTGCGATTGTCAATGCACTTGGCGAGGCAGTACACGAGGTCAAACGACAAGTACCAAGCCGTATTAGCGATCGTTTGGAAGCGGTTTTACTCGAGAGGCATTATTAGTCTTCATGTATAGCAAAATTTTAGGTACTGGCAGCTACCTGCCATCTCAGGTGCGTACAAACGCAGATCTAGAGAAAATGGTAGATACAAGTGATGAGTGGATCGTTGCTCGCACGGGTATTAAAGAGCGTCGAATTGCTGCAGAAAACGAAACTGTAGCAGACATGGCATTCTACGCAGCTGAAAACGCTATCGATATGGCGGGTATTGATAAAAACGATATCGACCTGATTATCGTAGCCACAACGAGCAGTAGCCATACTTTCCCTTCATCTGCGTGTCAGGTGCAGGCAAAGCTTGGCATTAAAGGTTGTCCAGCTTTTGACTTAGCCGCTGCTTGTTCTGGTTTTGTGTACGCATTATCTGTTGCAGACCAACATATCAAATCTGGTATGTGCAAAAACGTACTTGTGATTGGTTCAGATGCTTTGTCTAAAACGTGTGATCCGACAGACCGTTCAACCATTATCCTATTTGGTGATGGTGCCGGAGCCGTTGTCGTAGGCGCTAGCCAAGAGCCTGGCATTATCTCTACCCACATATACTCGGATGGTCAATTCGGAGAGCTTCTAAGCCTACCTGTACCTGTGCGGGGGCAAGATGCGGATAAATGGCTTCATATGGCTGGGAACGAAGTATTCAAAGTCGCTGTAACTCAGCTATCGAAACTAGTAAAAGATACGCTTGAAGCCAACAACATGCATAAGTCTGAACTAGACTGGCTAGTGCCGCACCAAGCGAACTACCGCATTATTTCAGCGACAGCGAAGAAACTTTCGATGTCACTAGACCAAGTCGTGATTACACTTGATAAACACGGCAACACATCAGCTGCGACGGTGCCAACAGCACTAGATGAAGCGGTACGTGATGGTCGTATTAAACGCGGTCAAACTCTGCTTCTTGAAGCGTTTGGCGGCGGATTCACTTGGGGCTCGGCCCTTGTGAAGTTCTAAGTTTCACAAGAATTCAAAATTTAAGGTGCACTTGGTGCATCTTATTTCTTTTTACTTTGCTTAAAGGAAAACAACATGAGCAAGTTTGCTATCGTATTTCCAGGTCAAGGTTCTCAAGCTGTAGGTATGCTTGCAGAACTAGGCGAACAATATGACGTAGTAAAACAAACATTTGCAGAAGCATCTGACGCACTAGGTTACGATCTATGGGCGCTTGTTCAAAATGGACCTGCAGAAGATTTAAACGAGACTTTCCGTACTCAACCAGCTTTGCTAGCTTCATCTGTTGCAATCTGGCGTGTATGGCAGGAACTTGGCTTAGAGCAACCAGCAAACCTAGCCGGTCACAGCCTAGGTGAGTACTCAGCACTTGTATGTGCGGGTGTTATCGACTTTAAAGAAGCCATCAAGCTGGTTGAATTACGTGGTCAACTTATGCAAGAAGCAGTACCAGCTGGTACTGGCGCAATGTACGCGATTATCGGTTTGGCTGATGATGCGATTGCAAAAGCGTGTGAAGACGCAGCGCAAGGCGAAGTGGTCTCTCCAGTAAACTTTAACTCGCCTGGTCAAGTCGTTATCGCTGGTAGCAAAGACGCAGTAGAGCGAGCTGGTGCGCTATGTAAAGAAGCTGGTGCGAAGCGTGCGCTTCCTCTTCCTGTTTCAGTACCTTCACACTGTGCACTTATGAAGCCAGCAGCGGAAAAACTTGCTGTAGCTCTTGAGTCTATCGAATTTAACTCACCACAGCTGCCAGTTATCAACAACGTTGATGTGGTTGCTGAGACAGATCCTGCAAAAATCAAAGATGCGCTTGTTCGTCAGCTACATAGCCCAGTTCGTTGGACTGAAACAGTTGAACTGATGCACGAACAAGGCGTAGAAAATCTTCTTGAGCTTGGTCCTGGTAAAGTTTTAACAGGTCTAACAAAACGTATCGTGAAAACGCTAACTGCAGCAGCAGTGAATGATATCGCATCGCTAGACGCTGCGAAGTAATCCATCAAGCGATAAATTTGCGATAAGAAAAGGAAACACAACATGATGAATCTAGAAGGTAAGATCGCGCTAGTTACCGGCGCAAGCCGTGGTATTGGCCGCGCGATCGCGGAACTTCTTGTCGAGCGAGGTGCTACGGTTATCGGTACTGCTACTTCTGAAAGTGGTGCGGCTGCTATCAGCGAGTATCTTGGTGATAACGGTAAAGGCTTAGCGCTTAACGTGACTGATGTCGAGTCTATCGAAGCGACATTAAAAACGATCAACGAAGAATTTGGTGTGATCGATATTCTGGTGAATAACGCTGGTATTACTCGTGACAACCTATTGATGCGCATGAAAGATGATGAGTGGAACGACATCATCGATACCAACCTAACGCCTATCTACCGCATGTCTAAAGCGGTTTTACGCGGTATGATGAAAAAACGTGCGGGTCGTATCATCAACGTAGGCTCTGTTGTTGGTACCATGGGTAATGCTGGTCAAACTAACTACGCAGCAGCGAAAGCGGGCGTGATTGGTTTTACTAAATCAATGGCTCGTGAAGTTGCGTCTCGTGGTGTAACAGTGAACACTGTTGCTCCTGGTTTCATCGAAACTGACATGACTAAGGCGCTAAGTGATGACCAACGTGCGGCAACTTTGTCGAACGTGCCAGCAGGTCGTTTAGGTGACCCACGTGAAATTGCATCAGCAGTAGTTTTCCTTGCTTCTCCTGAAGCAGCGTACATTACTGGTGAAACTTTGCATGTAAATGGTGGCATGTACATGGTTTAATGCGACAGTTTATGCAAAATAAGCTATTTTACATTGTGAAAAATAGCCTATAGTTGCAGTTAACTGTCATGAACTTGTCATGCTTATGCGCAAGATTTGTGCATGATTTAAGTCAAAAATGTATTGAAATTCGGTTAAATTCGCTAATTTTGTGGTTTGACCAGCAAGGACCCCCTTGCAACTTTCAATAGTTCGAATAAACTACGGAATCATCGCATTAGGCGAAATCTGTAAAGGAAAAGAAAAATGAGCAACATCGAAGAACGCGTAAAGAAAATCATTGTTGAACAGCTAGGTGTAGACGAAGCAGAAGTTAAAAACGAAGCTTCTTTCGTTGATGATCTAGGTGCTGATTCTCTAGACACTGTAGAACTAGTTATGGCTCTAGAAGAGGAATTCGACACTGAGATTCCTGACGAAGAAGCTGAGAAGATCACTACTGTTCAAGCTGCAATCGACTACGTAAACAGCGCTCAGTAATTAGCTCTCCCAGGCGGTCTCCTAGACCGCCTGTGTTCTTTCTAACTTCTTCTATCCTCTCATAGAAATATTCAATTCCCGGAGAATTATATCGTGTCCAAGCGTCGTGTAGTTGTCACTGGCATGGGTATGTTGTCACCGGTAGGCAACACAGTAGAATCATCTTGGAAAGCCCTGCTAGAAGGTCAAAGTGGTATCGTAAATATCGAGCACTTTGATACTACGAACTTCTCAACTCGTTTTGCAGGTCTTGTTAAAGATTTCGATTGCACAGAGTACATGTCTAAAAAAGATGCTCGTAAGATGGACCTTTTCATCCAGTACGGCATTGCAGCGGGTATTCAAGCTCTTGATAACTCTGGCTTACAAATTACCGAAGAAAATGCGGCTCGAGTTGGTGTTGCTATCGGCTCAGGCATTGGCGGTCTTGACCTTATCGAAACTGGCCATACTGCATTAGTAGACAAAGGCCCTCGCAAAGTTAGCCCATTTTTTGTTCCTTCGACCATTGTAAACATGGTTGCAGGTAACCTATCTATCATGCGTGGTCTCCGTGGTCCAAATATCGCGATTTCTACCGCATGTACTACTGGCCTGCATAATATCGGCCATGCAGCACGTATGATTGCCTACGGCGATGCAGATGCGATGGTTGCTGGTGGTGCAGAAAAAGCTTCTACGCCTCTTGGCATGGCTGGCTTCGGTGCAGCTAAAGCACTATCTACTCGTAATGAAGAGCCTCAAAAAGCGTCTCGCCCATGGGATAAAGGCCGTGATGGTTTTGTTCTAGGTGATGGTGCTGGCATGATGGTGCTTGAAGAGTACGAACACGCAAAAGCACGTGGCGCGAAGATTTACGCAGAACTGGTTGGTTTTGGTATGTCTGGTGATGCTTACCACATGACTTCTCCAAGCGAAGATGGCTCTGGTGGTGCACTTGCGATGGAAGCGGCAATGCGTGACGCGAACATCACAGGTACCCAAGTAGGTTATGTGAATGCTCACGGTACATCTACTCCTGCTGGCGACGTTGCAGAAATCAAGGGCGTGAAACGTGCTCTTGGTGAAGAAGGTGCGAAGCAAGTACTTGTATCATCAACTAAGTCTATGACTGGTCACCTATTAGGTGCAGCAGGCTCTGTTGAAGCAATTATCACGGTTATGTCTTTGGTTGACCAAATCGTTCCACCAACGATTAACCTTGATGATCCAGAAGAAGGTCTAGACATCGACCTTGTGCCGCACACTGCGCGCAAAGTTGAAGGTATGGAATACGCTATCTGTAACTCGTTTGGCTTTGGTGGTACAAACGGTTCTTTGATCTTCAAAAAGTTCGCTGAGTAACACTATCTAACCTTATTTAGATAAGCGAAACTTGTATTCTAACGGCTCGATGCTTAGCATTGAGCCGTTTTGTTTTATTTGTTGTCTGCTAATTTGAAGGTACGTGAATGTTTTGGGTAAATGGAGTTCCGCAAACGCATGTAGAGCTAGGTGATCGCTCATTCCAATACGGTGATGGAGGCTTTACCACCATCCTGACCCAAAATGGAGAGTTGGTTTACTGGCAGGAGCATACTGAGCGCATGAGTGCTTGCCTTGACGCTTTGAAGATCTCTTCACCTGACTGGAAAGTTGTGCATGGTTGGGCAAGCAAAGCGGTTTTATCTGACGCACGAGCGGGGGTGAAGATTCACGTTAGCCGCGGTATTGGCGGGCGAGGGTATAGCCCTAATGGGATTAAAGGCCCTATCGTGACGATTTCCAATTTTGCATTTCCTTCTCATTATTCATCTTGGCAAGAACAAGGTGTGGACTTGGGCGTTTGTAATACTCGTCTAGGGATTCAACCTTTACTTGCGGGACATAAGCACAACAACCGTTTAGAGCAGATTCTCGCCAAGGCTGAAATCGACAATACAGAGTTTGCAGATGCAATAACGTTAAATGTGCAAAACCATGTCATTGAAACTACAATGGCCAACCTTTTTTGGGTTAAAGGTAATAAAGTATTTACGCCGGAGCTGACCTTATCAGGCGTTACGGGCGTAATGCGTCGTAAGGTGCTTGAGTTACTTAAAGTAAGTCATATTGAAGTCATCGAGGGGCGTTTTATACTTCCAGATTTGCTGAGTGCTGACGAGGCTTTCATGTGTAACTCAATATTAGGTGTCGCACCTATTCGCAGCATAGTGACATCGAACTCTAAGACTATATTTCCGATAGGAAAATTGACTCAACGACTGCAAGGGAATTTAACTACGTGATTAAAAAACTGTTGGCTTTTGTTGTGCTGATCGCAGTGATAGGCGCAGCAGCTGTTTTTTATATAATTTCACAGGCTAAACAATACGTTGAAAAGCCTATTCTATTGGAACAACCTCAGCTGTTTACTGTAGAAAGTGGTACAAGCTTTCATCATGTCATGCGCGCCTTAGTTGAAGGTGAGGTGATTGAAACATCGGAGTACATCCGTTTAATTCCTCACTTATATCCAGAATTGTTGCAAGTGCGAGCGGGTACTTACCAACTTGAGCCTGGTATGTCACTTTCGCAAACATTGGAGCATCTGAATACTGGAAAAGAATACCAGTTTGCGATCACTTTTGTTGAAGGCAGCCGCTTTTCTGAATGGGTAGATCAACTAAAAAGTGCTCCTTATTTAAAGCATGATTTAACCGATCTTTCAGAAAAAGAAATGGCTGCGAAGCTCGGAATTGAGAGAGAAAAGCTAGAAGGGTTGTTTTTAGCAGAAACCTACCATTACACAGCGGGTGCGAGTGAAAGCCAGTTATTAAAACGAGCGCATCGAAAACTCAATAAAATACTGGATGCTAACTGGGAAGCGCGTCAAGAAAAGCTGCCATTACAGGACAAATATGAAGCCTTGATTCTCGCGTCTATCATCGAGAAAGAGACGGCTATTGATTCTGAGCGTGAGCGCGTCGCTTCTGTGTTTATCAACCGATTGAACAAACGCATGCGGTTACAAACTGATCCGACAGTTATTTATGGTATGGGTGACGCCTACGATGGCAACATTCGTAAGAAAGATTTGCGTACGCCGACACCATATAACACCTATACCATCAATGGATTGCCACCAACACCGATTGCGATGGCTGGTGAAGCTTCCATTGAAGCGGCTTTGAATCCAGAAAGCAGCAACTATTTATATTTTGTAGCAAGTGGAAAGGGCGGACATGTATTCTCGAAATCCCTTGCTGAGCACAACCGTGCTGTTCGTGCCTATTTAAGAGAACTAAGAAAGAACAAATGATGAAAGCAAACTTTATTGTCGTTGAAGGCCTAGAAGGCGCGGGTAAAAGCACTGCGATTAAAACCGTTTTAGATACGCTAAAAGCGGCCGGTATTGAGGATATCGTAAATACCCGTGAGCCAGGAGGCACACCGCTAGCAGAAAAAATGCGCGCTCTGGTGAAAGAAGAGCACGAAGGTGAAGAACTTAAGGACATGACGGAGTTGCTTCTTCTGTACGCTGCACGTGTTCAGTTGGTTGAGAACGTGATCAAACCAGCTTTGGAAAACGGTCAGTGGGTGGTTGGTGACCGACACGATATGTCGTCGCAAGCTTATCAAGGTGGTGGCCGTCAGATTGACGCATCGTTAATGAAAAATCTCCGGGATACAACGCTTGGTGATTTTAAACCTGCTCTCACTCTCTATATGGATATTGACCCTCGTGTTGGGCTTGAGCGTGCACGTGGGCGTGGTGAGTTAGATCGTATAGAGAAGATGGATATTAGTTTCTTCGAGCGTACACGTGAGCGTTATTTGGAGATTGCTCATGCCGATCCTTCCATCGTTATCATTAACGCAGAACAGGCGATTGAAGGCGTGTCGCGTGATATTCGGGACGCTCTAAACGAGTGGCTAGCTCGTCAATAAGTGAAACGTAAATTTAGGTGACTCATGTTAAATGATTATCCATGGCTACAGCCAATATGGGATAACCTCAAAGTAGGGTTAGAGTCGGACAGAATACCAGGTGCGCTTTTATTACAAAGCGAGCAGGGCTTGGGCATCGAAAAACTTATCGAGTTTTTTAGCCAAGCACTTCTTTGCCAAAATTACGCGAGTGAAGCATGCGGTTTTTGTCATAGCTGCCAGCTAAATCAATCTCAAAACCACCCTGATTTACACTGGATCAAGCCAGAGAAAGAAGGAAAGGCGATAACGGTGGACCAAATTCGCGCTTGTAACCGTCTAGCTCAGGAATCATCTCAGCTTAATGGTTACCGCCTATTTGTAATAGAACCGGCGGACTCTATGAACGAGTCGGCATCGAATGCGCTGTTAAAGACGCTAGAAGAGCCTGGGGCAAAGTGCTTGTTTTTGCTCGTTACCCACAATCAGGAGCGTCTGCTCCCAACGATTCGTAGCCGTTGCCAACACTGGGTTGTTGCGCCTCCGTCAGCGGAACAAGCGATGCAATGGATGCACGAACAAGGGGCGAAGCAAGTTCCTGCTTATGCCTTAAAACTGAATATGGGCTCTCCAATAAAAACATTGGATGCGTTAAATAATGGTGAGCTCGAAGCTTACTTGGCTTTTGAACGCAGTTTTATTAAGGCAATGTCTTCGCCTGTTTCAGACGTTTCTGAGTGTGCTTCTTTAATCGCTAAACACTCAGAGCAATCACTAGACTGGGCATGGTATTTACTGACAGATGCTCAGAAAGCGCAGTTTGGTGTATCAGAAGCTCAAATGCTTCCGGGCGCGACAAAGTTCCAACCGGACAACTATAACGGTTTGTACTCATCAGCGAAGGCGCTGATGAACCTGAAAGCTCAGGTGCAAGCCTTTCCTGGCCTGAACCTTGAGCTACTATCAATGAATTGGTTAATTGAATCACGAGAGGCATTATGTTCGTAGATTCTCATTGTCATTTAGACAAATTGAATTACGACGATCTCCACATCAATGTGGAAGACGTTATTAACAAAGCTAAACAAGCAAACGTAACTGAGCTACTTTCTGTTGGAGTAACGCTGGATTCTTTCCCGAAAATGATGGAAATGATCGAGCCTTATGACAATGTTTATGCTTCGTGCGGTGTGCACCCACTTGATGTTGAAAGCGACTTTTCGATGGACGTATTGCGCCACCATGCGTCGAATGCAAAAGTCGTCGCTATTGGCGAAACGGGTTTAGATTATCATTACAAGCCCGAAACGGCCGCGTTACAGAAAGAGCGCTTGGAGCAACACGTTGATCTTGCAGTGGAGCTCAACAAACCTTTAATTATCCATACCAGAAACGCACGTGCGGATACTCTAGATATTTTGCGTAAGGGTGGGGCAGAGAAATGTGGTGGTGTTATCCATTGTTTTACAGAAGATCTTCCATTTGCTGAAGCTGCACTGGAGCTGGGGTTTTATATTTCTATCTCGGGGATTGTTACTTTCCGTCAAGCTACAGAGTTAAAAGAAGTGGTGAAGACTCTACCTTTAGAGAAGCTTCTTATTGAGACAGATTCTCCTTACTTGGCTCCTGTCCCTCATCGTGGCAAAGAGAATCAACCCGCTTATGTTGTCGAAGTCGCTTCTTATATTGCGCAACTCAAATCGTGCTCTCTTTCTGAAGTGGCACAAAAAACCACCGAAAACTTCCGAAATCTTTTTTTGCGATGAAAAAATAATAAGAGCATAAAAAAGGAGCTTAGGCTCCTTTTTTGTTGATAAAAACAACAGATACGCTCACGAGTTTAATGTTTACTAAAAATGTTGATTTAATAACATTCAAAAATCACAAATGTAATTTTGTTACTAAAAATAACATTGGGGCGTATTTTATTTACGCCTTAAAATTAATTATATAAATAATTAATTCTTTATAAAACAGTAATATAAGTGCAATGCAAACCTTTTCATCGGCTGTTTTTGGGTGTGATCCAAGACTTGTTTTGAAACTAAATTTCGTAACTGTGTGGAAAGTTTGAGGGTCATCAATATATATTTAGAGCCGGAAAATATAATGCAGTTGTGGTTACATTTTCATTGGGTGCTAACCTTTAGGCTACGGGGGTGTGCCGTTAGTGCCCAAATAATACTTATAAATTTATCAGGAGCATAAACATGTTTAAGAACCTTTTTGCTAACCTGCAAAAAGTTGGTAAGGCTCTGATGCTTCCAGTATCAGTTTTACCAGTTGCAGGTATTTTATTAGGTGTGGGTGCTGCCCATCTAAGCTTTATTCCAGAGATCGTTTCTAATCTTATGGAACAAGCTGGTGGTTCAGTATTCGGCCAAATGGCACTTCTATTTGCAGTAGGTGTAGCTCTAGGCTTCACTAACAACGACGGTGTTGCAGGTCTTGCAGCTATCGTTGGTTACGGCATCATGACGGCAACGCTAGGTGTAATGGCGGGCGTTATGGGTGTTGAGAAAATCGATACAGGTGTACTAGGTGGTATCCTTGTCGGTGGTGTGGCTGCTTGGGCATTCAACCGTTTCTTCAAAATCCAACTTCCAGAGTACCTTGGCTTCTTCGCTGGTAAGCGCGCAGTGCCAATCATCACTGGTTTTGCTGCGATCATCCTAGGTGTTATCCTTTCTGTTATCTGGCCACCAATTGGCGGTGCAATTTCTGCATTCTCTGATTGGGCTGCACACCAAAACCCACAGCTAGCATTCGGTATCTACGGTGTTGTTGAGCGTTCTCTAATCCCATTCGGTCTACACCACGTATGGAACGTACCGTTCTTCTTCGAAGCAGGTTCTTGTGTTAACGCTGCCGGTGAAGCTCAAAATGGTGTACTAACTTGTTACCTAGTTGCTGATGAAGCATCTCGTGCTGCTGGTAATGGCTTCGGTCAGCTAGCGGGTGGTTACATGTTCAAGATGTTCGGTCTACCAGCTGCAGCAATCGCAATTGCTCATTGTGCTAAACCAGAAAACCGTGCAAAAGTAATGGGTATCATGGCGTCAGCTGCACTGACTTCATTCCTAACTGGTATTACTGAGCCAATCGAATTCTCATTCCTATTCGTTGCTCCACTACTATACGGTATCCACGCTCTACTAGCTGGTTCTGCATACATCGTTTCGAACACTCTAGGCTTTGTACACGGTACTTCTTTCTCTCACGGTCTGATCGACTTCCTAGTTCTATCTGGTAACGCTCAGAAGATGGTGCTAATGATTGCCGTTGGTCTAGTTTACGCAGTAATTTACTACGTAGTGTTCCGTGGTGTAATCACAGCGCTTGACCTAAAAACACCTGGCCGTGAAGATGAAACGGAAAGTGCAGCTGTAACTTCTGGCTCTGATATGGGCGGTGAACTGGTTGCAGCGTTTGGCGGTAAAGCTAACATTACTGGTCTAGATGCATGTATCACACGTCTACGTGTAGCAGTTGCAGATACAGCAGCTGTTGACCAAGACAAGCTAAAACAACTAGGCGCTGCTGGTGTTGTAGTTGTAGCTGGTGGTGTACAGGCTATCTTCGGTACTAAGTCAGATAACCTAAAAACTGAAATGGATGAGTGGATTCGTAACCACGGTTAATCGCAGTCATTCATAGTAATGCATAAAAGGAGGCATCGGCCTCCTTTTTTAGTTCCTATTTTATTAACTGACAGTTCCTTTTTTAGTGTGATCCTAAACTCATCTTTACTTTTGTCAGCTTTTTCATACATCGAGCTTACCCATCGTTGACATATTGATATGCCATTATGTTTGAATAGCGAATAATGTTTTTTTGAATAATTGATAACGTGTATGAAGAACAAATTCATTTTAGTTTTGGGACTAGTTTCTAGTACGGCAATGGCGGCAAGCGAACCAACGGATCTATCAGTTGGTATGGCTGTCGATCAACAATTAAGTGTTGTTGTAGAGTTAGATAACAAATATCGTGGCATTATCGGAAACGATGGTATGGCGTTTGATTACATCGCTAAGCGTGGAACATTCGATCAAAACATGCCTGTGACTTGGTATGTCGGCGTTGGTGGCTGGTATGAATGGGATGACGAGTTTGGTGTGAGAGTACCGCTTGGTGTGAACTGGGATTTATCACGCGGCTGGGACCTTTATGGTCAAATACACCCAGAGCTAGATCTTTACAAAGGTGCTGACTTGCAGCTTGGCGGCGCCGTTGGCATCAAATACAGTTTCTAGAATAAAAGAAACATAAAAAACGCCGGTAAATACCGGCGTTTTTTGTTTGGAATGCAATATTGCTATTGTTTATCCATGGCTCGCTTGATGCAAACGGCAGCTCCGCCCCAAGTGATACCTAAACCAATAACCATCATAATAATTGCGCTGATTGTCATTTTGCTGTCTCCTTGCGGTTCACTGCGTTGATCACTAGACCAAAGATAAAGAGTGCGGCGATAAGTGCCCAGCCTAAAGTTAGATCATAGCCACCGTAGCCTTCAGTAATTAGGGCGTATAGCTTGGTCGCTAAGATAATGGCGAGCATGATTGGTGTAACGAAGCGTAAGCAGATCTCGAACCATTGACCAACAGAGAAATCAGAGCGCTCGTTAACGTAATTACGTACTTCTGGCACGCGCTTCAATAGCCACGCCATCAAGACAATCTCAACCAGACCACCAACCATGATGCCAACGTTGTTTGCAAAGTGGTCTACTAGATCGAGTAGCAGCAGACCGCCATTGGTAGCAAACGCCATAGAGACAACGAAGCCAATACCAATCACAACATTTGCAGCTTTTTTACGGCTCCACTTCAGCTTGTCGATAATGGCTGAAGTTACGGCTTCCATAATTGAAATATGCGAACTTAGACCAGCAACCACCAGTGCAAAGAAGAACAGTGGACCAAGAATATATGGGGCAGGTAGTAGGTTAATTGCCGCAGGTAAAGTAACAAAAGCCAAGCCAACGCCTGCAGATACCACCTCTGTTAACGGCTTACCTTGCTCTTGAGCCATGTAACCCAATACTGAGAAGATCATGATGCCGGCTAGGATCGAGAAGCCACAGTTGATCAACACGGTCATAAACGCGTTATTCGTTATGTCTGACTTTTCTGGTAGGTAGCTAGAGTAAGCTAGCATGATGGCGAAGCCGATACTTAGCGTAAAGAAGATCTGACCATATGCCGCTGCCCATACTTTCACATCCCAAATTTTGCTGAAATCGGGTTCGAACATGTAGTTCACGCCATCTAGAGCTCCTGGCAAGAAAATCATACGTCCGATTAAGAAAATCACCATCAAGAATAGGATTGGCATCATAATTTTAGATGCTCGTTCAATTCCTGATTTCACGCCTTTGGCAATGGCGGTGTAAGTAATTGCCCAAGCAATTACCATGGATAAAGCAATCTTCCATTGAATACTGCCTAAGTCTGTTGGTGAGTTGTCACCTAGCTTTAGGTATTCACTAAAGAAAAATGCGTTGGTATCGGTTCCCCAACCTTGAGTGAACGACAACCCAAAGTAAGAAATCGACCAACCGATAACAGCCACATAGTAAACGGCAATAACTGCAGCCACACCAACTTGGAACCAGCCAAGCCATTCAAATTTAGAATGAATTTTCGCAAGTGTTTTTGGTGCCGAGCCTCGGTATTTTTGTCCCATACTGAACTCAAGGATCATAAATGGAATACCGGCAGTGATCATGGCAAAAATGTAAGGAATAAAAAATGCGCCGCCACCGTTTTCATAGGCCATGTATGGGAAACGCCAAATGTTTCCCAAACCGATAGCAGACCCAACTGCTGCTAAGATGAATCCCGCCCGGGATCCCCATTGTTCTCGCTTCATATTTGACTCCTATAAGACTCCCTGAGGAATGAAGCTCTCTACGTAACACAGTAATAATTGCGCAAACAGTTGGAAGAAAGGACCGCTGTTATCCATCAGCTTTTCTATCCTTAATTCTAACTTCTTATAATTTTATAGAGCTATATTCTGGCTACTGTAAGAGAAAGTAGATTATTAATCTTAAAATTTTGATGTGTGTTTGATAAAACTGAAATATTTATCTGTTTTCACTGATCAGACTAACTTCTAATAATACTTAGCGCAATAGAATCTAAATGTTAATTCAGATGCGTTGTCTGGTTTTAATCTTGTTAAATTTGAGTTTGATTGTGGTTTTGTGTGGGTGGTTGGTTGTTTGTCTGGAATAAATGACTGGGATCTAATAATTGCTTTGGTGTTTAAGACTATTTTTATGAATTAGGGCGTACGGCTATCTTTTGTGCACCTATCTAGATGATGCTTCGTTACTTTGCCAAACAATGGTGTTTAGACGATGTCCTTTATCGGCTCTGTGCAGGACTCGTTCAGCGTTCTTTGTGACGAGTCCTGCAAAGGAACATGCATAAAAATTAGAAGCGGAAACTAAAACCGACATTTGATTGGAATTGGTTCATCCAATCAGTATCGAACTTAATGATACAGTTTGAGCCGTCATTAGGTAGATTACAGGCGCCAGATGTATCGTTATCAACGACCGTTCCTAACCATCTCAGTTGGGCTGTTAATGCAAAGTTCTTTGAAAATTCATATTCCAGCCCTGCAAAAGCGCTAGCCGAAAATCCGTATTTTTTGTCTACCCAATCCACATCGGCATAAGAAGCGCCCAAACCTACACCGATATAGGTTTGCCAATTTTCTGCGACAGGATAGTACATGCTGCTTTGGAAGTGCAGATAATGGATATCTGCTGAGTTGGACAGCTTTTCAAGTTCCGTCGATTGATTGGAGTAAAACAATCCGATCCTTCCTTTTTCTAAGGGAGTCTCGACTGAAAGAGCGTAGTTCACTGCGGGGTCGAGATCGTATGTATTACCACTTTCATCCTCTACTTGGCCGCCTCCTGTATAGCCTATGTATGGTGTAACGATGATATTCGCTTGTGCATTGATAGCAGTACTCATCATCATGATTCCTACTAGCCAGCTGAGTTTTTGGTTCATGCCCTATCTCCTTATTATGACTAAGCTAATTGTGATGGGTTAGTCAAAATTGCGCGACTAAATTAAGCAAATCTTGAACATATTTCACACCGGTGTTATTAATTTGTTACATATTAAGGAGGTGTTTATGGAACACGATCTAAAATCCGCATTAATCATTGTGGTGACTGTTTTTGCAGTGCTTTTGTCATTTGGCATCATTGCTATTACAACAGCTTAAGATAACCACTTTTACCAAACGTTTTAACAAAATGGCGTGAGCCTATGATACGTAACAGCGGTATAATCACAGAAAGCCATGCAGAGCTTGATGTAAAAGTTTATGAGCACTTTAGGCATGGTAAAACTGCTTTAGTCACGCAAGGTGGAGGGCAGAGAGGGATTTTTACCGCTGGCGTTTTAGACGCCTTTTTACTTTCCAACTTCGATCCTTTCGATGAATTCTATGGCACCTCTGCCGGAGCACTTAACTTATGTTCTTACTTGTGTCGTCAACATGGCATGGGCAAAGCTTTTATTACCGAGCTGACAACGTCTCCTGAATTTTTTAATCTGTTTCGCTATATCCGAAAGCAGCAGTACTTAGGTTTAGAGTGGGCATTAGAACGGATTCAAGATTTCCCATACAAGCTTGACCTTGATTTAGGTCGTAGTGCATTGGGAAAACGAGGAGCGTTTGCTGCGGTAACGAATATAGAGACGCTATCAGATCAATATCTACCAATCTTGGATGACTCGTGGTTTAACACTATGCTAGCGACATGTGCGATTCCCAAGTTGTACCACGGACCTGTCGACGTAAATGACAATAAGTTTGTTGATGGCGGCGTGTCTGCCTCTATCCCTGTTCAAGAAGCGTGGCGTCAGAATGCTCGCAACATTATTGTCATTCGCACAGAGCCGTTTTCAGAGATTGAAGCGAGAGCCCAAAGTGAAGTGGGGGATGTGCCTGTCGAATGGTATCGAGAGTCTATCAACTCAGTACAGCAATCATGGCAGCAAAAAGTGAATCAGTGGAAGCTGGATTGGGCGTCGTTCTTCCAACAAAAAATTAATGCAGCACATCAATCGAAGCTTGCAGGGAAAATGCTGTTAAATGGAGGCCGTTGGTTGTTCGGTGCCGATAACTTGTATCGTTTAAGTCATCTGATTGGTGAGAATTTTGATTCAGGTTTAGCCGACATGCTGATGATTCATTATCAAACATTTGAGCTCACTCAGGCCTTTATATCTGCTCCACCTGACGACACTTTTATTTTACAAGTTGCGCCTAAAGAGGGACTTCGTTCTTCTTCTTTGTTAAGTGACCAAGAGTCACTAGAGCATGACTATCAACTTGGGCTTCAAGCTGGGTTTAACCTAGTTCAACTCTATGACCAGCTGGATGTTGAAATTGATGGTAGAGAGAGTGCATAAACCTTCTTACGTTCACGATGTGCGCAATATACAAAGCATATAAATAAGGCTCCATTTTCGGAGCCTTATTTGCGGGTTCTTGTGGTTAACTCCGGTTAGGTATAACGACTACGCTTGTAGAATGCGCATGCAGTTGGTTGAGCCAACAACATCCATTACATCGCCTTGAGTAATAATGACTAAATCACCTTTGTGCAAGAACCCTTGCTCTTTAAGGCTAGTAATCGCTGCTTGAGCCGTTGGTAAACCCGCATCACTTTTTGACTCGAAATATACAGGTGTCACGCCTCGGTATAATGCTGCTCGATTTAGTGTCGATTCATTCCGTGATAAGGCAAATATTGGCAAGCCAGAGCTTAAGCGAGACATCATCAACGCAGTCCTGCCGGACTCAGTTAACGAGATCATCGCTTTAATTCCTTCCATGTGATTCGCAGAGTACATGGTTGCCATTGCGATGGTTTCTTCAGCGGTTTCGAAGGTTCTATCTAAGCGATAGGTTGATAGACTTGCCTCCGACATTTTTTCTGCCCCCACACATACTTCGGCCATGGATTTGACCGTTTCTACAGGATATTTACCTGCAGCGGTCTCTCCAGAAAGCATCACCGCGTCAGTGCCGTCTAGAACCGCATTGGCCACATCCATCACTTCAGCACGCGTTGGCATTGGGCTAGTAATCATGGACTCCATCATTTGTGTCGCAGTAATCACGATACGGTTTAAACTGCGTGCGCGGCGAATCAGTTTTTTCTGGACACCAATGAGCTCAGGGTCACCGATTTCTACACCAAGGTCACCACGTGCAACCATCACCACATCGGATGCGAGAATAATGTCGTCAATAGACTCATTGGTCGCGACGGTTTCTGCTCGTTCGACTTTAGCCACTAACATGGCTTCAAGGCCTGCATCTCTAGCTAAGCGTCGAGCGTAATGCATGTCTTCGCCGTTACGTGGGAATGAAATAGCAAGGTAATCTACTTGAATTGCTGCAGCGGTAAGAATGTCGGCTTTATCTTTCTCTGTGAGCGCATCTGCTGACAATCCGCCGCCTTTTTTGTTGATCCCTTTATTGTTGGACAATGGACCACCGACAATCACACGGGTATGAACTTTATTACCCTCTACTGTAGTAACTTGCAGCTGAACGCGTCCATCATCGAGTAATAAAATGTCATTTGGTGAAACATCTTGCGGTAGTTCTTTATAATCTAACCCTACAGATTCTTGATTGCCTTCACCTTTTGGTAAATCACTATCTAATGTGAATTTATCGCCCACATTCAAAATGACTTGGCCGTCTTTAAACGTTGATACACGGATTTTAGGGCCTTGTAAGTCACCAAGAATTGCAACCTGACGCCCAAGTCTTGCTGCAATGGTACGGACTTTGTTCGCACGTTGAATGTGGTCTTCACTGGTTCCATGTGAAAAATTCATACGGACAACGTTTGCACCGGCTTTGATGATCTCCTCAAGTATATTGTCCTTATCCGTTGAAGGACCCAGCGTAGTGACAATTTTTGTTCGTCTTAATTTGGAAGTCATAGATTCTCCGATGAATGTGTGTGTAAAGGTAACTTGAACTCTATCCTTACTTTACGCAATCGCTCTCAAGGTTAGCCTCGTTGCTGAGCCCACACCTTAAAGCTACTTGAATATAAGTATATGCACAGAATGTTTACATTAAGAGTAACCCCGGTAAAACAGACAGATATTCGACAGGCAATGGCCTTATTGATAAAAATGCGCTGCTTTAAAGGCACTACTTCATAATTTAGTGAATAAAAATAAGTTATTTTTCAAACAATTTAACAGGAGTAGATTCTTCGTTATTTGATTGAATACACAAACAAACAGGTTTATACGTGATGCTTGTCACGGGGATTTATTAATTCACTTCACAATTAGTTCGCAAAGTAAAAAAATTGTCCCGTTATAGAATTTCGGAGTGCAAGATGTACATGGCTCAACCGGGCCATATTGATCATATCAAACAGGTCAATGCTGGTCGTGTATATAAACTAATTGACCTAAAAGGTCCTATTTCTCGAATTGATTTGTCCAAGCAGAGTGAGCTTGCTCCTGCTAGTATCACCAAAATCACTCGAGAATTAATTGAAGCGCACTTGATTCATGAAACGACAGTACAAGAAGCGACGAGTCGTGGTCGACCTGCTGTCGGTTTGCAGGTTAATAATGAAGGCTGGCAATTTTTGTCAATGCGTTTGGGGCGAGGTTATTTAACCATTGCTTTGCATGAGTTAGGCGGTGATGTACTAATCGATACTAAAATCGAGATACACGAGCTTGATCAAGACGATGTGCTTGAGCGCCTGCTTTACGAAATTGATGAATTTTTTCAGACTTACGCGGATCAACTTGATCGGGTTACCAGTATTGCCCTTACGCTGCCTGGTCTCGTGAACTCAGAGCAAGGTGTCGTTTTGCAGATGCCTCATTACAATGTCGAAAATCTTGCTCTTGGACCAGAGATATACAAAGCAACAGGCTTGCCAGTTTTCATTGCCAATGACACGCGAGCTTGGGCATTAGCAGAAAAGCTTTTTGGTCATTCTCAAGATAATGACAACTCCGTTCTTATCTCTATCCACCACGGTTTAGGTGCGGGCATCATTCTGGATGGGCGCGTTTTGCAAGGCCGTCACGGTAACATTGGTGAACTCGGGCATATTCAAATTGACCCAAATGGAAAACGTTGTCATTGCGGCAATATTGGCTGTTTGGAAACCGTTGCCAGTTCTCAAGCAATTCGTGAAGAAGTCGTAAGACGAATCGCTGATGGCGAAGACTCTATTCTTGCTAAACAAGAAGAAATGAGTATTGAGAGCATTTGTGAAGCCGCTGCAAACGGTGATCCTTTGGCCGTCGATGTGATTGAAAAACTTGGACGCTACTTAGGCTCTGCAATTGCTATTGTGATCAACTTATTTAACCCTGAGAAAATCTTGATCGGTGGTGTGATTAACCAAGCAAAAGATGTGCTTTATCCTGCGGTTCGTCGCTGTATCGAAGAGCAGAGTTTACCTGTTTATCACCAAGATCTTGAGCTGGTGGAGTCTCGTTTCTATAAGCAAGCCACAATGCCTGGTGCCGCGTTGATTAAGCAAGCGTTGTACGATGGTCAACTATTGATGAAGGTTGTGGAAGGTTAAGTACTTTTTAACATGATGATGTGCCTGGCTGTTGAGACTACATTTGTAGGTGATTTAGGGTGAGACTTAACGGCTCACCCTTTTTGATCGCCTATTACTAGAATGGGAATTTGAGTTATGTTGCATTGCTATATCTGCGCCATTCATGTAATTTCCTAAAAAGCTCAAGTAAATAAACAAAATGGCTTTCAATGTGCTGCGTGACTTTGCGTCTGATGCAAAGAGAAGTAATACGCTAAAACTGTTGTACTTTAAAGCTGTGCTCGAAAAGCCAAATATTTTAAGGTTATTTGGTTATATAACCTTGCTGTGTCTGTACTGATTTCGAGTAAAATAAGAATTATCCATAATTTAGGTAGTAGTATGTCCGGAGTGTTAAATACGGTTGACCAGCGTACAAACTTGGTTGGTGAAAATCGACTAGAGCTTCTGCTGTTCACTTTAAATAGTCGCCAATTATTTGCGATTAATGTGTTCAAAGTGAAAGAGGTCATCAAGCTTCCACCGTTAACCAAGCTCCCTGGATCGCACTACAATATTCGTGGGGTTGCTTCTCTACGAGGTGAAGCGGTACCAGTGATTGATTTACGAGGCGCAATTGGTTTTCCTGCTTTACGTGGTGAAGCGGAAGAAGAAAATTTGATCGTGACAGAGTACAACCGCACGGTGCAGGGCTTCTTAGTCGGTCCGGTTAAAAACATTATTAATACGGCATGGACTGAAATTCAGCCGCCTCCTTCCACGTCTGGTCGCTCGAATTACCTCACGGCTATCACGCAAATCAAAGAGGGGGATGCCTCTCAAATTGTCGAAATTATTGACGTTGAAAAAGTTTTAGCAGAGATCGTACATTACGACGTGACTATCTCGGAGGACATTCTCGATCAAGAATTGGCCCAAGCAATGGTCGGGCGTAATGTTCTGATTGTGGATGATTCCTCTACAGCTCGTAATCAAGTTCGCGATACGCTTTCTCAATTGGGTATGAATATCATCGAGTGCCGTGACGGGCTAGAAGCGTTAACGGTTTTAAAACGTTGGTGTGATGAAGGTAAAGATGTAGAAAAAGAGCTGTTGATGATGATTACGGATGCTGAAATGCCTGAAATGGACGGTTATAAACTGACCCATGAAGTGCGCCAAGATCCACGTATGTCTAAGTTGTTTATCACATTGAACACTTCTCTGAGCGGTAGTTTTAATGAAGCCATGGTACAAAAAGTAGGCTGTGATCGCTTTATATCTAAATTCCAACCGGATCTGCTGGTTGAAGTTGCTCAAGACCGATTACGCCAGATGCTTTCTAAAAGTGCATGATTAGATCTAGTGAAATCAGAGGGAGCGCACCTCTCTCTGATTTTTAACATTTCTCTCCTTAATTCCTCTGTACTAATGGAAATCCCGAGATTTACTTTGTAGATTGTTCAAGTAGTGCGTGCAATCCATCAACTTGCCAGCAATAACGTGTGTGACTTCTCCCTCTTTTTCAAGAATGCCTTTCACCATTAATACTTTAGCGCCTAAATACGCTTGCTTTTGGGCTCGTGCTGTCGCTTGCCAAACGACCACATTAATGTTGCCCGTGTCATCTTCTAACGTAAAAAATGTCACGCCAGCGGCGGTGCCTGGAGATTGTCTTCCTGTTACCACACCTACCACTGTGACCAGTGACTTATGCGGTTTCTCTGTCAGTTGCCTCATGCGGGTAAAGTGAGGGAGTTTGCCCGTTTCTTCTAATAATTTAATTGGATGGCGGCTAAGAGATAGTCCCGTGCTTGCGTAATCCTCAATTAAATTTTCATATTCAGAGGGTTGAGTCTGGTAGCTAACATTGGGTTCTTCGACCTTGTGAAACAATGGTAGGTCAGATAAGGAATCCATTGCTGCCCAGCGAGCGTTATAACGATTTCCCGATAAGGCCTGAAATGCATTGGCTGAAGCCAATAATTCAATGTCACTTCGGCTTCTTAATATCTGCTTTACTTCTTGAATCGATCGGTAACCATTAAGTGGTTTGCGCTCAATAAGCCTTTGTGCGCTTTCTGCGTTAAAGCCTTTCACCAAGCGAAAACCAAGTTGCACGCCGAGCCTGCCATTCGGACGTGAGACGAGATGATGTTGATATTTTGAATGATTGACGCACACCGGCAATACTTCGACGCCATGTCGGCGAGCATCTTGTACTAATTGCGATGGGCTATAAAATCCCATTGGTTGGCTGTTCAATAATGCAGTGTAAAATTCGGCTGGGTAATAATATTTTAACCATGCAGAACAATATGCCAGCACTGCGAAAGACGCTGAATGACTTTCAGGGAAGCCGTACTCACCAAAGCCGCAAATCTGATCGAAAATGCGCTCAGCAAACGCTAAGTCATAACCTCTCTCTTGCATACCATTGATCAGTTTTGGTCTGAATTTAGCGAGATCGCCATTCTTTTTCCATGATGCCATCGCTCGACGGAGTTGATCGGCCTCGCCGCCGCTAAACCCTGCGGCTACCATGGCTAGCTTGATGACTTGCTCTTGGAAAATAGGGACGCCCATAGTCCGCTCCAGAACGCTTTTTACTTCTTCCGATGGATAACTGACAGGCTCTTTGTGATCTCGTCGTTTTAAAAAAGGATGCACCATATCACCCTGAATAGGGCCTGGACGAACAATTGCAATTTGAATCACTAAGTCGTAATAACAAGCAGGCTTTAGGCGAGGAAGCATGCTCATTTGTGCACGAGATTCAATTTGGAATACGCCTATCGTGTCAGCTTTTTGGATCATGCGGTACACGTGTGGATCATCTTGTCGGCGAGTGATCTCGGAAATCGAGAGGGATCGCTGGTGATGTTTCTCGACCAGTTGAAAGCACTTTTTGATGGCGTTTAACATGCCGAGTGCGAGTACATCGACTTTTAGTAGCTTCAAGCTTTCTAAATCGTCTTTATCCCATTGAATGATAGTGCGATCTTCCATCGAGGCATTTTCAACAGGTACCAACTCATATAAAGGGCCAGATGAAATTACAAAGCCACCTACGTGCTGAGATAAATGGCGTGGGAAGCCAATGATCTCGTTGACCAATTGGATAAACTGCTGCCCTTTGAGAGATTCTGGTTGTAAGCCAAGTTCAATAATTTGAGCTTGCCAGCCTTGGCTGCGATCTCGGCGATTAACGTTCTTAATGAAAAAATCTAATTGGGTCTCTTCAATCCCTAGTGCTTTACCGACTTCACGCACGGCACTTTTAAAGCGATAGCTGATCACTGTTGCAGCAAGTGCTGCACGCTCACGACCATATTTTTTGTAAATATACTGGATAACTTCTTCACGGCGCTCGTGTTCAAAGTCCACATCAATATCCGGCGGTTCCTTACGTTCTTTACTGATAAATCGTTCGAATAAGACAGCGATTTGTCGAGGATCGACGGCGGTAATTTCCAGGCAATAACACACTACAGAGTTTGCAGCGGAACCTCGCCCTTGGTAAAGAATACCTTGCTGTTTCGCAAACATTACGATGTCGTGAATAGTAAGGAAGTAGTAGTGGTATTTAAGCTCTTGAATAAGCGCCAGTTCATTCTCGATGGTTTGATTGACTTCTGCTGGCACGCCTTCAGGAAAACGCAGCTTTTTACCACGTTCGACCAACATACGTAAGTAAGAGTCGGGTGTATAACCATCTGGGATCAGCTCGGTAGGATATTCGTATTTTAAATCGGAGAGCTTAAACTCGCATAAATCGGCGATGTAAGTACTTTCTTCCAGCCATTCTGGTTTGTAAATCCGAATCAACTTTTTAAAAGGACGAAGCGCTCGCTCAGTATTCGAAATACGGTCAAAACCGAGTTTATCGACGCTACACCCATGTTTTATAGCAGTAAGTACATGCTGTAATGGCAAGCGTTCAACGTCATGCATGAGAACGCCTCCGCAGGCAGTTATAGGTAATTGAAATTCATGTGCTAACTGCTCGCAGTGCGCAATGTACTCAGTATCGTTGTTACTCAAATGGCGCTGAATCGCTACCCACAAACGATTAGCGTGGTGTTGATTGAGCCAGCGCCCCCAATAGTGATCACTCTCTTGATGTGTGGGCAGCCACAATACCAAACAATGTCGAACCGACATCAAATCCCATTCGAACAGTTGATAGTTGCCTTTTTCACTGCGTCTTCTTGCGTTTGTGATGATACGACACAACTCGGCATAAGCCTTGCGACAAGGGCAAAGCAGTACGATTTGGCATTCATCATTTAACCAAAACATACTTCCAACGATTTGTTTGATATCGAGTTTATGTTGTTCGATGGTCGCATGGGCTTTGACAACGCCCGCGACTGAACATTCATCCGTTATAGCTAGAGCTTGATAGCGATAGAAAGCAGCTTGGAGTACCAGCTCTTCTGCTTGAGAAGCTCCAGTCAAAAAAGAGAAGTTAGACTGACAAAATAGTTCCGCGTAACTCATAATGACCCAACAAAAATAACTGTCGATTTAACAAAAATAGCCATGAAGAAACCAGTGCTTGTGCTGATCACGAAATATCCATAACCAGCGGCCTTGCTTGGTGTGTGCAATGTAGTAATCACGCATGATCTCATCACCATCCCACCACCCAGAAACTATTCGCTCAGGTCCGTGGACCAAAGAAACTTGCTCTTGCAATACAATGGGAGTCGGTAATTGCATTGCTGGGCGTAGTATGGATGGTATGGCGTGCCCCTTTTCATCCGTAGCATCAGCAGGGCGATACTGACTGGCCTTTTCTGGTCTAGGATCGCAAGCAATATTGGGTTTTAAAACGGCACTTTTTCCCAATTTAGCTTGCAGTAAAGAAAGCAACTCTAAAGCATTCATGTTTCCTTTCTGCCCAGCAAAGAGATCGCGTGATGCACTAAGAGGCTCACCTTGACGGATGACTTTTAACGTTAGCCCTGTGACTGGGCCATTAAGCGAGAGTGACTCTAAGCTCAAACTCGCTAACTGTTGCCAACGCTGACATAGGTAATCACCTTGCGCAGAAGTGAGTTGAAGGTGTTGCTCTTGTTTCTCACGCTGGTGGAGTGTTAAACACAGTTCAAAAGCGACCTTATCTCTTAATTTAAGAAAGATTTCGAGTTGACGAAGTAATTTGGCCAACGGCTTTTCAATCCACTGAACGTTTTCGATCTCAAACAACAGCTCTAAATAAACTTGGAAGGATTCGGTAGGGTGATAAAAGTCGACAGGGTGTTTAAACTGCCCAGTCAGTCGACCAACGTAGTTCACCAAATCGATATCAAAGCGTCGTGCGATGTCTTGCAATGGCAGTTCAAGCAGGTTTTGCAATGTGGTGACACCTACACGTTGTAACTTCTCTACGGTAGCGTTTGATAAATCTGTCAGTGTTAACGGTATTGGTGATAAGGCTTTTTGTATGGCAGATTTGTCTTCGCTGATGACGTTCGCTCCTGATAATGCCATCAATTTGGCAGCAAAAGGCGAAAAACCACATCCGAATTGAAAACTCAGTTTCAGCTCCGATAAGTGAGCTCTGACTTTGTTCCAATAGTTTTCAAACCCTTCATACAGAGCGAGCATTGGAGTAGCACGCAGCAAAATACCTTGGTTTGGCATCAACACAACGTCAGATGTGATCAAATACAGCCATTGAGCAATTTCTTGTAACTTGCTCCATTCGGTGTGCGGATGATAAGGATGCACTTGTAAATCTCGACACAAGGACGCAGCACTGCCTAGGCCCATACCTGGCTTAATGCCTTGTTGTTCGGCAATCTCGTTGTATTGAATAATCTGGCAACGTTGGCTTTCGACAATCACCACGGGTTGTTCTTGGTTATCACCAAAGAGTGCGTCTAGCTGCAGGCGAGGGAAGTGCAAGTAAATCCACAGAGCCATATCACTAACCTTGGTTCGCCAGTGGGAAATTGACCACAGTCGAGTGCACAGTTTCAGATGATGGTTTCACCAGTTGCGGGTAATGGTGTTGGAATCCGATACTAACGCTACCTCTATTCCAGCCTCCTTTCCTTTTCAGCACTTCAACATGAATCCCTTGCTCGTCGCCTTTCAGTTTTAAACTGAGTGACACAGGCAAAGACAAGCGGTTGATAGTATCTGTTTTAAGCATAAAGAGAGGGCAAGTACCTTGTTCACTCGCTACCTGTAAGCGTTTCACTTGATGTATTTCAAGCTCTTCTTGCCATAACAAAACATTACTGCATACCCCACTTTTCAGACATTGCTCTGCAGCCCAAAGAGCATCTTTGGGATGAGCTGGATTAACGACCCACACTTGGTTTATATCCAAACCGATGTAGTGTAAGAACAGAGAATTCACTAACGCGGGAGGTTGAATAAATGCGGTCACACCATTGGTCTGGGTGGCTTTTAAATAAGGAGCGAGCAAACGCAATTCACCAATACTACCAATAGATTCCATCTCCACTACGCCATGAGGTGGAAAGCCTCCGCCGAGCAAATCATCTAATTCAGAAAAACCGGAACTAGTCTGCAACTGCTGAGGATCTGCTTTCGTTAAATTTGCTTGCCAAACAAGGTGTTGGCTTTTTAAGTTCTGAATAATATCTTGCATAATAAATACCTGTATATACATACAGTATATTTCTGTGGGAGAAAGTCGCAAGATTTTTATGAAGAGAGAAATGAAAAAAGGCAGCGTTTGCTGCCTTTTCAATCGATTATGTGAGGTAACCTGAATGAGTTATTTACGCTTCGGTTGAGCGTCGATGCACTGACCGTTCACATCGGTAACCGCAGGATCCATTAAGTGCAAATATAGCGGCATGATATCCAGTGGCGTTTTGAGAGTATTCGCATCTTCACCCGGATATGCTTTTTCACGCATGCGAGTACGAGTGGCACCAGGGTTAATTGCGTTAACGCGGATCGGTGTATCACTCAGCTCGTCAGCTAAAACTTGCATCATGCCTTCTACGGCAAATTTAGAGATAGCGTATGGCCCCCAGAATGCGCGGCCAGAGTGGCCGACGGTTGAAGAGGTAAAGATAATACGCCCAGCTTCTGATTTACGCATCACAGGCAGTAATGCTTGAGTCATTAGCACTTCGGCTTTCACGTTGATCTGCATGATATCGTCGAAGTCTTCCTCTTTGATTTGATCAAATGGACACAGCGAACTCAAGACACCTGCGTTGTGTAATAGACCATCCAAGCGACCAAACTGTCCTTCGATTGTCTCTGCCATATCAATGTAATTCTGCTGAGTTGCACCCTTGAGATCCAATGGAATGATAGCAGCTTGTGGATAGCCAGCAGCTTCAATCTCATCATAGATAGATTCAAGGTTTTGCACATTTCTACCCAAGAGAATAACAGTTGCACCGTGCTCGGCATAAGAAAGCGCGGCTTGACGGCCGATGCCATTACCAGCGCCAGTAACAAGAATGACTTTACCTTTTAGAGCATCAGCTGAAACGGAGTAGTTCACGGCGATAAATCCTTATTATTGTAAGAGGGTCCATGATAGTTAATTGACGCTAAAAAACGCCTGTTTCTCAATGGAAAATCTTGGTAATCGTGACAAGATGGTTACAATACACCAATTCATGTGTTATACCAATTCCAGAACTTTCGTTAGGTATGCTATCAATCAGAACAAGTGGTTACAAACCGCGCTGCCTTCTCGCTGATGTTTCTGCGTAACATACTAACGTCATCTGAAATGAGATAAAGGAGCTCTCGTTGGAATTTTTATTAGATTATGGTCTGTTTCTGGCCAAAATTATCACGGTGGTTGCTGCGATAATTGTTCTGCTCATTATTGCAAAATCGGCTGGTGGCAAATCGGGTGCGGCGAAAGGGGAGTTAGAGATTACCAACCTTTCAGAGCAACACAAACAATCTGTTGAGCAGTTAGAGCATCATTTGCATGACGATGCTTTCATCAAGGCTCGAGATAAAGCCGTCAAGAAAGAAGAAAAAGAGAAGAACAAATCTCGCGAGAAAGAAATCAAACAAGCGAGCAAAGACGGTTCATTAGATAGCAAGCGTGAACCACACCTATTTGTTCTTGATTTCAACGGTAGCATAGACGCAAAAGAAGTCGCGTCTCTACGTGAAGAAATCACCGCTATTTTGGCTGTCGCACGTGAAGGTGATGAAGTGTTACTTCGCTTAGAGTCTGGCGGTGGTATGGTTCATGGTTACGGCCTTGCCTCTTCTCAACTGGACCGAATCAAAGCTGCGGGTCTTCCTCTGACCATCTCTGTTGACAAAGTTGCGGCAAGTGGCGGTTACATGATGGCATGTGTAGCAGATAAAATTGTTTCTGCACCATTTGCAATTGTGGGTTCTATTGGCGTTATCGCACAGATTCCTAACTTCAACAAACTGTTGAAGAAACATGACATTGAGTACGAACAACTAACAGCGGGTGAATATAAACGCACGCTAACGATGTTCGGTGAGAATACCGATAAAGCGCGCGATAAGTTTAAGCAAGAACTTGAAGAAACACATGTCTTGTTTAAAGACTTCATCCGTGAGCGTCGTCCTAGTTTGGACCTAGACAAAGTAGCCACTGGTGAGCACTGGTTCGGCACACAAGCGAAAGAGCTTGGTTTGGTGGATGACATTAGTACATCTGATGATATCGTTGTTGCGGCATGCAAAGATAAAACTGTACTTTCTGTGCATTATGTACAAAAGAAAAAACTGGCCGACAAGCTAGCAGGTGTGGCGGGTAAAGTCGCTGATAGTGTGATTTTAAAGTTAGCTGAGCGTGGTCAAAAGCCGATTGTTTAATCGAGCTTAAGTTCATGACATTTAAAACGGCGAGGGCGGAAGCTCTCGCCGTTTTTGTTGAACTTTATGTTTATTGATGAATCCAATTACGCATTAGGTGTAATGCTTTACACGACATTTTTCCTCGCTCCAAAGACTGATTACCCGTATAATGTGCGCCTCGAAAACCGAGCAAATTGCTGAAAAGAAACTATTGGTGGAGAAGAACATGTCCTCTCAAACTCCGGTTGTAACCGTAGATGGACCTAGTGGTGCAGGTAAAGGCACTTTATGTATGTTGCTGGCGAAAAAGTTGGGTTTCCAACTCTTAGATTCTGGCGCAATTTATCGTGTACTTGCACTCGCTGCGATTCACCACGGTGTCGACACCGAGTCAGAAGATGCTCTTGTCCCACTAGCAACACACCTAGACGTTCAATTTATCGCGGAAGGTGACTTAGTTAAGGTCATTCTAGAAGGCGAAGATGTGTCAGGGGAGCTTCGTAAAGAAGAAACGGGTATGGCAGCATCTAAAGTTGCGGCTTTGCCACGTGTTCGTGAAGCATTACTACGTCGTCAGCGTGCATTTGAGACCGCTCCGGGTCTGGTTGCTGATGGTCGTGATATGGGCACAATTGTATTCCCGAGTGCGCAAGCAAAAATCTTCCTTGATGCGAGTGCTGAAGAGCGTGCAAATCGACGCCTTAAACAGTTGCAAGAGAAAGGGTTAGATGTTAGATTTGCTGACCTTTTAAGCGAGATCCAAGAGCGTGACGACCGAGATCGTAACCGCCCAGTGGCGCCATTACGCCCTGCTGAGGATGCGCTTGTGCTAGATTCTACGTCGATGACTATCGACGAAGTAGTAGAAAAGGCACTACAATATATCGAATCGAAGCTAGCTGAGTAATAATACTCGACTAGGCTAAGAGCGTTGGTCGCAAGGATGATGACTGGCGAATTTAATAACCCCATGCGGTAGGATACCCGTGGAAGTTTAATTTATTGAAGATTAATTAAATGACTGAATCTTTTGCTCAACTCTTTGAAGAGTTTCTAAACGAAACAGAATTCCAACAAGGCAGCATCGTTAAAGGTACTGTAGTAGCTATCGAGAACGGTTTCGTTCTTGTTGACGCTGGTCTTAAGTCTGAATCTGCTATCCCTGCTGAACAGTTCAAGAACGCTGCTGGCGAACTTGAAGTTGAAGTTGGCGCTGAAGTAGACGTAGCTCTAGACGCTGTTGAAGATGGTTTCGGTGAAACTCAACTTTCTCGTGAGAAAGCTAAGCGTCACGAAGCTTGGATCGTACTTGAGAAAGCTTACGAAGAAGCTGAAACTGTTGTTGGTATCATCAACGGTAAAGTTAAAGGCGGTTTCACTGTTGAACTAAACGGTATCCGTGCTTTCCTTCCTGGCTCTCTAGTAGACGTACGTCCAATCCGCGACACTGCTCACCTAGAAAACAAAGAGCTAGAGTTCAAAGTTATCAAACTTGACCAAAAACGTAACAACGTAGTTGTTTCACGTCGTGCAGTTATCGAATCAGAGAACAGCGTTGAGCGTGACGAGCTTCTAGAAACTCTACAAGAAGGTTCTGAAGTTAAAGGTATCGTTAAGAACCTTACTGACTACGGTGCGTTCGTTGACCTAGGTGGCGTTGACGGTCTTCTACATATCACTGATATGGCTTGGAAGCGCGTTAAGCACCCATCTGAAATCGTTAACGTTGGTGACGAGATCCAAGTTAAAGTTCTTAAGTTCGACCGTGAGCGTACTCGCGTATCACTAGGTCTTAAGCAACTAGGCGAAGATCCATGGGTAGCAATCGCTAAGCGTTACCCAGAAGGTCACAAACTAACTGGTCGCGTAACTAACCTAACTGACTACGGCTGCTTCGTTGAAATCGAAGAAGGCGTTGAAGGTCTAGTTCACGTTTCAGAAATGGATTGGACTAACAAGAACATCCACCCTTCTAAAGTTGTTAATGTTGGCGACGAAGTTGAGGTTATGGTTCTTGAAATCGACGAAGAACGTCGTCGTATCTCTCTAGGTCTGAAACAGTGTAAAGCTAACCCATGGCAGTCATTCGCTGAAGCACAAGCTAAAGGCGACAAAGTTACTGGTAAGATCAAGTCTATCACTGACTTCGGTATCTTCATCGGTCTAGAAGGCGGCATCGATGGTCTAGTTCACCTATCTGACATTTCTTGGAATGTTGCTGGCGAAGAAGCTGTACGTGAGTACAAGAAAGGCGACGAGATCTCTGCAGTTGTTCTAGCAGTAGACGCTGAGCGTGAGCGCATCTCTCTAGGCATCAAGCAAATGGAAAATGACCCATTCAATGCTTACGTTGCTGACAACAAGAAAGGTGTTCTAGTTAACGCTACTGTAACTGCTGTTGACGCTAAAGGCGCTACTGTTGAAATCGCAGAAGGCGTTGAAGGTTACATCCGTGCTTCTGAAGTATCACGCGATCGCGTAGAAGATGCTTCTCTAATCCTAAGCGCTGGTGATGTTGTTGAAGCGAAGTTCACAGGTGTAGACCGTAAGAACCGCGTAATCAACCTATCTATCAAAGCTAAAGACGAAGCTGACGAGCAAGAAGCAATGGCATCTATCAACAAGCAAGATGACAATGCATTCGGTAACGCAATGGCTGACGCTTTCAAAGCTGCTAAAGGCGAATAATATACTCGCTTAAGCAAAAAAGGAGCCGCAAGGCTCCTTTTTTATATTTGGTCATATTTAAGTAGTAATACTAATGACAGTAAACTATCTTAATAAAAGGCATTTCTTCATTGCGCATTTTGCATAAAATTTGTCTAGAATTGTCAGCAAGTGTTTGTTGGAATTAGTATTACTTACTATAATAAGTGATAAAGATACTCAAAGAGGGCAACTATGACTAAGTCTGAACTGATTGAAAGACTCTGCGCTGAGCAAACACACTTATCAGCGAAAGAGGTAGAGGATGCTGTAAAAGATATTTTAGAGCACATGGCCTCTACACTAGAGAGCGGTGACCGTATCGAGATCCGTGGCTTTGGTAGTTTTTCTCTTCATTACCGCGAGCCTCGCGTAGGTCGTAACCCTAAAACGGGCGATAAAGTGGAATTGGAAGGTAAATACGTTCCACATTTCAAACCTGGTAAAGAACTTCGTGAGCGTGTAAATATTGGTTAATGCACTCTTATTAGTTTGAAAAAAGCGGCATACGTTTGTGTATGCCGCTTTTTTGTAATGTATCCAAGTTAGTCATACATCCAAGATCGTTTACTAATCTAATTGTGGATTCAGCCGTTTTCCTTGCTGCTTTCTATACCCAAATAACTTTAACTTCTAAGCATGTCTACAAACTAAGCATCTTGAGGTTACTTGGGTATAGATTATTGCTAATATACGTAGTCTGAAGAAGCATTTTCCTGCATAATCTTACCGACTTACTCCTAGAAGGGTGATGTAACATGAAAATTATAAAAATCGTTGCTGTTTTAGCTCTCTTTTTAATTGCATTGGCGTTAGGTTCCCAAAACCAAGAGCTCGTGACTTTTAACTATCTTCTAGCAAAAGGAGAGTTCCACTTGTCTACGCTATTAGGTGTAGTATTTGTGGTTGGCTTTGCTTTAGCGTGGGTTATCTTTGGTAGCATCCAACTGAAAACTCAGCTACAGGTCCGTCGTTTAAAGAAAAAACTGAAAAAGTACGAACCAACTGAATCAAACAACGCTGCTGATAAGCCAGCCATTGAAAAACAGGCATAAGGATAAGGCTTAACTTTAATGCTTGAACTACTCTTCTTGTTGTTGCCTATAGCTGCTGCGTATGGCTGGTATATGGGGCATCGCAGCGCTCAGCAAGACAAGCAGAAGCAATCTCATCAAATCTCTCGTCAGTATATGACGGGTCTTAATCTGCTGCTCTCTGACCAATCAGATAAGGCTGTCGATCACTTTATTGAATTGCTCCAAGTTGATAACGAGACCATCGATACTCACCTTGCGTTGGGTAACCTGTTCCGGTCTCGTGGTGAAGTCGACCGCGCAATCAGAATTCACCAAAATCTTATTTCTCGTTCAGGCTTAACACTGGACCAAAAGAACCTCGCCCTTCAACAGTTAGCGAAAGACTACATGGTCTCTGGTTTTCTTGATCGTGCAGAGAAAATCTTTGAACAGTTAGTCGAAGAGCCAGATTACAAAGAGGCGGCTCTTCAACAATTAGTGACCATTTATCAGCAAACACGAGAATGGGAAAAGGCGATTTATTACGCGAACCAATTGGCTAAGTTAGGTAATAAACGCTCAAGGATGCGTGCAAATATTGCCCATTTTTGGTGTGAAATAGCCATGCTCGACCAAGCTGATGGGAATACTAATAAGGCAATACAGCATTTTAAAAAAGCGTTAGCGGAAGACCCGAAGTGTGTTCGAGCAAGTATTGCTTTGGGACGAATTTACCTAGAGTCTGAAGACTATAAGCACACCATCAAATATCTGACGGGGGTACTTGAGCAAGATAAAGACTTTATCAGTGATGTCTTGCCAACTATTGCAGAATGCTATCATCATCTGGGTCAGGAAGATGAACTTGTCGAGTTTCTGAGAGCTTGTATTGATAAGAAAGCAGGCGTATCAGCCGAGTTGATGTTGGCTCAATTAGTTGCTCATCACGAGAACGTTGGGGCTGCTCAAGAGTTACTGACGAAACAATTGCTGAAAAACCCAACCATGAAGGGCTTCTACCGTTTAATTGACTACCACATTGCAGAAGCAGAAGATGGTCGAGCGAAAGACAGCCTATCAACACTACAAGCGATGGTGGGTGAACAGTTAAAAGTGAAACCGCATTACCGATGCCGGAAGTGTGGATTTTCTACCCATTCCCTTTATTGGCATTGTCCGTCCTGTAAAGGATGGGGGACGATCAAGCCAATCCGCGGATTGGATGGTGAATAATTCTTAATGCAGCTGGCAGAGTTTCTGTCCGCTGCATTTTTTTAACTTTTTATTTAATAAGAACCAAAACAGTTAGGAGATGAAATGATCGACCAAAAAGTTATTGTCGCACTGGATTATGATAACCAAGCAGATGCACTTGCGTTTGTAGATAGAATTGATCCTGCGTCATGCCGACTAAAAGTTGGCAAGGAGATGTTTACGCTATTTGGTCCTGATTTTGTACGTGAACTCCATAAACGTGGTTTCTCGGTATTCCTAGATTTAAAATTTCACGATATTCCAAACACCTGTTCGAAAGCAGTTCGCGCTGCGGCTGAAATGGGTGTATGGATGGTGAACGTACACGCGAGCGGTGGTGAGCGTATGATGACGGCATCACGTGAAATTCTTGAGCCATATGGTAAAGATCGTCCACTTCTTATCGGTGTAACGGTACTAACCAGTATGGAACAAAGTGATTTAGCTGGTATTGGTTTGAATGTTGCGCCTCAGGAGCAAGTGATTCGTCTAGCAACCTTGACCAAAAACGCGGGCTTAGATGGTGTCGTATGTTCAGCGCAAGAGTCCTCACTACTGAAGAGCGAACTAGGCCAAGAATTTAAATTAGTGACCCCTGGTATTCGACCTGCTGGTTCAGAACAAGGTGACCAACGCCGTATAATGACGCCAGTAGACGCTATCCAATCAGGTTCAGATTATCTTGTGATTGGTCGCCCTATCACTAAAGCGTCAAATCCTGCAGAAGTGCTGAAGTCGATCAATGAGAGCTTATCTAAAATGTAAGCACTGTCTCGATTGTATGGAGAAAAGTGAGGCTAAGATGCCTCACTTTTTATATCGAGTGAAAATACTGATCGCGGTAAACAGCCATTCCTTTTAACCAGCTATGTCTGATCATTTACTCGCTGTAACTGGTATATCGGGGCCAATTGAGATAAAGGTTCTGCGGTTTATTCTGAGTAAAGTAGGGCTTGGTACTATGCTGATCACACTTTTGTAACATAACTCACTGTGATGCCTCGAAAATGCAATCATGTGTTATTGATGGCTTGCGTTACAAATATCTAAAGAATACTATGGCGAAGATGCATTCACTGCGTTGTAAGGTCTAGGATGACCTAGTGAAACTCTTTGAAATTAATATAGAAGCTGGCAGGACGTCACTTCATATTACGTTCCTATTATTTCCTATCTGCGTATTTTAAATCGCAGCTTTCTGTGAGCTTTCACACGCTGTCTTCCTTGTTACGACCTTAGTGCGCAAACACAACAAGGAAGAAACATGACTAAAAAACTGCCATTTTCAGTACTAGCAACACTGACCGCTGCCAGTTTTCAACTGAGTGCGGCAGAATTGCCAGCTGATATCGAATGGATTTCAAACAACAACGAACCTCTATTTGCCTCTGAAGAGGCGGTACGAGGTGGCACCTATCGCACTTACATTCAGAGCTTTCCGCAAACATTACGAAGTGTTGGTCCAGATGCGAACTCAGGTTTGCGCCAATACTTAATGGATGGTTCACCAAAACTGGCTCAGCGTCATCCAAATACTGGCAAATGGATCCCTCAACTTGCTAAGTCATGGGCATTTGGAGAGGACAACAAAACCGTATTCTTTAAACTCGACGAAACGGCCGAGTGGTCAGATGGTGAAAAAATTACAGCAGATGATTACGTCTTTATGATGAAGTACTACACGTCAAAAGACATTATCGACCCGTGGTATAACGACTTCTTCACAAACAGTATTGTGAGTGTTGAAAAAATTGATGACTACACGATCAAAGTCAATCTTGCTGTAGCTCAAAGTCATGACTCACTTATGGTTATGATTAACATGCCAAGTAATGGTTTTCAGCCTCGTCCTGAACACTTCTTTGAAGGAGAAAAGGACGCAAATAACGATGGCATGCCTGATAACTTCGTCAGAAAGTTTAACTTTAAATCTGAGCCAACCGCAGCGCCTTACTACATTGATCAAGTGAAGAAAGGTAAGAGCGTGACATTCAAACATGTCGGTGAAGATTGGTGGGGATACAACAACCGCTACTATAAAAACCGTTATAACGTTGAAAAGGTTCGCATTAAGGTAATTCGCGATCCTGATATTGCCATGAAGCACTTTGAGAAAGGCAACTTAGACTACTTTGAGATGGTGCTACCAAGCTTTTGGCATGACAAAACCAATAGTGATGTGTACAAAAAAGGCTATATCCAAAAGTACTGGGGCTTTAACGAAGCACCGCAAGGAGCTGGTGGTCTTTGGATGAACACAGCGATGCCGATGTTGGATAACCTAGAAGTGCGTAAAGGTGTTATGGCAGCCACTGACTATGACGGCATGATTGAAAACATCATGCGTGGAGATTATTCACGTAAACCGCATGGACTCGGCTTTGGTCATGGCGAATACGATGATCCTAACAATACACCGCCAAAGTTTGATGCTGATGCGGCGGTTAAACACTTCGAAAAAGCGGGCTTTGACAAAGTGGGCGCAGATGGTATTCGTGTTAACGACAAGGGCCAACGCTTGAGCTTTGCTATCACCTATGGATACAACTCTTGGACACCGCGTATTGCATACCTGAAAGAGCAAGCGAAACTTGCTGGTCTTGAGTTCACGTTAAATTTGGTGGATGGCTCATCTGCGTTTAAATACATTCTTGAGAAAAAGCATCAGCTAGCGTTTTTGAATATGGGCTCTGGTGAGATCCCTGCGTATTGGGAATACCTACACTCGGATAATGCAAATCGACCACAAACGAATGCTCACACCAACTACAGCAGCCCTGAGCTAGACAAGTTAATTGAAGCGTATGATTCTGAGTTTGATCAGGAGAAGCGTTACGACTTGTCGCATCAAATCCAAAACTATGTCAGCAAAGCGAACATCATCGTTCCTGGCTACATGGTGCCTTATTCTCGAGTTGCTCATTGGCGCTGGGTTAAAATTCCTAAAAACGGCATGACAAAAGCGACAGAATGGGTGCTTCATCCAATGGATATCGGTAATTTCTGGATTGATAACCAAGTAAAAGAAGAGACAGAAGAAGCGATGGACGAGGGTAAAACCTTCCCAGAATTAACGGTAATTGATGATCGTTACAAATTGTAAATCAGTAGTTTAGATAGAAAATGATAGCCCCGGTAATGAATTTTATCGGGGCTTTCTTTTTTACTTAATAAGGTAAGACGCTTCTAAAAGGTAGGTTTTTGCATCACCAAGCAAAGAGAACGCTTTATCGATGGTTTTAAATCGATCATCAAGCGAGTCGCTTGATATCAGCTGGCTGAATGTTTGCAACGAGAAAGCTTCGTTTGCTTTGAAGAACTGATGTACGTTTTCAAGCTGCACTTTATGAATATGCTCCACCTTATTTAGGGCGGTGGTTAAATCGGAAATGTTAATCGACATTGCTATTCGGGAACCTTATCAACAAGACCTATATGAGGTCATAGAGTGGGGTTTTATATTTTGTGACAGAGAGTAGCACCGAAGAGCAATTTGTAGTCTGATGAAGATCAATTTGCCTTATTTAAGCATCTGTAACGTGGCACTAGACGTGTACCTAGAGTTGGTACAAGTTACAACGCTTGAATATAGGCTAGGGTTCAACCTAATCAAAAGTAAAAGCCAAGTCCGACTAAAAGCCCTTGAGAAGCCGTATCATATTCAAATACCTCTTCATTTTTGTAATCGACCCAGGTCGACTTGTAAGCTAAGTTGAGATCAGACCATTCGTTAAAGCTATAACGAACACCAGTTTGAATGGCATAAGTGAAGTGAGTATCGTTGCCAAGTCCGGCGTCGATGCTGGCATGAAATCGCCAGTTTTCGCTCAATTCATCAATGAGTCGCAAGCCAACTAAAAAATCGACCCAATCTTCTTGTAATGACAGTCTATCTTCTAGTACCCGGTTGTCATTACGATACAGCTTGCCGGTGATGTCATTGTCCCACCAACGTAATCCAAACATATAATCCAGTTTACCAAATGAATATTGTTCGCGTTGGAATGCCTTTGCTTCTAGAACACCTTGCCGTATTTCGATGTCCGCACGATAACGAGCGTTAGGCAGAGCGCCCTTGATATTATTAACATCACCACTTAAGTTCATGAAACTATAATCTATGTAGTAGCCCCACTTACTTTGGTAAATACTCTCGAATCGCAACATCGCCCCAATATCGAGGTGGTCTACGATGAACTTAGGATCGACATCCACCTCTGATGAAAAGCGACCAATACTGGTATCCCCGTGGATATTCAGTCCTAGCATGTACACTTCTATGCTATTTCGCCAACGAGATTCTTGTGTCTCGGCTGAGAGCGCTACTGATGTAGGTAATACAAGAATGAGTGAGGAGAGTGATAGCAGGTTACATGGTTTCATCCAATTTCCTTTTCGGCTTTTCGTCAGCTTTCAGCTTAGTAGAAGTCGCTACACTCTGCATAAAAAAGGGAAGCAACTTGCTTCCCTGTAATTAACATTGACTTAGAGTTGTTTGGCAATGTCTGAGGTTAGGCTTTCTAAGCCTATGGATAAAGCGTTGACGAGCGCTTCATAGCCCTCATCTTGAAGCGGCTGTGAGATTTGTACTGGCGCGCTGTTTTCTACCTTACCTTCGGCATTAATGAGTAACCATTCCCCCTCAATTTCGATATTACCTTTGTAGCTGCCATTAAATTTATTTAACGTAAGCTGGAGTTTGGCTTCACCGCTTTGATCCAACAGATTATTCATTTCAGTCGGCCAGTAATGACTTTGCTTGTGACGTAGTTCCGCGACGACTCTCTGAGTGATTTGCTCAGAAATACTGTGCGCCCATTGATTGTGCTTCGCCTGAATAACTTGGGTCTCAGAGGTTCGATAAACAATGCCATTATCATTCAAATAACTCGCCAATGTCACTGGACGAACAACTAAAGTTGGGCGCTGAGCGATATCAGAAGAGCTCAGCGTCACTGGTTCCGCCTTAGGTAGAAGGTACATAGCTCCTTTAGTTTGCGGAGCGCTACTGCAACCCGTTAGACCGACAAATAGCGCGATAGACAGAAAGAATACTCGTTTCATTAGTTTTTGCCTTTAACTGGTATTGGGTCACTGATTTCATCTTCTCCAAACACGAGAGAGTTTGGCTTTTCGTTTAGCTGTTTAAGTACGGGTTTAAACTCTGTCATCACGCTTTCTAATTCTTTTAGCGTGGCTTCCATTTCGCTGTACATGGTTGAGTTGGGCCCATAACCATCGAGTGTTTTTTGTAATTGCTGTAAGCTTTGGCGAATATCTGTTGGGATCTCTTGCGTCTCTTTTTGATTCAAAAGTTTATCAATACTGTCCGCCACGCGTTCTGCTGAAGCTAACGTTTTTTCGGACGTTTTTAACGTTGAATTGAGAGAGTCTAGTGTTTCTTCCATTGGTAAGTTATTAATCTTATTTAGGAAGTCGTTCACTTGGCGCTGAACCTGCGCAAAACCACCACGCATGGTTGGGAAAACATCTAAATCAGCAAACTTACTCGGTACGTAAGGCTCGTCGTTTGGATAGAAGTCGGCGTCAACATACAGTGCGCCTGTTAATAAGTTACCTGTTTTTAAAGTACCACGTAGGCCTTTAGCAAACTCACTCTTCAATTTATCTTTTAACATTGGTAAAGATTGGGATTGGAAATCGCCATAAACACGGCCGAGCTCGATACGTACCAATACAGGGATTTTTTTCGCAGAAAAGTTCTCTTCTGGGGTTGGAAGTCGCATTGGTACACGCATCACAGTACCAATTCTCAAGCCTCGATATTCGACAGGTGCCTTACGTTTAAGTCCTCGTACCGATTCATCAAAAAGCATAACGAATTCAATATAATCATCGTACATGCCTTCTCGAAGTTGTTTAATATCATCGTACAAGCGGAAGTTGACCATATTTTCAGTGAGCTGTTCACCGGATTCAAGACCTGGAACGGTATCGAAGGTAACACCACCCGTTAGCATGCTCTCTAATGAGCCAAACTTGACTTCGAACCCTTCAGCGTTGAGCTGTAAATCTACGCCAGAATTCAGCCAGAACTTGGTACGAGTGCGCACTAAGCTGTCATAAGGCTTGAAAATAAAGAGTTGGTATAACGCTTTGCGAGTGTCAACATCAAAGCTGGTTTTCTCTACACGACCAACCGTAAAGCCTTTATAAATAACGGGGTCACCAACGCCTAGCTTACCAGCCTCGCGGTGTGTTAACACAAGGCGTAACCCCTCTGCATCAGGAGAGGCCACTGGGGGAACATCTAAGACCGTAAAGCGCTCTTTCTCTATCTTAGATTTACCCGGTTGAAGTTGGATGTAAGCGCCAGAGAGCAAGGTCTCTAAACCTGAAACGCCATCACGGCCAATACGAGGCTTCACCACCCAAAACATGGTGTCATCTCGCAGCATGCGTTCTGCATCCTTGTTCATTTGTGCCTTAGCGATGATGTGATCGTAATTTTCACTGAGAGTGACTTCAGTAATCAGTCCGACTTTTACATTCAATGCTCGGATTTCGGTTTTGCCAACCTCAATCCCATCTGCGGTTGGCAGTTGGAGAGTAATTTGTGGGCCTGTACTGTTGATATATTGGAACAGCATCCACGCTCCCATGGCTAGCGCAAGGATCGGGACAATCCATATCGCAGAAATCTGCTTTTGCGGTTTTATTTGAGCGGTTACGTTGTTCTCATCACTCATATTTGGCTTTCTCGTTTAAGTTGTCAGAAATCGGCTCCTGCACTTCGTTTTGTGGCAATTGCCACAACAAACGTGAGTCAAATATCATTGCAGAAAGCATAGTAAAAATGACCACTGCCGCGAAAGAGAGCGCAGCAGGACCTGGATAAATCGCCATTAAGTTTTGCAGTTGAACCAGTGCAACTAAGATCGCGACGACGAAGATATCGATCATGGACCAACGGCCAATAAACTCAGTTATACGGTAGATCTTTAAGCGTGAAATACTCTCTTCGTGCGGAAGATATCGCGCTTTTTGCGCATTGTAATACAGCCACGCGAGTGCCAGCATTTTCGCCATTGGAATAAATACGCTAGCAAAGAAAATTACCATCGCAATAGGGTAAGAACCTAAATGCCAAAGCAATATTACCCCCTCCATGATAGTTGAACCTTCTGCATGTCCAAGACTTACGGTGTACATCATAGGGTAGAGGTTTGCAGGGATATAGAAAATGACTGAAGCAAACAAAAGCGCCCAAGCTTTTTGTAAGTTGTCTGCGGGGTTGTATTTGTGAATAGGGCTTTTACAACGAATGCAGTGTTGGTGTTTTTTAGCTTCAATAGGGTTGAGCTGGTGACACGTATGACAACCAATATGGTTGTGGTTATGGTGCGTATCACCCTCTTTTACATTAGATAGCTCGATAGCTGGAATAAAGTGCCCCCAGAGCCAGCTTTTGTCGACCATTGATATGCATTTGACTACCAGAACGGTATATACACAAAACGCCCAGAATGAAGTGCCCATTCCTATGTCTGCGAGGGAAGCGATTTTAATTAAGCTGACCAACACGCCAATCAAAAAGACATCCACCATTAACCAGGGTTCGACTCGAAACAGAAGACGGCATAAAACTTTTGCCATTCGTTGCTGCTTTTTAGAGGGGGGATGTTTACGTGCTTTTAATGCTTCAAGGTGAAGAAAGAGAATGAGGCCAACATAGATTGCAGGTAAAACGATAACTGTTGCGAGTAACAGCACACCCAAAAGCACATTTTGAAACTCAGCCAGCATTTTTGCAGCGTGCAACAAGGTGATTTCTTGCGACAACCCTTGCACGCTGAACGACATAAAAGGGAAAGAAATGCTTAACACCAACATGATCAAACATGCCGATGATATGGCGATCACGCTTTGGTAAGGCTTGGCATTCACTTTAGTCAGCGAATGCGAACATCGAGGACATTGTGCTTTTTGCCCCTGTTCGATATCGGGAATGCGAACAACAAGGCCGCACTCTTCGCATGAAATTAACTGACGGGAATTAGGTTGAATACTCATCGGGTAGGTTTTAGATTCATTTGCTTTAAGAATACTCTTTTTTCACTAGGCACGCTTGTTTTGATTCAGGAGTTTACGAGTTTCTTACTTTTGGCATTAGAGGATATGGGAGATCTAAGACATAAACGAAGTCGCGTTTGGTACAAGATTTTACGGCGAAGATGAGTATGTTGGAAGCCGAAAATAATGTGATATTGCTTGTCTGTGGAGGGGTAATTACTTGTTTTTAAGGGTAAGTAACCCTGCCCAGATAATCTGAGCAGGGAAAAAGAGCATTTTATTTAAGGTGCTTAGTTGTACTTTACTTGACCGTTCCGCTCTTAAAGGCATTGGAGCCGACTTGCGTACCGTTGAGCGTTTTGCCGTAATAGCCTTGGTGCTGGTGATATTTCTCCGCGTTTGCGGTGACATTGCCTTTGAATCGAGGATCTTGTGGACGCTCATGGCTGTTGACGTATGCTGCGACATCCCATGCTTCTTGCTCTGTCAGCTGCACACTTTTCCCAAGCGGCATGTTTTCGTAAATAAAATAGGCTGCAGTGTTAATCCGGTGCATACCTGCGCCCCAGTTATACGCATATTCGCCCCAAAGTGGTGGAATGTATGAATGGTCGTTGGTGTCTTTGATGCCTGAACCGTCGGCGCGATGGCAAGTTTCACAGTTCTTTTCGTAGACCAATGCGCCTCGCTCTATTGATGGTTCTTGCTCAGGGGCGGCGATTTTTGGGTAGCCACGCCCAGAGAGATTACCTCGCTTTTCAACTGGTAATGCTTGTGCGATGGCTTCGGGCAACGGAAAGTCTTTTGCTTTTCCACCAATTTGCAACGCTTTTGCGTCTAGCTCTGGAATGGGTTCATCCGCCATACCATGTTTGTCAAGCAAACCGCCCATCGCTAACCAGTAGGCGTAAGCACTAAGGGCAACAATTTCTGGCGAATCGTAAGCGGGCGCTTTACCGTTCATGGAATACTCGAAACAACCCTGGATACGGTCAGCATAGCTGTTTACGCGATCGTTTTTCTTACGATATGCCGGGTATGCCATGTAAGCTGCCCACAGTGGCGCAGCGTTTGCTTTTCGTCCTGCCTCCATATGGCAGTTCACACAGTTTTGTTCGTTGCCAACGTATTTTCCGCGCATTTGTTGTGAGTTAACAAAGAGCGAGTAACCGCGTTTTACTTGCTCACCAAATGCGGTGTTTGGGATTGTGCTGAGATCACGCGGTTTTAAGTATTCACCGTGCTTTTCTTTTTCTATCGCAGGTAGCTCTTTCTGGCGGTCCGGTAATGGAGCGTTAGCTAGTACGAGCGTAGAAATGAAAGGCAGTGCGAACAAAGAATAGAAACGTTTCATGACTGCTCCTAGTAACGTAATGAGGCAAAGTAGTAAGCAAGATTTTCGATCTCTTTGTCAGTGAGATTTTTTGCGATGGTCCCCATCATATTGAGCGGGTCGCCACTGCGAGTGCCGTTTTTCCATGCCATCAATTGCGTTTTTAAGTAATCAGCATGTTGGCTTGCGAGGCGAGGGAACTTGTCGACGCCCATACCGCTGGCTCCATGACAAGTTGCGCAAGCTGGAATATTTCTATCCCAATCGCCTTGGAAAATTAACTTACGATACGGGTTACGAATATCAGCTTGGTCGCCGCGTTGTTCTGGATTCGTGAACTCATAGCTCGGGAGGTTAGCAAAGTACTCCATAACTTCCTTACGGCCTGCGGGATCGCTGAGTTCCTTCGCCATGCCTTGCATGACCACATTTTGGCGTTCGCCACTAAGGAATAGTTCGATTTGAGTGTTGAGATAATTCGCGTTTAAACCAGCGATCATCGGCGCGATATTTGGCTGTCCCATGCCATCTTGGCCGTGACAACCGCTACATACGCTGGCTTTTTCCGGAATAGACGAGGCGCTTGCGCCCATAGTGGTTGCTAACAAACAGGCCACCACCACTGGAAGAATTTTTGACATGCTGACTCACTTTAATTTTTATTAATATGTCTAAGTGCTACTTGGTAGTCACTCGGACGATATTGTCGGCCTTGTCAATAATGAAAGGTATTGTGGATTTCCACATATTTAATAAGTGTAAATGGCCGTATTTGTTTTTATTGGTTGTTCTATAAGCGATAAAAACAAAGTGGTGAAGAGCTGCACAAATCGGCAGCTCTAAGTGGTAGAGACGTCTTAACGTGCGGCGTTACGCTTTGCGGATTTTGGCCGGCAAGGACTGACGTGCCGCCGCGCCCACTACCCAATCCAGCAATACACCTTTACCTTCTCGGGTAGGATCAATTAAGCCAATGTCGTTAATGTTGACGCCATCTTGGCTGCGCGTTTTTACGGGTTGTTGTTTATCGCCGATCCAGTGCGAGCGTTGTCCTAGCTCGGTATGACCAAACCCATGTTCAAATCCGAGTGTGCCAGGGCGAATCCCGTTGACTATCATCGCAAGTGCTTTGGTGCTTGCAGATGGTGTCTCGATAACAAACTCATCACCCGTTTTAATGCCTGCGCGCTCGGCATCGATTGGATGGATGTACACTGGGTTTACGCCTTTAATCGAGTTCAACCTTGGCGATAGATTGGATACCGCACTGTGAATGTTGGATTTAAAGTTCGTCAGGCTGAAAGGCCATTCTGAGCTTGGGAACTGGTCTTCCATTGATGTGCCATCGGCCAGTTTTTGTGGATGCCATGTTGGGCAACCCGTGTAGAAATCACCGGTCATGGTGTTTCTTGCGCTGCCGACACGTTCATTCCATATCGCGACAGGTCGTGTCCATTTGTGCTTCATTTGCTCACCTTGATACGCTTCGGTTGCATTTTCAAAACGTCCACCGCGAGCAAAAATAAACGCCACACGTTTCATCTCATCCGCTGTCAGCGTCTTCTGCATGGCTGGCATTAAACGCTCTAGGCCGGACCACGCAATGTCTTCTGCCGAAACTTCAGGCACCCCGCCTTTCACATAAGCCAAGTTTGCCGCGGAACGTAAGTAGAAATCTTCAGCGCTGTGGAGAGCGTGCCAATTCCCTTGCGCATCTTGAATCGCGTTGTCACCAAAGCCGCCCAGTTGCATTTTCTTGGCGACATCAATCAAAAAGTTTTCTAAGCAAATTGAACGACCATCGGCGGTTTTCTCTGTTCGCGCTCCCACAATCGGCCAACGAGCGGTGACGGTTTTCACCGGAACGTCGTGCCAAGGCGTTGCCATACCCCAGCTTTCGTAGGTGACCGTGTCCGGCACAATATAGTCCGACAATGCGGTGGTTTCGTTAATGAACGCATCAACAGACACAATCAAACCGAGTTGTTTTGGATCTTTAAGCTTGTCTTCCAGCAGCGCTTTCAAACCGGGTACACCATACATTGGGTTCGCCATGTGATTGATCCACGCTTTAACGCGGTATGGATAACCATCAATAGCCGCAGATAGGTGCTCTGTCAGCAGTGGCGCGGCAAACGGATACCAAGGCGCGCGAGTTGGATAAGGGGATTTTCCTGCCTCAACGCGACGTTTGTATTCGCTGGTTTTGTGGTAGGGGAATTTACTGCGCGACAAAAAGACGCCTTTCGGGCCGACTTTGCCAGCAAATTTGGTGAAGTCGTAACGAGGACCCGCAGCGGAAGTTGGGTAGCCACCCGCTTTGGCCATCGCGCCGCCTTTCATATTTATGTTACCAATCAACGCATTGAGCATCATGATGGTAAACGAGTTATAGAACCCATTGGTGTGCATGTTGCCACCGTGGGTATCGACCACCGCTTTTGTTCCGTGACTGGTGAAGCGCTTTGCTAGTTCAACAATTTGTTCGACAGGGATTTCACATTGTTGGCTGTAGAACGCAAGGCTGTATTTGAACGCCTCTTCTTTGAGTCTTTGTAGAGACGATTTTACGCGCACTTCGCCCGATGCAAGCGAAACCGTTTTATCGACAAACAGTGCCGCTTCCTCTTCTTGGGTATGAACACCAAATTCGCCGCTTTGCTCATCCACGATGACGTATGGGTCGGAGTCAGACAACGCTTCGCCCTCGAATGGCAGATTCAAGTCCGACGCGCGTAAAAACGTGCCGTTTCTCGGGTGCTGATTATCGCTTATCACGAGATGCGTAGCATTACACCAGTGCGCGGTGCCGGCTCGCTTCATCGCGTTTGCCCCCGGCTGCGCCAAGAAGGTTTTGTTGTAGCGTTGGTTTTCGATGATCCACTGGATCATGCCAAGCACGAGGGCAGAGTCGGTGCCTGGTTTGATTGGTACCCAGCGGTTGTTGTCACCGGCAGCCAAGCTCGATGAACCAGCAGGCAAACTTGGTGTGATGATGGTGTATTCCAAGCTACCTTCTGTTCGCGCATTGGCGAGTTGGCGCGCCTGACGCTTAAAAGGGTTACCCGCTTGAGCTGGTGACATACCGATGAAGATGATGTATTCCGCGTTATCAAAGTCTGGCTTCAAGTGCGCGTTCTTATCTAAATCGTTCATGAATGCGCCGCTGCCAGCACGAAATGCGTAGCCGCAGTAAGAGCCATGATGCCCAAAGTTACGCGTACCATAGCTGTTGAACGCGAAGCGTTTGAATATGTCGTCTCGGCCTTCGTTACCGGCGTTGGTCATTAACAATTGGTTGGCTTTCGGTCCATATTCTGGGTTTTCAGGATCTACGGGCGTTGTTAAATCGTGAATGTCGCGTAAGCCATCAACATGGCCTTCACCAAATAAATCACCACCTTCTACGATTTCTTCTATCAATTGCTCGTAGCTGATCGGAATCCATTTTCCTTCGCCGCGTTTTCCAACTCGTTTCAGTGGCTGAGTAATGCGGTACGGGCTGTTGCGAATTTCTAGCATCCCATTGCCACGTGCGCATGCTGTTGAACGACCGTCAAGGCCCGCTTCTCCTGCCAAACTTAAATAAGCATCTTTGACTGGCGTTTCGAACGGAATGTGTTGCTGATGAGAGAGTGGGTGATATGGGTTGCCAGTAATACGCAAAATCTCGTCGTTGCGGTTATCAATGCGTACACGCAATCCGCACAGTGACCAACAACCAAAGCACATCGATGGCGCAACGCGCTGATTTGGATTAGGGATTAGGTTGCCTTTGCTGTTGACCGTGTACTCTGGTTCAAGCGAGTTACCGTGGTGAATATCACGCGTTTTTTCTCCCGCAGTGCCTTCGAGCGCACCCTCGACCATGTGTTTGGTGGTGGTGGCGTAACCCGCAGCGAATGCGCCAAGCCCACCCACTGCAATGCCTGATTTCAAAAACTGACGGCGTTTGTTATCCATGATGAAATCCTCTTTGATTAGCGTTCAGTTAAGGTGAGTGATGAGGCTTTTACTTCGATCTTTTGTTTTGGCTGAACCAGCTCCGAACCGAGCAGTGCCAGTGCAAGCCATAATCCGAGCATGCCGATAATGCCTATCCAGCCATTTCCATCCATAGTGAGTTGGTATGGATACAGCCCTGCATCGAACTTGGCGATGGTTTGCACTTCCATGATGGTAAACCAGCGAATCAGCCATGCACTTGCCAGTGCGGCAGCAGACACAAAACTGAGCCCTATGACGTGACGAAATCTGGCTGATGCGGACTTTTTGGTATCGCGCAAGAAGATGAAAGCGAGCAAAACACAACCTAAAACGACAAAAGTGAGCAGGGCAATGTTGTGCATCCATTGTTCGCTAGAATAGAGCGAAAATGCGGAATTGTTGGATGCCCAAATCGGTAGCAGTATCAGCGTTAATACACCGCTGGTAACCACTGATTTTTTAAGTAAATTAGTATCGCCAGATGTCAGCGTCTTTGACTGACTAGGCAGCAAGAGCCAAATCAACAGAGAAAATCCGACCGCGCTCATAAACGCAGTGACAAACCAAAGAACCGGCGACGCGGGTTGGTGCCATAAAGAGCGCGATTTAACGACTGCAATTTCAGCGCCTGTGTAGACTGCAATGGTGATGCCTGATAGCACCGTGATAACAGATACCATAAGCATGACTCTACGAGAGAGCACCCAGTCACCCAGTGACAGCTTTGAAATTAGAGGCAGTACTTTCCCTGGCTGATTACGTAAGTTGATCAGATCCTCGCGGAGATACAGCCATGCAGTCACTACCGCTAAACCTGAGAAAACAGGCAAGAAAAGCGACCCTAAAGACATCCATGACCACGGAGTGATGTGTGCGTAAAAATGCCATGCGCGTCCCGGTTGGTGAAGGTCGCCAGTTAACGCTAATGGCCCCACGATGGCGCCGATGGCCAGCGTCAGAACAAGCGCAGCGCGCAGTCTGTGACTGGTGTGTTTTTCAAATAATAGGGCGATTAGGAATAAAACAGCAGCCGCATAAGCCGAACCGATGTAGAAGAAATATTGCACCGCCCACGGGAGCCAAGCCATCGCTTGAGGTTGGACTAACACTTCGGTGATGTTCATGCGCGCTCTCCCTGTGGGTCGTAAATAGCAGGTTGTCCGTCGATGTGGCTGGTGAAGCGTTCATCCATGCCGATGTAAAACACGTGAGGCTTGGTGCCTTCATTGGGTTTTAGCACTTTGATATCGTCTTGGTGCTTCGCAATTAAGTGGCGGACTTCACTTGATGGATCATTCAAATCACCAATTACACGTGCACCGCCAACACAGGTTTCCACGCAGGCAGGCAATAGACCTTGTTCTAGACGGTGAGCACAGAAGGTACATTTATCTGCGGTGAGGGTGTCTTCATTGATAAAGCGAGCATCGTAAGGGCAAGCTTGTACACAATACGCACACGCTACGCAGCGACTGTTATCCACCATGACAATGCCATCTTCGCGCTGAAAGGTTGCTTGAACCGGACACACTGCCACGCAAGGCGGGTTGTCGCAGTGGTTACAAAGGCGCGGTAGCATAAAGGCTTTTGCTTCTCGCGTGGCTGTAGAGCCATCATCTAACGTAACTTCGTATTGCTTTACGGTGGTTCGGAATTGACCGATTGGCGCTTGGTTCTCGATGCTGCAACCCACAGTGCACGCTTGGCATCCGACACATTTACGCAAATCTATCACCATGGCATAACGCTTGCCGACTTGTCCTTTTCGGTCGGCGGACTGGTTATTTCGAATAATGTTTCCCGCAGTTGCCGAGCCAATGCCTGCGACTGGAATTAACGCGGCTCCGGCTGTAACTGCGCTGAGAAAGCGACGTTTGGTGGAATCCATAACTCACCTGCTTTTGTGTTGTATTTGAATTGACTGCTTCCATTGTGAGAAATGCACCGCGAGGCTTATATTGTGGATTTCCACATACCCAGATCAAACTTGATCTAAAACAAATGTGGTTTAGGGAAGGTAGCTGTTATTCTTGTCGTACTCTCTTGACGGAACGATTCGACTCATCATGAAAAAAGCACTGTGGCTTCAGCTTTGGATTCTTTGCTTAGTTGCCTTTGCATCTTTGGCTCAGGGCGCAGTTTCTGAACAAGAATATCTGCAAGAAATGCAAGAGCAAAAGGCAGTGCAGCCAGAGGCCAAGCAGAAAGTCGAAGTGGGCGTGTTAGCGATACGTGGTCACCTTTATGCTGAGCAGAGATGGCAACCGACCATTGATTGGCTCAATCAGCAAATTTCTGATGTGCATTTTGTTCTTCATCCCCTTAACTTGGATGAAATGGGCGAAGCGGTGAAGTTTCAGACGATGGATTTCATCTTAACTAACCCAGGTCAGGCAGTGCGATTGGGTAGGCAATACGCGCTATCGTGGATGGCAACGCTAACCAGCAGAGCCCCACAAAACTCGAATTATGGCATTGGTTCGGCGCTTGTGGTTCGAGCCAATTCAAGTTATCAAACGGTGCAAGATGTCTCAGGACGTCCCGTTGCGGCGGTATCAGAAAAAGCGTTTGGTGGTTATCTAACGATGCGCTATCAAATAGTCAAAATGGGGCTTAATCCAAACGATTTCTTTTCTGATGTCCGCTATCTTGGTTTTCCTATTGATGCCAACCTGTATCAATTACGTGATGGTAATGTGGAAGCGGCCGTCGTCCCTGCTTGTTTATTGGAACAGATGCTAAGTGAAGGGCTTTTACAGCAAGGGGATTTTCGAGTCCTAAATCAACAGCCAAATGAACATTCTTCGTGCGCTGTTTCTACGCCGTTATATCCAAACTGGTCATTTGCCAAAACAGAGCGCGGCTCTGCTCAGCTCGCCAAACAGATTGCGCAAGAATTGTTAGCGATGCCACCTGAACACCCTGCGGTTATTGCGGCAGGCGCATCAGGTTGGACGTCCCCCGTCAGCTTGCTGAGCATCGACAAACTTTATCAGGCGTTGGATCTCCATCCGTTGCAACAACCTTGGTGGAGTGAGGCACTGCGCTGGCTGCGTAGTCATCAAGAATGGGCGTGGGCGCTGTTCATGTTTGTGATTGTGTTGAACGCGTACCACTTTTGGCTTGAGTATCGATTTAGCAAGAGTAAGCAAGCGTTGGAGCAGACATCGTTACGATTAAAAGAGAAAAGTGAACAGTTAGAACATTCACAAAGGGTCGCGATTGTCGGAGAAATCGGCACTAGTCTTGCCCATGAACTCAATCAGCCATTGGCAGCTATTCGCAATTATAGTGAAGGCGGTTTACTTCGCTTGGCCAAAAAGCGCCCTCATGAAGATATTGTCCCTGTACTTGAGAAAATACAGGGTCAAGTTGAAAGAGCCGATGCAATTATTCAGCGATTAAGAACGTTGATTCGCAAGCGAAGTGTCGACAAAACGTCGTGTGATCTTCAAGTACTCATTGATGACACGATTGAGTTGCTCCATTTTAGAATGCAGAAGCAAAACATTTCTATTGTGGCCAGTACAGAAGGGAACATTCGTCCGTTACTTGTCGATGCAGTTGGCGTACAACAGGTTTTAGTTAATGTGATCAGCAACGCGATTGATGCGTGTACTTTGTTCCAAGAGAAATATCACTCATCAGGTTATCAAGGTAAAATTGCCCTGCATTGCGATTACCAAATCAGTCAACTCTCTATTCGAGTGTTAGACAATGGTACAGGGTTGCAGCAAGAGAATCCGACTCAAGCGTTTGTGAGTAGCAAAGAAGAAGGGCTTGGGCTAGGGTTAGCCATTTGTCGCGATGTGATGGAAATGCATGGTGGCGAGTTTGTCATCAGCTCGACAGCACCACATGGTTGTTTGGTTGAGCTTGTGTTTCCATATCAAAACTAATCTGAACTAGGCATAGGAGCATTCAATGAGCAGCGGTGAAAAGCAGCTACCTGTTTTTGTAGTCGATGATGATGAATCGGTGCGTGACTCGCTCGCTTTTATGCTGGAAGAGCATGACTTCAACGTGACGACTTTTGCTGATGGGCAATCTTTTCTCGATAAAGTGGACATTCATCAAGCCGGATGCGTGATCCTTGATAGCCGAATGCCCAACCTTCGTGGTCAGCAAGTGCACCAAATTTTAAATCAAGCCAACAGCCCGCTAGCCGTTATTTATCTGACAGGGCATGGTGATGTTCCGATGGCGGTCGATGCATTGCAAGCTGGGGCGGTCAATTTCTTCCAAAAACCAGTCAAAGGCGATGAACTGGCACGAGCCATTTTGCAGGGACAGGCGCAGTCTGCCACAAACCTCGATATGGCAGCAGCTAAATCGGCTTATGAATCGCTCACACCTAGAGAAAAAGACATTTTACGTTTGATCATTGAAGGAAAGCGCAACATTCGTATTGCTGACGAACTTTGCATAGCAATGCGAACGGTTGAAGTACACCGAGCTAATCTATTGAAGAAGTTCTCGGCAAAAACCGTTGCAGAGTTGGCATATATTTATGGCAAGCTAGATTAAAGCTTACCGAGTGAAGCCTCTTAAGGCTATTTAGAGGATACAACTTGAGCTTTATGACGACTCGCGTATTATCTTCTTCGTTCTTACTTTATCTGAATTCTTATGAGTTTGTTGACTAAACGACATCACACGCCACATAAGCGGGCAAAATGGCTACTAGCGATTATTGGCTGGGTGGTGGTTGTGTGTCTGATGCAAAATTCAGGTTTTGCATCGTCATGCTCTATGAAATATGAGACGGAATCGCCCGCGGTTTCACTTACTGATGAGCGTTCGAGCGTCAAGTCGATTGATACTAAAGAAACCAGCAAGTGCGAATTGTCTGAAAAGTTAATTCAGTTTTCTCAACATCAACTCGATGTATTTATTGTTGTTCTGTTTGTGGGTATTTTTGCTTCGGCAATTTGGTTGTGCAGTGCCTATATTGGTGCGCAACATTGGACGGAACCGATAGGCCGTAAGTATCGAGTCCATCTGACTTTCTGTGTGTTCCGAGAATAAAAGCGTGCTTTCTGACCACTAGCGTCAGTTATTTAGCACCTTTGTCTTTTAACTAGGAATCACTATGAATCAAATTACTAAACTGACTCAGTTTGCGTCCATGTTTTTTATGACGCTTGCTTTGAGTTTGCTCTCTCTGAGTGTTTTAGCTCAAATTACTGATACAGGTTGGCTAACCAACCCACAACATCCTCCAGTGCAAACGCGCTTTGTGCTCACTGGTCAACAAGATCCGCAAGCCAAAACACTTACAGGTTATTTGGATGTCAAGTTAACCGGAGACTGGAAAACTTACTGGCGTTCACCTGGTGAGGGCGGCGTAGCGCCATCTATTGATTGGCAAAATTCACAAAATTTATCCAAAGTGGATTGGCAATGGCCGCATCCACAAAAATTCGAACTATTAGGTATCGAGACTCTTGGGTATAAAGGCGATACTTTGTTCCCCATGACGCTGCACGTCGAAGACATGTCAAAACCTGTCACGATTGATGCGGTACTGACACTTTCTTCTTGTACGACGATTTGTGTGCTGACCGACTATAAAATTCAATTGACGTTCTTGCCTTCTGATCTAAAAGTCGATGAAGACGTGATGTTCAGTTACGCTCAAGCAGTGAGTAACGTGCCGCAGCCATCGCCGTTTATTGATGTTACTCAGGCGAGTTGGGATGCGAACCAATCGAAACTACAAATCAAGCTAAAGAACAGTCAGGGTTGGCAACAACCACAAGTGCTGGTGGATGGTGTCGATGAAGCAACGCGAGACTATAGCTTCAAGCTTGAAGGAATGCATCAAGAAGGAAACATCGTCACCGCGAGCTATATCGTTGATACTTGGCTGGGCGATGTGGAGTTAGATGATCAGTCGCTGTTTGTGACCATCAAAGACACCAATTTACTAGCAGAAGAAACCACTCAAGCAACTGCTGAGGCAATAGTTGAACCGTTGCCGAGCACGTCTCTAACGAGTGTTTTTCTATTCGCGTTGCTCGGCGGTTTAATTCTTAACATTATGCCTTGCGTTCTTCCGGTTTTGGGGATGAAGCTAAGTAGTATTGTTGCCGCTCAAGGTATCGAGCGTCGTCAAATTCGCGCTCAGTTTGTTGCCTCGTCACTTGGTATATTAACGTCGTTCTGGATTCTCGCTGGTTTTATTTTGGTGCTCAAGCTAACAGGTAATGCCATTGGCTGGGGCGTGCAATTTCAAAGCCCTTGGTTCTTAGGTTTTATGGTGTTGGTCACCACTTTGTTTGGGGCCAATATGCTGGGGCTGTTTGAAATCCGTCTATCATCGGGTACCAATACATGGCTGGCCTCGAAAGGTGATAACTCCCTAGTTGGTCACTATGTTCAAGGTATGTTTGCCACATTGCTTGCGACGCCTTGCTCCGCGCCTTTCCTGGGAACAGCCGTGGCGTTTGCCTTGGGTGCCGACGTATTAACGTTATTTGCAACTTTTACAGCATTAGCATTGGGTATGGCACTGCCTTGGATCTTAGTCGCTGTGTTTCCAAGTATCGCGCTGAAACTACCAAAGCCTGGCTCGTGGATGAATGTCGTTAAAATAGTGTTTGGCATAATGATGTTGGCAACCAGCGTTTGGCTACTTTCATTAATGGCAAATCATGTTCCGATGTTATGGATTGCACTTATCGCTGTGGCTGCTTTTGTTGTAATGATGGCAAGAGTTAAGAAAGTGTATGGTGAGAAAGCGCTTGCTGTATCCGGAACTGCGTCATTAGTGTTGATAGCTGGTGGCCTGTTACTTGGTAGTGTCACTGCCGACCAATGGGCGACACCGCTTCCTGAGGACTTAGCGTGGCAGAAGCTTTCTAACTCGGCGATTGAAGATCACGTCAATAATGGGCGAGTGGTGTTTGTGGATGTCACTGCGGATTGGTGTGTCACGTGTAAAGCGAACAAGATCGGTGTGATCTGGCAAGATCCTGTCTACTCATTGCTGCAAAGCCCTAATGTAGCGACGTTAAAAGGGGATTGGACACATCCGGACGGCTCGGTAACTGACTTTTTACGAGCTCATGGGCGTTACGGTGTGCCGTTTAACATCGTCTATGGCCCGGCAGCGCCACAAGGTATCCCGTTACCTGTGATTCTGACTGATGATGTTGTTTTAAGTGCGGTGAAGCAAGCGAGTGGGGGAGCTATTCAATGAGTTCGACAAAGCGGCGTAGAACATTCCGATATTGGCTCATTCAAATCGTACAGATGGTGCTCATTGTCACCGCGATTTCTATCGCGATGGATTGGTATCGCACTAAAGATATTCCTAAACAGGAGGCACCACCATTGAGCTCAGTATTGAGCGATGGTGAACACTTCGATGCAATCGCGCAAAGTTATGAACAACCTGTCGTTGTTTATTTTTGGGCGACTTGGTGTCCCGCTTGTAAATTTGTAAGCCCAAGCGTGAGCTGGCTGAGTGATGACTACACCGTAGTTGGCGTTTCTGGCTCGTCGGGACCGAATGAGCGTGTGGCGCAGTTTATGAGGGCAAAAGAATATCGTTTCGAAAACATAAACGATCCTTCAAGCGATATTATGCGCGAATGGAAAATTAGCGTGACCCCAACCATTTATGTTTTAAGAAATGGTGAAATTTCCTCCGTCACAACTGGCGTTACTACTCCGATAGGAATATTAGCGAGAATTTGGTTAGCTCGATAACGCAATAAAAATCCGATATTCAAAATATTGAGTATCGGATTTTTTCTTTTTATTTTCTCGCTCTAACGGGAATAATAATGTGTGCGTATGGCATACCATTCCACATCACGTATGGGCCATCATAACTTGAACCGGTTGGTAGAGAGTCGAGCAACACTTGGTCTAGGGTAATAATCATCATGTGTGGTTCTTCCACAATCCATTGGTTATCGTCCGTTATTCCTTCTGAAAATGGGTCGGTGTTATTGGCGCCGCCATCACCCGCTAACATGCCAAAAAGTACAATTAACTGAAATGAAATTAGTTAAATAGTCAGATTAATAAATCAAAGCTCAATTTAATAAAAAATTAAAGTTTGATAAATTTAATTATAGATTGACCTTAAAAAGGAGTTTTATTTAAATTTAAAATAGTAATTGATAGTTTTACTATGTTAATTTAAGTGTTCTTTTATAAACATTTTTCGTCTATTAATACGCATGGTTTAAAACATCTGGCTGTTCTGCTTTGAAGCGTGACCAAAAGATGCTAAATAGATGTTTTTAGTGATATGAGCTGAGTTTATTTGTAATCTATATTTTCAACACCTAATTTCCCTCGTATGGCTAATCGTATAAAACAACATTTTATCTTTATTGTTGTCACGCTAAAGCGTACTTTCTTAATTATATGATTGGTTATAAAGGTAACGAGAATGGGATTAAAAATCCGTGGCTCTGTTGGTATAAATGGCACTAATTCGAAAAATGATGTTAAAGCAGTTCAACAATTTTTAAATGATAACCAAAAGAGAATAGGTTTTACCCGACTGTTGGTTGTTGATGGCTCGTTAGGGCGGAGTCCTCATTTGTCGAAAACAGTAGAGGCAATAAAAGTGTGTCAGCGTAAGCTACTTTATATGGTAAAGCCAGATGGTCGGATCGACGTAAATGGTAGAACTCATCGTAAGCTCAATGGATTACCAACCTATAGCTCATTGAAAAATGATCCTCATGATGCTCAAAAACTAGTAACCAAAGTACCTTGGATGAAAACAGCGTTGGGAGAAATTGGACAAAAAGAAGTTTCAGGCACTAAGGGCAATCCAAGGATTTTAGAGTATTTTACAGCATCTAAGTTCTGGGGCACTGATGACTCTGGAGGTCAAAATGCTTGGTGTGGTTCGTTTGCCGCTTGGGTTTTTAAACAACACGGAATCACTCCAGTAAAAGAAGCTTATCGAGCAAAGGAGTGGAAGGGTTTTGGTAAAAACATCTCAGAACCTATACATGGAGCTCTAGGGATTAAATCGAGAAAAGGTGGTGGGCATGTTGCTTTTGTCGTGGGAAAGAGCCCTGATGGTAGGCATTTGTACATGTTAGGAGGAAACCAAAGCAACCAAGTCAACATAGCAAAGTACTCTATTGATGTCTGGGACAAGTTCGTAGTACCGAGTAACTACGATGAAACAAAAGGTACTTTACCTGTATATACAAAAGGCTCTGCCTTAGCAGGAACGGAAAGCTAAATATGAAGAAATTTATAAGTTTGCTAGGCTGTGTGAGCTTATCAGCTTGTGCTTCACAGGGAGTGTACTCTCAGAATGAGGTACTCAAAGATGCGATATTTCAAACGCCCTATTCTGCAGTGGTGAAAATTACAGGTTTTGAAAAGTTTGCTGAACACGAGGAAGATGTTCTCTTTAAAGTTCAAGCAGAAGTGATTCAGAAACTTCGTGGAGACGTTGGGTCTGAGATTACTTTCAGTATGTATGGCGAGCTAGGAGATGAGCCCAATATACACAATGATCCTGTCATTCTCACACTATGTCGTGATAAAGATACATATTATTGGCCTGGAACGGGGGCTGAGTTTGGGGCTAATCAAGAGAACATATTAAACGCTCAAGAAACAGCTGCTCACTTGGATACAGAACAGCGCCATTTTGCACATTGTTCAGAATGAAAAGGGTGGCGGTTGAAACGAGCGGTTACAGAGCATGTTAGTCGCCATCGTAGACAGCGTCTTTGCTGAATGATTCGTCGAGATTTTTTAGTCTTTGATTGTCAGAGGCGACTGACAAAACCATACCAACTGTGACAACCATACCGCTATTAAAGCAGGATATTATTCCTTCAACTTTGTGTTTTAGGAGTAGTCATTAGACTACCCAATAATTGTTGGAATAAATAATGACGAAACGTTGGCTTGTCTCCGCTGTGAGCATTGCGCTGCTCGGCGGTGGTACGTATTTCTATCTCCAATCTGCCGCTCAACCAGAATTGCTGCCTACATTGATTGTGGAAAAAGGCACGATTGAAAAACAAGCGGTGGCTGTTGGTAAAATTGTCCCTGCACACTCCGTGTCTATCAAGTCACAAATCGACGGTATCGTCGGTGAAATTTACGCGAAAGTTGGTGAAAAGGTGAAGCAAGGCCAGCCGCTGATCAAAGTGCGTCCAAACCCAACCCCCCAAGCATTAACGGATGCATCGGCAGAACTCATGCGTAGTGAAGCCGATCTGGAATCCGCCAAACAAAAACTGTCCAACTTAGAAAGCTTGGTCAAGCAGGACATTATTCCAAGTAACTACGACGAATACGTAAGTGCGTGCTCGGCAGTCAAATCTGCGCAAGCGGACGTATTGCAAAAGCGCCAGAATCTCGAACTCATCCGCAGTGGTGAGGCGTCTATCGGTGATGCGCGTTTAACGTCGACGATCTACGCGCCAATTGATGGCACGGTACTCAACCAGAAAGTTGAGGTCGGAGAGCCGATCATCTCGACTCAATCAAGCCAAGCCGCGACTGAAATGATGTCATTGGCCGACATGAACAGTCTGATTTTTAAAGGTAGCGTCAGTGAGCATGATGCTGCGCAGTTGTCTCCGGGAATGCCCGTTATGTTGACGGTTGCGCCTTATCCTGATGTGGCGATTTCTGGTGTGCTAACCAAAGTAGCGATTCAATCTGAGAACCTTAACTCACCAGAAGGCAACGCTTCGGCTAAAAGTTTTGATAACGGTTTTGAGGTTGAAGTGGGAGAACTCAAGATCCCACAAGATGTGTTGCTTCGTTCTGGTTTTTCATCGACGGCTCAAATCATTCTGAAGACTTCTGAAAACGTGCTCACGCTACCGGAGCGCGCTCTGCAATTTGATGGTGACGCACCGAATGTTCTGATCCCCGATAGCTCAGAACAAGGGTTTCATAAACAACCTGTGAAACTCGGTCTGTCAGATGGCATCAATGTCGAAGTGCTTGACGGCGTGGAGCTTGATGAAGAGGTTATCGACAACAGTATGATGGGAGCGGCGCATGGTTAAGCTGCAACGATCAACAATCGCCTTTGCATTGTTGGCTGCCACGCTCAGTTTGCCGACCTACGCAATTTCTATTGAACAAGCTTGGCAACAAGCAAAGCAGAACGATCCAAATTACGAAAAAGCGAAAATCGGCGTCCAGCTTGGCGAGGTTGGCGTACAGAGTAGCCGCAGTGCGTTATTGCCGGGTTTAAGTGCCAGTGCGTCAGCGGATTGGAATGAGTCCTCAAGCCATTCCAACAGTTACGGCGCTACCTTATCTCAAACTATTTGGGATAGCAGTTTGTGGTCGGAACTGGATCAAGCGAATGCCAATTATCTCAAAGCACAGTTAGAGCTATCTCAATCACATAACGAGCTTGCGCAGAAGTTGCTCACCGCTTACCTAGATGTGGCAAGCGCAAAGGGCGACCTCAAATTGGCGCAGTCCAAGCTGGAGGAGGGGAAGGAACTTCTCAACATCATCGAGAAACGCTATCGAGCAGGCAAAGTGAAGTCGGTTGATGTTGAAGAGATGCGAGCGAATCAAGTTTCTGAGCAAGCAAGTATCCTCAATGCAAAAGCCGATCTCGAAGTGAAAAAAGCAGAGCTTGCGGCGTTAATCAATCAAATGCCGGAGAGTGTCGACCAAATTCGAACGGATTCTTTGATTCAGCCGCCGATGCTGGTGGACTCTCAGGAGCAATGGCTAAAGCTGGCTAAAGACAGCAGTCCAGAGCTGTTGGTGGCGGCGCAGATGGTGAAAGCGAGCGAGTTCGCGAAAGATTCAGCTAAAGGTGGATACTACCCAACCGTCAAAGGCAGTGTGGGCTACAGCGATGGTGACAATCGTTCAAACGGCGAGTTTAACGCTGGGATTAGTTTGAGTTTGCCGATTGACCTCAATGGTGCAGTGCGAGCGAAAGTGGACGAAGCATCGTTGAACATTTTAAGCGCCAAGCAAGATATGCGTAGAGTGGAAATTGATATTCAGAAACGAGTTATTCAGCAGTTTACTCAGGTCGATATCAACTGGAATCAAGTTTTGATAGCGAACGAGCTGGTTGAGTCGCGCGCCAGAGTGTTGCAAAGCAAAGAGAAACTTTACGACGCTGGTCTGCTTGAAGTGTCGGAAGTTATCAGCGCACACAACAGCTTGTTTGAGGCGAAAAACAGTCTGCAAACCAACTTGTACAGCTACTGGCGTAAGAGAATCGGCTTACTGCAAACCGCAGGGAAACTCGATGACGATACCATGGCGTTGATCTCTCGGGCTTTTCATTCATGAGCAGCCTATTGCAACAAACTTGGCAAACGTTGATGGCGCACCGCATGAAGAGCGTTCTAGCCATTATCGCGATTGCTTGGGGCGTGATCTCTGTGGTGGTGTTAATCGCACTTGGCGAAGGCTTTTATCGCCATCAGACTCAGTCGTTTTCATTTATGATCAACAATGTGCAAGTGGTGTTTCCGTCGAGTACCAGTAAACCGTGGCAAGGGTTACCTTCAAGGCGACAAATTGATATTCCACAAGAAAAAGTCGACATGATCAAACAGTCAGGCTTTGTGCAACAGGCGTCGAGCGTTTACGCCAAATGGGATGCGAATATCACCAATCTCAAAGGACAGAATTTATCGAGAACGGTCAGCGGTATTGATACGTCTTACTTTCCTTTAATGCAACGCAAGCTGCAATCCGGTTCGAGAAACCTGTCACCAAGTGATATGGACAACCACACTCGCGTGGCAGTGTTAGGCGATCAAATTGCGCAAATGGGCGGAATCCAAATCGGGGATAGGCTCAAAGTCAACGGCATTCCGTTTTTGGTGATTGGGATAACTGTTGGTGAGGACACTGGCATTTCATTCGGCGATAGCCGCACGGTTTTCATTCCTCAAACAACGTACCGCGATTTGTGGGATGCGAAACCTTGGATGGTATTGATGAAGCCGAGAGAAGGGATGGATGCATCGTCATTTCGACAAAATATCGTGAACTTTTTCGCCAAGCAGCTTCATTTTGACCCAAGTGATAAAGATGCGGTCGAATTACCCGATTTTAGTGAAGGTGCGGCGGTCATCAGTGGAATTTTGCGTGGCATTCAGATTTTTCTCGGAGCGAGCGGTGCGATGACCATGGCGGTCGGTGCGCTTGGTGTTGCCAACATCATGTTTTTATCCGTCACTGAGCGCACGCGTGAAATCGGTGTGCGTTTGGCGATCGGGGCGACTCAAAAATCCATACTCAGTCAGTTTATTCTTGAGGGGCTTATTTTGGTAGCTGTGGGCACGGCATTAGGTCTGATGTTTTCGTATGCCGTGGTATCTGTCCTAAGCAGCATGGGATTACCGGAATGGATTGGTTTGCCTGTGATCACGCCAGATTCCATTGCTTGGTCTTTACTTGTGACGCTTATCTTGGCATTGATGGCATCGTATTTCCCAGCAAGGCGAGCATCACGTCTCACGCCAGTCATTGCTTTGAGTGCGAGGGCTTAGCCATGTTGTTACCGATGAGACAAATTTTCCAAGAAATGGCCGCAGAAAAGCTGAGACTGGGTTTGACCATTCTAGCAGTAGCGTGGGCGACCCTTTGTATCGCTGCTATGTTGGCGGTAGGTGAGGGTATTCGTCAGGGCGTATTGAAAACCGCACAAAATGGTAACGGCAACTTGATTTATTTGACCGGAGGGATGGCCACCGTCGACCACGGTGCTTTTCACCAAGGTAAGTTTCTGACACTAAAAATGGACGATTCAGAGGTTGTTCGAGCGTTACCCGATGTAAAAAGCGTTGCGCCAACGGCGAAGTGGAAAGAGCGCATCACCGTTGGTGACAGAAGCTCGTGGCAAGAGCCGTTAGCGGTCACGAGCGAGTTTCAATCCATGACCAATTTGGTGCCGATGGCGGGGGGACGATGGTTAAACCCACTCGATCAAAAAGAGACGCGCAAAGTCGTTGTACTGGGTTATGAACTGGCAGCCGACTTATTCAACCCTAATGAGGACTTTAGTTGGTTTGCGACAGTCACATTGCAAGTCAACCCTGTGGGGAAAAAGGTAAAAATCGGCAATGAGGAGTTCATTGTTGTGGGCGTATTGGAGAAAAACAGCGCCCAAATAGAACTGGGGGATCTTATCAACTATTCCAGCTTTGTGCCGTTAGCGACGTGGAAGCGATTTCATGTCAACGGTGAAATTGGTGGCATCAATGTGCAGCCACAAGCGGATGTAGACCGAGAAGCCTTAGCAAAGACGATCAGGCAAGTGATTGCCCGTAAACACGGGGCAAGTGTCAGTGATGAACAGGTCGTCCAAGTCGATGATATGTTCCTTAAGCAAAAGAGTATGCAGCAGTTTCTGATAGGTTTGCAGAGTTTCCTTGGCATTATCGGCTTCGTGACGTTAGCTGTTGCTGGTGTTGGCATCGCCAATGTGATGTATGCCACCGTAAAGCGATCTACGCGTGATATCGGTGTGCGCATGGCAGTCGGTGCAACACCAACGGCTATTCGCATGCACTATTTAGTACAGTCTTTATTGACAATGATGATGGGGGGGGCGTTTGGGTTAGCCGTTACGTACGCGCTGGTGTCTGCCATCAGTTCCATTCCTTTAGAGGGCAATGCTTTTTATGAACAACTGGGTAAACCTGTCCCTGAGTTGTCGTGGGTCGTTGTCGCGATTGTCATCCTCACCTTAGTGATCATTGGTGTGGCATCTGCATGGTTACCTGCAAACCGAGCCGCAAAAGTCAGCCCGTTGGAGGCGCTACAAAGTGAATAACAACAATAACTCTGGAAAGAACATGTCGAACAAGCCGCTTGTTGAGCTGACCAACATCTGTAAATACTACTCAAGCGGGGAGGCGGAAGTTCGCGCGCTAGACTGCGTTGACTTAACCATTAATCAAGGCGAGTTTCTTTCGATTCTTGGCCCGTCCGGTTCAGGCAAATCAACGTTGATGAACATGCTCGGCTGTTTAGACAAGCCCACCGATGGCAAGTACCAACTTGGCGGCCAAAACGTCGCAAGTTTAAGTGCGAATGAGCTGGCTGGCATTCGTAACCAAAAGATCGGATTTGTCTTCCAAAGCTTTAACTTATTGGAATACGCGACGGCGCTTGATAACGTGGCACTGCCGTTGGTTTACTCTGGTATCAAAGCCAAAGAACGTCGCCAGCGCGCAGCTAAATTGCTAGAGCAAGTCGGGCTAGGGGATCGTTTAGACCATAAACCAAACCAGCTTTCTGGTGGTCAAAAACAGAGGGTCGCGATTGCAAGAGCCTTGGTCAACGATCCGCAAATCATCTTAGCAGATGAACCAACGGGTGCATTGGATTCAAAATCCGGCACAGAGATTGAAGCCTTGTTCAACCAACTCCACGCCGAAGGTAGAACGCTGATCATCGTGACGCACGATAACGCTCTGGCAGAGCGCACTAAACGCATCATCACCATCAAAGACGGCAAGGTGATTTCGGATAGGGTGCCGGTAAGTAGGGAGAAATGAGCTTTTCTTAATTGAGAACTGAGTTTTAAGGGAAATAGCGATACAGAGGCTATCTCCCTTTACTTTTATTCGCGATGTTCGCTTTGTCTCTCTTTTATCAAGTCATGCTTTTGTTCTTTAAGTAGAGTGATTGCGAGCTTAGTGTCCTCAATCAATTTACTGTTATCGTTGAGATCTTTGCTCTTCAAAGGCAAAACTAGATAATGAATGCTGCCATCTGCATTCTGTACTCCGGTAGCGATGATGACATCACCTTCAGACGCCGTACCAAAATACTCTGATACGACTTTGGTTTCGCTGACACCGTAGCTATCCAAATAGGATGACTCCGTATTGTCAAACAAGATAGGAACCCCTTGCCTAGCTAATGTTCGCAATTGTTTTTGCTTTTGCTCGTCGAATGGATAGTCGGTCGTACTGATGTAACTTACCTGTTCAGCTTCAATAAAATCGTACAGTTCATTGCTCAGTTCATTTAATGGGGCAGATATCCAAGGTGTAGCTGGAATGACGTCGGAAGTATCATCATTGCCACTTTGTGGTGTTGGAGTGGTAACCACCTTCTGAGCAGCATCGCTCTCAGGAGGCGTTACACTTATTGTCGCAGCGTCTTCTGTCTTGATTTGCTCGTCAAGGCTTGCAACAGGTTCGGTCTGGGCATTCTTGTTATTTGAATTAATCAGAAATATGGCGAGTACGGCACCAAGTGCCAGCACCGATCCAGTCAAGAGTTTTTTGTTACTTGTCATGTGTCATGTCTTACCGTTTATTTCATTAGTAAATATAGCGGCCACTTATTTATTCCGTGGCCGCAGGCTAATAAGTTAGTGGTAGAGATCGTCATTCCAAGAGATAGTTACGGCTCGGCTAGTCTCTGTCCATTGACTGCTATCACGATTTTTCTTCCAGGTATTTTCTGGAGTGGTATACCAGCTACACCAGTCGCGACCAAAGTAGTAATTGGTTTTTCGCCAACCAGCAACCAGCTTGACCTCTGATGTATCTAGGCCATCTTGAATGTCATTTTTTCTATATACGACGCCGACTTGTGGTTTAAAGTCTGAACGCATAACGACAGGTAACTCATTGTAATCAATCAAATTACCCATGTCACAACTGGTCCAACGATACAATAACCAGTCTTTAGCTGGCGTATTATGGCGGATAGTCTTGTTTTCAATTAACCAATTAATGCTTTCGTTAGCTTGGTTAAAATCGGCAACCGTTTGAAACTCTGGCTGGTCGTACGTTACACGGTTGCTCCAGGAGATTCCCCCACTAATATTTGGAGAAGTAGAAGCACTGAATCCAAGGTTAAAATCTAGCGACTCACTGACAGATGCCGTTGCAATGGTGTTTTCTGGAGCATGGCTCATGTGGCGTAAAGGGGCGCCATTTAAATAGCTCAGTGCCAGCTTAAAAGCCGTTGGAACGGTGTAACGGTAATCTCCCCCAGTAGCAAAACCATAGATTTGTTCTTTGTTTGGAACATTAGTCATGTCGAAGCCAGAACCGCCATTTAGGATCAACTTGGCTTCTTTAGCGCCATTTGGTAGCAAAGATTGGTTCCAGACATTTTCTAAAGAATAAATTAAGCGGATTTTTTTCGAGCGTGCATCACCATCATCAAGCTGAAGCAATGTCGAAGTGTAAGATTTCAATGTATCTTCAGCATGTGCTGGTGCTAAAGAACCAAGTAAAGCGAGTGCGATAATACTCGCGGAAAGATGCTGTTTTTCCATTATTTTTTCCTATTAGTCAGCCCATAAAGACTTTTGTTTTAAACCATCTTGATGGGCACTTTATAATTATGGACAGGTTATAAATTCAAGCTCAATAAATGAGCGGTGAAATAGTGCATCTTGTTTTTTATTAAAAAAAGAAAAAGGATAGATTCGTGGGATTAATGTCTCATAGTTTTTAAATTCACCACTCAACTATAATAAATAAGAATTTGGTTATTAAGTTTTGTCTTTTTAAGTTATTGCTTAATTTTAATTTTCTAATGTTGTGTTGAGATTTTCTATTGATAAAAGTGAATTTTATAAATGTTAGCCATGTTATTTTTAGGGTTTTTGTTATACCAAATTAAGTAAAGTATCGTTATGTGGTTATCTCGGGTTTATGGGTTTAATTCAAATTAAAACAGTGGTTTATGTTTTTTTGTTATTATTTTTTAGAGCTTAATGTAATAGTTTAGTGATAAAGTCCGTCAATGAAGTTGCCATGTTCGTGTATGAAGTTATATGTGCTTTTACAGCAGGAAATTAAACTTTACGTTTAAGATGGTAAAGATAGAAAAAGAAATAAATAAGATTATTAAATAATCATGTTTCGAGAATATAAAATGTAACGTACTTCTAATTAAACGAATGCTTGAATAAACGATGGAGTGTGAAAAGTACTATTTAAGTTACGCTGTCCTATATTCCAGTTGGCGTCTTGTTTATACAATGCGTTTTCTCGGCTTAAAACTGGTTTACGTACTGCTAATCCCTTATCAGTTTCTTAATTACACATATTGGCAATATGCTCGCCAAGTTACGTGTATTGGTGTCAATGAAAAACAGTATCTACGATAGCTCTCTCAGGGTTGGAACTGCCACTATGAATTTCCTTCATGTTCAATGTGAAACAATACCAATATTACTCAACTCGTGAAGCAAGTATAAAAAACGGACTGCTCTGGTGTTAGGCACTGCGACCACCGTTTTTAGTACGAACTGTTCGTCGTGAACGCTGCGCAACCTAACGATTGGGAAAACCAAAAAACAAAAAATGTCCCCATGCACAGAGTTAGGAAAAGTCTGCTTTATCTAAGGAAATAGGATACCAACTCACGATGAATAACGATTTCACATTTGCTATCAAAAGCATTCGCTTTGATGAGAATTACCAACCATCAGACAACACGCGAATCACTACCAACTTTGCTAATCTGGCTCGCGGAAACTACCGCCGAGAGAATCTGCGCAATGCGCTCCGAATGATCGATAATCGTTTTAATGCGTTGGCATATTGGGATAACGCGCAAGGTGACCGCTACTCCGTTGAACTTGAAATCATCTCCGTTGATATGGATATCCAAGGTAGTGGAGAAGCCTTCCCATCGATTGAAGTGCTCAAAACTAACATTGTTGACCACAACACTAACGAGCGTATTGAAGGCATTGTGGGCAACAACTTCTCTTCATACGTGCGTGATTACGACTTTAGCGTTTTGCTGTTGGACCACAACAAAAACCAGCCACAGTTCAGCATCCCAGCGAACTTCGGTGATTTGCATGGCAAACTGTTCAAAGCTTTCGTTAATTCTGAGTCTTATAAACAGCATTTCAAAAAGCTGCCAGTGATTTGTCTGAGCGTATCGGACAACAAGGTATACCGACGCACCGAAAATCAACATCCTGTTTTGGGCTTTGAATATCAGCCGAACGAATCTTCGTTGACGGAGCAGTACTTCAAGAAGATGGGCTTACAGGTGCGCTACTTTATGCCGCCAAACAGCGTTGCACCGTTGGCATTCTACTTCTTCGGTGACTTGTTGAACGATTATTCAAACCTAGAGCTTATCAGTACGATTAGCACGATGGAGACATTCCAGAAGATTTACCGACCTGAGATTTACAATGCCAACGCGGTTGCCGGTAATTGCTACCAGCCAAACCTAAAAAACCTAGACCACTCGCTAACTCAAATCGTTTACGACCGAGAAGAGCGCAGCCAACTGGCAGTTGAACAAGGGAAATTTGCCGAGGAGCATTTCATCAAACCCTATCAATCTGTGCTTGAACAATGGTCTGCAAGCTACGCGTAATCGATAACGAGAATCTAGAAAGGAATGACGATGAAAACACTATTACCGACTTCAACGGCTGGCAGCTTACCGAAACCTTCTTGGCTGGCCGAACCAGAAAAACTTTGGTCACCGTGGAAACTGCAAGGTGAAGAACTGATTGATGGCAAACGCGATGCGCTACGCGTCGCTTTGCAAGAGCAAGAATTGGCAGGCGTTGATATCGTCAGTGATGGAGAGCAAACTCGGCAACATTTTGTGACGACCTTTATTGAGCATTTAAGCGGCGTAGATTTTGAAAACCGTAAAACGGTGACCATTCGCAACCGTTATGAAGCAAGTGTTCCGACTGTGGTTGGCCCAGTAAGCCGCACAAAGCCCGTGTTTGTTGAAGATGCCAAGTTCTTGCGTCAGCAAACTAAGCAACCTATCAAGTGGGCACTGCCAGGCCCTATGACGATGATCGATACGCTTCATGATGATCATTACGGTAGCCGTGAAAAGCTGGCTTGGGAATTTGCGAAGATCCTCAACCAAGAAGCGAAAGAGCTTGAAGCGGCGGGTGTCGACATTATTCAATTCGATGAACCTGCGTTCAATGTGTTCTTCGATGATGTGAACGAGTGGGGCATTGCGTGTTTAGAGCGTGCGATTGAAGGGCTGAAATGTGAAACTGCAGTGCACATCTGCTATGGCTACGGCATCAAAGCGAACACGGATTGGAAGCAAACGCTAGGCACTGAATGGCGACAATACGAAGAAGTATTCCCTAAATTGCAGCAGTCGAATATCGATATTATCTCGCTTGAGTGTCATAACTCACGAGTGCCTATTGAGTTACTTGAGTTGATTCGCGGTAAGAAGGTGATGGTTGGTGCGATTGACGTCGCTACCAACGAAATTGAAACGCCACAAGAAGTAGCGAACACATTGCGAGAGGCGTTGAAGTACGTTGATGCCGACAAGCTTTACCCATGTACCAACTGTGGTATGGCACCTTTGTCTCGTGAAGTATCGACCGCTAAGCTCAATGCGTTAAGTGCGGGTGCGGAGATCATTCGTAAAGAGTTGGTGGGTTGATATTAATACTTAGGCTCCGCACCATGAACTAAAATTAGGGTCATTCTAGCGAGTTTAAATGAGACTAGGAGTCGGTTTACTGCTCGCTAGGAAATAGCGATAACTTCCGCACTTCAAAGCACTCGGTGGGTAGATCCTGAATCACGCTCGTCC